>CAYNKD010000153.1:1350-1501 GCA_964397735.1 uncultured bacterium | reverse complement strand
AATGTTGAATCACTATTCATGGTGGAAGTGGGCAATCATTGTCTTGGTTGTCGTACCTGGAGTGTTCTACGCAGTGCCAAATCTCTTTGGTGATGATCCTGGAATTCAAATCCGAGGTGCTCGGGGCATTGCCATGGAAGCTTCTGACTTT
>CAYNKD010000153.1:0-1340 GCA_964397735.1 uncultured bacterium | reverse complement strand
ATGGAGGTCAAGGAGGAGCGACGCGCGATGAGCCTGAAGGTGGTGTCGGCCAAGGGCGCCAAGGAGGCCGTCAAGATCGGCGCGGCCGCCGCCAAGTTCGCCGCCGACGCGGAGGCCAAGGCGGCGAGCCTGGAGGCGGATAACCTTCGACTGCGTTTTGATAACCCAGAAATACAACTTAAGGCTCGTGATATCCTTCAAAAGGAGTTAGGCAATCGGTATACCATTGCTTTGACACTATTATCTGCAGCTCCAGGATGGATGATTTCGGCTGGGGCCCAACCAATGTATTTAGGATTGGATCTAAGAGGCGGCGTTCATTTTCTCATGGAAGTCGATATGGATAGTGTGACGCGTCGATCGGAAGAGCGTTACTTGTCGGATATTCGAAATATCTTACGTAGTCAGAAAATTCGATATGATGGCATTCGCCGTGTTCCGACAGGTGGAATCGAAGTTCAATTGCGAGATGCAAGTAAAAGCGATGATGCCCAAAAAGCAATTCGAGACGAGTTGCCCGGATTAAAAATAGCAAAAACAGAGCGAGGGAATTCCGTATTTTTGGATGTTAATTTGGAGGAAGCTGAGCGTAATGACCTTTATGAGTTCGCCATTGAGCAAAATGTAACAGCGCTACGTAACAGAATTGATGAGCTTGGTGTAGCAGAGCCAGTCGTGCAGCGTCAAGGAGACCGCCGCATTGTTGTTCAGCTGCCAGGCGTGCAGGATACGGCTCGTGCAAAACGTATTCTAGGCAGAACTGCGACATTGGAGACTATGCTAGTTGATGAAGAGCATAGTTTAGACAATGCGCTGGCTGGCAGCGTTCCTCCAGGATCAAAACTCTACAAAATGCGAGATGGTAGACCGATTCTGCTAAAAAAACGAGTTTTATATTCGGGCGATAATATTATCGATGCAGCCGCTAGTATTGATTCTCAAAGTGGTGGAGCTATTGTGAGCATCTCGCTGGATGCAATGGGAGCTCGAATTAATCAGCGCGTCACGGGTGAAAATGTTGGCAAACGAATGGCCGTTCTTTACATCGAAATCCGCTCAAAATCAAAGGTCGATAGCCAGGGAAATCCTGTACTTAATTCAGAAGGTGATGTAGTTCGCATCAAAGAACGTATTGAGGAAGTGATTACGGCGCCAGTCATACGCGACCAATTGGGTAAACGGTTTCAGATTGAAGGATTAGACAGCGTTGTAGAGGCTCGGGATTTGGCGCTGCTGTTGCGTGCGGGTTCTTTGGCAGCACCAGTTGAAATTATTGAAGAGCGGACAGTGGGTCCGAGTCTTGGTCAGGCAAATATTAATCGAGGACTTCAATCGGTATT
>CAYNKD010000152.1:0-1505 GCA_964397735.1 uncultured bacterium | reverse complement strand
TTAAATTCTATTGTGAGAGTTCAAACGCACACGCACAAACACTTATTGGTGCACCACACTCTGAAAGTGCTACAAACACTCTTACACTACCAAGTACTGGTGGTAACTCTTATCTAGTTACTGCGGCTTCAACTGCAACACTTACAAATAAGACATTAACATCACCACAGATAACTACTTCTATTATTCCGTCAAGTGCTGATGGTGCTACAATAGGTTCTGCTTCAGCAGAATTTTCAGATTTATATCTTGCAGATTCAAGTGTTATTTATTTTGGTAATGACCAAGATGTAACTATTACTCATAATGCTGATGCTGGTTTGACTTTTAAGCGTACTGCAACTGGTGATAATTCTTATCCTATTTTTAATTTTCATACAGGTGAAACTAATATTGAGGACAATGAACTATTAGGAGTCATTAACTTTGCTGCTCCTGACGAAGCTGCTGGTACTGATGCTGTAACAGTTGCGGCTGCAATATATGTTAAAGCAGAAGCAGACTTTACTTCTTCTGTAAATAAAACAAAAATGGTATTTCAAACAGCGACTTCGGGTGCAGCTGATGATGCGATGGTTATTACTAATGATGGTCATGTAAGGTCTAGCAGTACCGCATTTGCTTGGTGTAATATTGGTTTAGATAATGTTGCTGCTGGTAACGCTAACCCTGGCGGTGCTTTAAATATTAGTACTGTAACATTACAATCAACAGGAGTTGCACGATTTAACTATACAAACGCATCATCATCAAACAATGTTGCTGCTGTAACTACTCATAATACTGCTGGTGGAACTGCTAACTGGAACAACTCAACATCATCATATATTCAATTTACTTATTATCATTCTAACGGAAGTGAAACAAACGCTTCTGGTGTGAATATGGTATCGTTTGGAGGAAACTAAAAAATGAAGAAGATTATATTTAACGGCGCTAACAATACATTAAATGTAATGGTACCAACTGCTGAATTCTTAGCATCTTTAGATGGTACAGAAGAAGAAAAATTAATTCATTGTGCAAACAAAGATTTGCCTACAGGCACTAAGTACGAAATTGTTGATTCTAGTGCTCTACCTGATGAATATGATTTTTTTGATGCATGGGAATATGTAGCAGACGCTAGTGTAGAAAAAACATCTGCTGATTTAACCGATGCTGAGTTGGCAACATATGGTATGTCAGAACAAGCACAAGATTTGTAAGGAGAATTATTAATGGGAATGCAAGTTAGTTTAACAAAGGCAAAAGTAATAACAAAAAACAGACTTCGTGTAGAGAGAAAACCTCTACTTGAGGCACAAGATGTGTTGTTTGCGAAGGCTCAAGAAACGAGTGCAGACACTTCTGCTATTGTAACAGAGAAAAACAGATTAAGAGATATAACAGGCGACTATGTTAATAATATGGACACAATTGCTAAATTAAGAGCGGCAACCTGTTCAGAATAACACATATAAATATAAGAAAACAAAGGAATAAGATATGGCATTAACAAAAGC
>CAYNKD010000151.1:0-1506 GCA_964397735.1 uncultured bacterium | reverse complement strand
TCGTTGTCGTCGTTGTCGTCAACATATTCAAAGTGAAGATTGTCAGCTTTGGCAGAATAATCCGATACTCCGTCTCTATTGACGGGGATTATGCTGGTTTGGTAGCCATTTTCCATGCCAAAGCCTTCGCCAATCACGCTCCAGGGTCCCTGTCTAAAAGCTAGATTGACCAACCAGCCAACCTCGTGTCGATTGCCGGTAATACCGTTGATAGCACGGTGGGAGTCGCGGTCGATACCTGGGTATTTTCGATACTGTGTATTTAGGTTTATTTCGCCGTAAAAATCAAAACCATGGAAGTTGTGTACCTCACCGGTGAGACCGACAATCTGGTTGGCTGTTGGCAGACCGTAGTCGAAGACGACCTCACGTTGATTGAGTTGATTTTTGATATTGCCGTTAGCCCTTGTCACTGGCAAAAATTGGGGTAAGCCAAACTGGTCGGTTTGCCTGTTAGAGCTGATTTCAACCCGATAATCATTGGCTAGCACCAAGCGAAAACGCACATCCCGAATAGCACTTATGGCATCTTCGGCTTCGGATAGGGTTAAGTTCAAATGTTGTTGGAAGAGTGCTCTCAAGGTGCCTTTTTCCGCGATTGTTTCCCCTGGGCTTAAAGGGTATTGTAAAACAATCTGATTCGCCCCGTTAGCGGTTAAAAATCCGTGCTCGATTTCCCCCCCTTTGATGGCCGGCCTAAAGTTTATACTATTGCTTAAAATGACCGTGTCTCGCTTTACCGTTACTAAACTGTCCAAAACTAGCTGTTGACGGATTAGTGTTGTACGTATTTCGATCTCCTCGCTAACTAGAACCGCCCCACCCTCGCCATCCTCGGGTGAATCATCCGACAATCGCACCAGTAGTACGTTTACCCGCTGGGCCAGTTGTCCAGGCGTTAGGGCACCTTTGAGCACATTTCCTTGAAAGCTTTTGTTGGCACCGGTATGATTGTGCGTGTTAACAAAATTAAAGCCGAGGGTGAAATAGTCTGAAAGATCGAGTTCGGCACGGCCGGCAGTGAGATTGGTAGAGTTTTGGAAACGCGCTGCACCTCCTGAGAGGACCGGAAATGAGACCCGCGAGAATAGTCCGGTAAGTCGGAAGTTGTCTGAAGCAAAGTCGGTAACTACACCATTGAAGCCTGCTTTGCGGAAGGTCATCGGAGTCAGAGTGGTCCAGATTTCGTCTCCGACCATCACCGAATAATTGTATTGGCTCTTACTATCTCCAGATACGACTAGGCGGTTAAACCAAGATCCGTATTGGCCTCCCTTTCTAATTGCTGAACTCTCGGCGAGTAAGGGTTTGGTTTGGCGCCAGTCGTAGACCAACCAGCCTCGCGAAATAAGGCGTCCAAAGGGATCATAAAAGAAATCTCCTGCCAGCGACGCGTCAATATAGCGTCGGTTAGCATCACGGGCATAATTAGTATAATCCCATTGGTTGCGGCCGTATTCGGCAAAATGCATAGCCGGTACGTACCAACGTTGCACCGTTGGATCT
>CAYNKD010000150.1:0-1516 GCA_964397735.1 uncultured bacterium | reverse complement strand
CATGTGAGTAAATATAGGTAGCGTGTTCGGGTGAGAATTGATCGTGTACCCCGATAAGCATGTTCACCACAATCACAACCAAGCCAACGACCAGCAACCCAAGGGTGGCGATCTTGTTATGCGAGGGGATCGCTATCAGGTTTTTTGAAAAGGAAAAAATATCCTTCGGCTCGATCAGTTCATTGGTGTTGCTGAGAACCTCCGGTTTTTTGAGGGCTTCCACCGGCAGATCCTTTTGAACCGAGGTGTCCTTCCGGATCAGTTTGTCGTTGATGACCAGTTCACCGAAACATTTGATCTCGATTTGCTCGCCGTCGTATTGGAAAGGGTGATCTTCCAGGACATCGTGGGGAATCGGAACAGTTACCTTCCCACCCCGGACGGTGAATTTGTGTTTGAACATTTCCTCCGTATCGTGGACGGGTCGGGAATCTTTCACCTGAACATGCCGCTTTATGGTAAAGGTAGCCTTTTTGCCGATTAACTCGGGATCTGGAATAATGAGTTTGGCCCGAAGCCCAGCGTGGGGCGCCTGCTTTGCTTCGCCTTTCTCCGGATCAAACGAGAAAAGGATATCAACATTTTTTGACATGACTACGGATTTTTTGCGACGAGAATTATAGTTTACAAACCAGCACCGTCAATCAGAGCTTGAATCAAGCCGCCGGAGATTTTTCCCGTGTGAGTTCATCCTCTATATGATACTCATCAAACTGTCTCAACGAGAACTTGTCTAAAAAAAGTAGTTTACACCCTAAAAATGGATTTACACTCAATAAAACAACACATATCAACATATCTTGATATGTTGATATGTTAGTTGACTCTCCCGGGGTTGATCGGTAGCCTGCCATTTCATGGACATCAATCCGTCCAACGACAGGCAACCAGTCCTGAGCGATCTCTTGGCCAAGCGCATCGTTATTCTTGATGGCGCGATGGGCACGATGATCCAGCAGCGCACGCTCGAGGAGGCTGATTTCCGGGGCGAACGGTTTGCTGACTGGGAGCGCGATCTCAAGGGCCACAACGACCTATTGGGTATCACCCAGCCGGAGTTGATCGGTTCCATTCACCGGTCCTATCTCGAGGCCGGGGCGGATATCATCGAGACGAACACCTTCAACTCCACCCGTATCGCCTTGGCCGATTATGCGATGGAGTCGCTGGCTTACGAACTGAACGTGGCCAACACCAAGTTGGCCCGCGCCGCCGCCGATGATGTGATGATGGCGGATCCCGGCCGGCAATGTTTTGTCGCCGGGGCACTTGGCCCGACCAATCGCACAGCTTCCATTTCGCCGGACGTCAACGACCCGGCCTTCCGCGCAGTGACATACGACCAGTTGGTCGAGGCGTACGTTGAGCAGGCCAAGGGCCTGGTCGAGGGCGGGGTGGATGTACTGCTGGTCGAGACGGTGTTCGATTCGCTCAATTCGCGGGCAGCGTTGTTCGCGCTCGAGACGGTGTTCGACTCGCTTGGCCAACGGCTGCCGGTGATGCTGTCGTTCACCAT
>CAYNKD010000149.1:0-1524 GCA_964397735.1 uncultured bacterium | reverse complement strand
TTTAATAGTTTTTTATGTAAGTCTATAGTTGTTGTGATTCCTTCAATTACAAACTCATCTAAAGAACGATTCATTCTTTGTATGGCTTCTTTTCTGTTTCTGCCTTGGCAAATTAATTTGCAGATCATGCTGTCATAGTAAGGAGGCACTTTATATCCTTGAAAAATTGCTCCATCTACTCTTGTTCTAAAACCTGAAGGTAGATGACACATAGAGATAACTCCAGGAGAGGGTTGAAAGTTTTTACTTGGATCTTCTGCATTAATTCTACATTCAATTGCATGTCCTCTTGGTTTTATATCGTCTTGAGTTAATGCAGTTTCACCATTGAATGCGATATATATTTGTTCTTTTATAATATCTATTCCAGTAACCACTTCCGTTACTGGATGTTCAACTTGAATTCTTGTATTCATTTCTAGGAAGAAAAATTTTTCATTTTCATAAATAAATTCTACTGTTCCAGCGCCTTCATAGCCAATTTTGCTAACCATATTTACTGTTTTTGCAAATAAATCGTTTCTTATTTTATCGGTCAATATTGGGCTTGGTGTTTCTTCAATCAGTTTTTGATGTCTTCTTTGAACCGAACAATCTCTTTCATGTAAATGAATCGTTCTGTTTTTTCCAGATAATATTTGAACTTCTATATGCCTTGGATTCTGAAAAAATTTTTCTATATACACCTCATCATTTCCAAAGTATTTCATTGCTTCATTTTTTGCAGAAGAAAAAGATAAATTAAAATCTTTTTCACTTCGAACAATTTTCATTCCTTTACCTCCTCCTCCTCCTGCAGCTTTAATCAATACAGGAAATCCTATTTTTTTAGATATCTCTTTAGCTTGTTTTAAGTCTGAAACACCACCCTCGGAACCCTCAATAACTGGCAAACCATATTTTTTTGCTATTCTTTTTGCTTCAATTTTGTCACCCATCATTTTTATTAATTTTGAAGATGGTCCAATAAATTTAATTTTGTTTTCTTCAAGAACTTTTGCAAAGTTTGCATTTTCAGACAAAAAACCATAGCCAGGATGAACAGCATCAGAATTTGTTAGTTCAATAGCAGACATTATAGATGAAATATTTAAATAACTGTTTGCTGGCTGATGAGACCCAATACAAACACTTTCATCTGCTAATCTTACATGCATACCGTCTCTATCCACATCAGAGTGAATTGCTACAGTTTGAATACCCCATTCTTTACAGGCTCTAATTATTCTAACTGCAATCTCGCCACGATTAGCGATTAATATTTTTTTAAACATTATTCAAGAACGATAATAGTTTGACCAAACTCAACTGGTTGGCCATCCTCGACGCAAATCTTTTTAACAACACCATCTTTAGTAGAAGGAACATGATTCATTGTTTTCATTGCCTCAACAATTAACAAAGTTTCACCTTTTTTTATTTTTTTTCCAATTGAAACAAATGGTTTAGCCCCAGGCTCAGGAGATAAATAAGCTGTTCCAACTATAGGGCTTTTTACAACTGTATTGGAATTATTAATTTCTT
>CAYNKD010000148.1:496-1537 GCA_964397735.1 uncultured bacterium | reverse complement strand
CGCAATTAAAATTGCCACAAGCGTCTGACAAGGACTGCGCCGGTAATCGGATCATCGGCTATGAGCCCCTGAGATTCAACCAAAATGTCGAGCGGCTCCGCGTCTTCGATTGCGCTACAATCTATGCAGTTTACTGCCAAAGCGGCTCCCCGTCTTCCAACTGGCTCTGCAAAAATGCTTCGTTGAGCTCGACGCCCAACCCCGGTTTTTCGGTCATCGCCACATGGCCGTCCTGAATTACCGGTTCGTCGGAGAGCACGACGTCGTTCCAGGTCGGGTCGTGGAAGCGGTGGAACTCCAGGGCGAGGAAGTTCGGCACGCTGGCGCAGACGTGCGCGTCGCCTACTGTAGATAAGGCGCTGGAGTTGTTATGAGGAGCGAAGGGGATGTAGTAGGTCTCGGCCATATTGGCGATCTTGCGACATTCGGACAGGCCGCCGCATTTGGATATGTCGGGCATAATGATGTCGACGGCCTGCTTTTCGATCATTTCGCGAAAGCCGTGGCGCAAAAATGCGTTTTCGCCGGCGCAGATTGGCGTATGGGTCGAGTGGGTGATATTGGCGATGGCCTGGATGTTTTCCGGTGGCACCGGCTCTTCTAGCCACATTAGGTTCAGGTCTTCTAAAGCGTGCGCGACTTTCATGCCGGCGGTGGCGTCATAGCGGCCGTGGAGATCGATGGCCAGATCCATGTGGTCGCCGACGGCTTCGCGGATTTCAAAGGCCTCGTTTACCATGACTTCCAATTCACCCGGTGTGACCGACCAGTTCCAGCGGTCGGCCTTGTGTGGGTTGTTGGCATCGTCGAGGTCGAATTTGATGGCAGTGAAACCCTTGGCCCGAGCTTCTTCGGCCCGTTCCTGGCAGTTGGTCATGGCGCTGTCTACATAGAGGCGAACTCGGTCGCGGAATTTGCCGCCGAGCAGGCGGTAGACAGGCACGCCCTGGGCTTTGCCGGCCAGGTCCCACAGCGCGACCTCGATGCCGGTCAGCGCCGAGACACCCAGGCCCGACACGCCGCCGCGGAAGATATAGCTGC
>CAYNKD010000148.1:0-486 GCA_964397735.1 uncultured bacterium | reverse complement strand
CCTTCGAAGATGGCGTCGACATCGCGGGGGTCCTTGCCGATGATTTGTTGGGCCATCGATTGCGTCGAACCGCGCCAGCCGCCGTCGACGTGACTCGCCTCACCCGTGCCGTAGACGCCCTCGTCGGTATGAATGCGTACATAGTGGTAGAGGTAGGTGGGTTTGCCGTCGTGTTTGATGCGGACTTCGGCGGTTTTGACATCGGTGATCTTCATCGGGTGGTGATCCTTTCAGATAATGTGATTAGTCCAAATAGAGTTGACCGATGGCGCGGGTGGCTGCATCGCAGTACCAGAGTATGCCCTCGTGGATGGTGAGACCGTGGATTTCGACTGGGGCCTCTACGCGTATCACTTCCCAGACGCGGCCGTCCGTCGGATCGAGGCGACTGACGGTGCCGGCGGAGGTGTCGGCGACCCACAGAGTGCTGTTGTCGGCCCAGGCCAGGCCGTGTACGCGCAGTCCGGGAGCGCGGAAGGCGTTGAC
>CAYNKD010000147.1:0-1554 GCA_964397735.1 uncultured bacterium | reverse complement strand
ATTTTGAGAACCAACCTGTTTTTCTCTGTGATGCATGCAATTCTTGTTTGCCAACTTTATGTCTTGAAGAACTTGAAAAAACTGAATCTATTTGCGTATGCCCTAATTGTGGGAGATGGATAAGCTAATTGAATAAACCTTGGTTTAGGCCAGTTTTTTTCGACACCCTGAGAGGCGACCTTTTTCCTCTAGAAACTAAAGAAAATGGTATTGTTAGGATGTATCATTGTGGACCAACCCTATACAGCAGGCCAACTATTGGAAATTGGAGATCGTTTTTATTTTCTGACCTTTTGAGGAGGACCTTGGAGTGGGGCGGATGGGAAGTTTTTCAAGCAATGAATATAACTGATGTTGGCCATATGAGGGAAAGAGAAAATGGTCTCGTTGAAATTGATCCAATTGAAGAAAAAGCTACAAAGAAAGGGATTTCTCCTTGGGAGATTGTTGCTCGTTATGAAGAGTGTTTTTTCAAGGATATGGATTCTTTACATATGAAAAAACCTACACATGTCTCCAAAGCAAGTAACCATGTTGAGGATATGGTCTCTATGATTGAAAAATTAATAGAAAAAGGATATGCATATAGGTCTAATGGAAATGTTTACTTTTCAGTTAAGTCGTTTGAGGGATATGGTAATTTGTCAAAAAACTCTATTGATGATCTCGATTTGGGGCACAGGGTAGATGTGAATCTTGAAAAAAATGATCCAGCAGATTTTGCTTTATGGAAAACTGACCCTAAGCATGTTATGAAATGGGACACTTCTCTTGGTTCAGACGGTTTTCCTGGCTGGCATATTGAATGTTCGGCTATGGTAAATGATCTTTTTCAAGACAAATTGGATATTCATTCTGGGGGAGAGGATTTAATTTTTCCGCATCATGAATGCGAGATAGCTCAAAGTGAAGCTTTTTCCGGAAAGCAGCTTGCAGGTCACTGGATGCATTGTAGGTTTTTGTTAGTTGATGGTGGAAAAATGGGAAAGAGCTTGGGCAATGCCTATACCCCTGCGGACATCTATAAAAAAGGTTTTACAGGTACAGAATTAAGGTATTCTTTAATGCGTGGACATTACAGGCAACCTTTAAATTTTAGTTTTGACCTTCTTCAAGATTCTCGATCTACATTAAATAGAATAAAAAACTTTCTAGAAGAAATTGAAGGTTTTTCTGCAGATGAAAGTCAAGATGATTCCTTTGTAGAGAAATATAGGGATTCCTTTATTGAATATTTAAAAAAAGATCTTAATGTCCCTCAAGCAATGTCAGTTTTAATGGACCTGATAAAGGATTCTAGAAAAAAGGGAATTAAAAAAAATTCTGGGAGTTTGAAACGGTTTTTTTCTGAGGTGGATGATGTTTTGGGAATTCTTCCAAAATCAAATGATTTAGAAAACGCGAAGATAGAGGAGATGGTTAACTTGAGAAATGAAGCAAGAAAGAATGAAGATTGGAAAAAAGCTGATGAAATAAGAAAGGAATTGTTAAGTTTGGGTGTTCAAATCAAAGACTCTTCTTCAGGGACTACTTGGCATAGTGTGAAATAAAGAA
>CAYNKD010000146.1:0-1559 GCA_964397735.1 uncultured bacterium | reverse complement strand
GTCAACGGGGCCTATAATAAAACTATCGAAGCCTTCGACGGCGAGGATTTCGTCGATATTGTCGACAGCTTCGGTAGTTTCAATCAGGCCGATGAATAAGACCTGGTCATTAATCGTCGAAAAGTATTCTTCGGTATTTAGACCGTATTGCGATGCGCGGTGTGGGCCGAAGCCGCGAATCCCTGTTGGCGGATAACGACAGGCGCGGGCGCCCGCTTCGGCTTGCTCAGCGGTGTTGATGAAGGGAGCGAGGATGCCTATTGCGCCCATGTCGAGGTAGAGGCGGATTTGTTCTTCGTCGACGCGCGAGAGGCGGACGACGGGGGTGGCAGGGGTATTACCTATGGCTTGTAGTTGCGCTTGGATACCGGGTGAGGGCTGTGGGGCGTGCTCGGTGTCGATGACGAGGTAGTCGAAACCGGAGTGACCGAAGAGTTCGGCGATGGCGGGCGAAGCGAAGCGGAGTTGCGCGCCAAAGGCGGGGGTGTTGGCGGCGAGTCTTTCTTTGATGCGATTTTGCATAGAGAAAATCCGTGGGAGAGGGTTGAATGCAAATATTATAGTTGAAAATTCATATGATCCTCGGCCGTTTCAGGGCAGTATTGGACCTTATAAATTATAAAATAGATTCTTGCACCATCGCCTCATCCACTCCCAAGTCTTTCGCCGAATCGCACAAAGTCTGCCAGGTCGTATCGTCGAGTTCGATACCATTGGCTTCACGGTCCTTGCGGTTTTTCTCTTCAATTTCGCCGGGCATCAGAATTTCGTCAAAACCAGGCGCTCTGCGCGCGCTTTTTACGAAGTCGATAAAGCGCTGGACCTCGGCGGCGAAGCCGAGTTCCTCGGGCAGGCGGTCGCAGTCGATGATCAACGAATACATACCGTTGAGCAGGCGCTGATCATTGTCGGGGTTGGAGCAGGAGTTGCCGGTCAGCGCGCCGGCGAACATCTCGGCGATTACGCTGAGGCCGTAGCCTTTGTGCCCGCCGAAGGGCAAGAGCACACCGGGCGGGTCGGTGTAGAATTGCGCTGGGTCGGTGATGGCGTTGCCTGCGTTATCCATGATGCAGCCAGGTTCGACTTCGACGCCCTTGTTTAGCGCGACTTTCAATTTGCCTTCGGCGATGGCGCAGGTCGAGATATCGAGGATGATGGGTTTTGTTCCTTCGACAGGTACGCCGGCGGCGATGGGGTTGGCCGAAAGGCGGCGGTCGATGCCGCCGAAGGGGGCGACCAGTAGGCCATAGCCGCTGGTATTGACGAAGTGAAAAGAGGCCATGCCGGCTTCCGCGACCATTGTCGGCCAATCGCCGATGCGGCCGAGGTGGGCGCTATTGCGCAGGGCGACCGTGGCGATGCCGTGTTTTTGGGCCATCTCGATGCCAAGTGTCATTGCTTGTTCGCCGATAACTTGGCCGAAGCCGAAGTTGCCGTCGACGATGGCCATCGAATCGGTTTGGAAGATTACGCTCAATGACTGGTTGGTGCGGGTCTGGTCGTTTTTGACATAGTCGATATAATAGGGTGCGCGGATCACGCCGTGCGAATCGTGGCCG
>CAYNKD010000145.1:0-1575 GCA_964397735.1 uncultured bacterium | reverse complement strand
CTTCGGACCCGCCAGGACTGTCAGGCTGCTGTTTCCGCCCTTGCCGACGGGACAGTGGATTTTGTTGGATCCGATCACGCTCCACATGAAGAGACGCTGAAGGCCGGTAACGATCCCTGGTCGGTTCCAGGCGGCGTGCCAGGGCTCGATACCATAGTTCCAGCTGTTCTCGACCTCGCGGCGAAAGGAAGCATTTCATACGAAGACGTAGTCCGTGTACTTTGCGAACGACCTGCTGAGATATTTGGGCTTTCTGAACGTAAGGGCTTTCTAAGGCCAGGGGCTGACGGGGATGTCGTTCTTGTTGATCCGGAAATCGAAAGGAAAATTGAGAGAAGGGATATTATCTCAAAAGCGGGCCGGTCACCGTTCGAAGGTTACCCACTTCGCGGCAAGATGATGGCGAGTTTCCTGAGGGGAGATGTCATTTCGGAAAATGCCCAATTGAAATCAAACATTCCGACAGGGAGATTTGTTCCGCGTGGGAACATACATTGGAAAATGTCCGATGCCTGAACCGCGTCATAAAATCGGACTTATTGTTCCGGCCAACAATACTGTCATCGAACCTGAGCTCTGGTCTCTGTCACTGCCTGATGTTGCATTCTACGCGACCCGCATCATGGCCAGGGGAAACCTGACCGGGGCAGCCGTATTGAAGATGGAAGAAACGGTTGACCGGGCTGTAGACGAGTTGGTCGCGACCGGAGTAGACGTAATTGTCTATGCAGACATGGTCACAACCTTCATCATGGATCGAAACTGGAACGAAATCCGGACAGCAGAAATCGGAGACAGAGCCGGCATCCCTTGTGTTTCAGCATGGACCGCTTTACGGGATGCGCTTGAAAGCCTGAAAATAGCACGATTTGCGGTCGGGACCCCATACCCTGAGGACATTCATGGCCTTGTGCCTGGTTATTTTACAGACAAGGGATATATAATAACCGCGGATGCGACGCTCGATGTGCTGTCCATGAGGGAGGTTGCAAAGGTAAAGCCGGGGTCAATCATCGGGATAGCCCGATCGATCTCGTCGGCGCCGGCAGAGGCTGTGGTTTTTCTGGCTACCGACCTGCACACATTTGATATACTGGATCAGATGGAGAATGAATTGGCGCTTCCCGTTCTGTCGTCGAACCAGACAATTCTGTGGGCCGCGCTCAAGACCATAGAGTATTCTGCTGAAGCCCACGGACCGGGACGGTTATTTGCACGGTAGAATTTCCGGGTGGTCCGGTATTTGGCTAACTTTCACTTATTTTGCATATTCAATGATAAAGCAATACTTTCAACTGCTCCTGCAAGTACCTGGCAACCAATAATAATATCCTCATCTGAGGTATCTTCGGCTTCAGAGTGGCTCTTGCCATTTATGCTGGGGATAAAAAGCATTGCGGACGGTATGTGGCGGGATAACACCATGGCGTCATGTCCGGCCCCACTTGGCATCTTCATGTTGGACGCGCCAATAGCGTTGGCTGAATGCAAAATATGATTCGATAACCCGGTATCCATTGCGGATGGAGGAATATCTATGGTTTTAGTTACCTGGTAACTGATATTGTCATCCAG
>CAYNKD010000144.1:0-1585 GCA_964397735.1 uncultured bacterium | reverse complement strand
GTGGCTTTCGCCATGAGTTTTCTCTCCATGTCCAATCTTAGCCAAATCAACATGCCATTTAGACCGGCGGACGTCCGGCTGCTGCTGAAGACCAACGAGCTGGCCGAGTTTCGTTTCTGGATGACCCGTCGCTTCGTAAAAGGACTGTGGCCGGCTCTGGTTAACTGCTTAGCGAGCAACGAAGTGGTCATCGGGCAGACGCAAATACAAGCAAAGAAAACCGTACTCACATTTCAGCACGAGAGTGCGGTTGCGCAAAGTAACTTTGAAAGCAGCTACGATTCGGTTATCACATCGACACCTCTCGGTGACAAGCCGCTGTTGCTGATCCGAGCAAATCTCAAACGCAACGAAACGAATCAACCGGTGCTCGGTCTGCACCAAGCCACGGGACAGGGTATCGAACTCGCGATTGACGGGACAATGCTGCACTCATTTTGCACATTGATTGCCCCCAGCGTCGACAAATCCGGCTGGGATATGAAGCTCGGTCTGGGTAGCGTACCGATACCGTCCGACCCGGCTAATCAATCGGTGAACTGACATGCTCGAGCAAACCCGTGTCTCATGCCCATATTGTGGAGAGCAATTCGACACCAGCGTCGACTGCTCCGCGGGCGACACCAATTACATTGAGGACTGCTACGTTTGCTGCCGTCCGATTGTGTTCCACGTTTTCATACATCACACGGGCGAGCTTGATTACGTGCATACCGCGACCGAAAACGACTGAGTGTTTCGCAGGCAGTGAGGCGATGCCTAAGTTTCTTGTTTGATTTCAGGGAGAGTCGCGGTGTGCGGAGTTGGGTCCTGGGTGGTCCGGGTCCAGACCGCCTCTGTCTGGCGAATGAGTTCCGGCCAGATATCGTCAATCGCACGGTCGAACACCAATCCTGACTCAGCCTCCGCCAAGCGCCAACTGCCGTGCCGTAGTTCGGCCTCCAACTGACCAGGTCCCCAGCCCGCATAACCGGCGTAAACAACGAAGGCGGCATCCTTGCGAGCCAACAAACTTCGCAGCATTTCCTCGCTGGCGCTGAAGTGGATGTCGGCTACCACGAATTCAGCGCCCGGTAACGCACTCTGGCTGCGAAACAACACGGTAATTAACTCGGGCTGCACTGGCCCGCCGACAAACAGCGGCCGCGCTGGCGCCTCGACCCAATTCAAGTCGGGCATGGCTTCGTACAACGTGAATTTCGAGACTCGGTTGACGACGAGACCGAGCGCACCCGTCTTGTCGTGCTCAATGAGAAGCACCACGGATTCACCGAAGTGATGGCTATGCAGTTCCGGGCTGGCCACCAGGAAAATACCAGGACCAAGTCCCGGCGGATTGCTAAATGCCGTTTGAACACTGGGTATGTGGGCATTCGTGTCGCCGGCGGGCGAGCTCAAGGTGCCAAACCCAGCCACGCTAAGAGTCATGAAGACGACAACACTCCATTGTGAAAATCTAAGCCCTCTCATCACCGTTGCATGAAGACGTTCCGCGCGAGGTATACCTCACGATAGGCGCAACGCGAAAAGCTCGCAACATGAAAGTCGCCTCGAAAAAAGAGACCCCACAAGTGCGGCCAACCGG
>CAYNKD010000143.1:446-1595 GCA_964397735.1 uncultured bacterium | reverse complement strand
CTGGTACCGAAAAAACCACTGGCGAAGTTCTTTACAACTACTGGCTCGTCGTCAGTTCGGTTGAGTTCTGGATCGAGGGCCACCATTGGAGAGCCGATAATCGAGTGCTCAAGAGTTGGGCATTTCTCAATAAACAAGCCCGCGTCCTTCAGGTGCTTCTCGTAGGCCGTCACTGTAAACACGACAGGGGTTTGAACGCTTCGGGCAACGTCAAGGAGGCGGCGAGTAGCTTTGATTGCACTCGAGAAATCACCGCCTCCCGGTACGTCTCGGTCGACAAACGATCGTTGGAAATCAACGACTAAAATCGCCAAGCTATTTCCATAGCCGACTGTCCCGCCTAGGAGCGCTTCTTGATAGATCTGATACTTGGTCTGCACTACTGGCCTCCTGTGGGTGCGACGGAGAGATCGCCAGTTCCGAACTGATTTTCTAGGTCGCGCCAATTTGAAAGTCCAACAAACTCGTTGAATGAATCGAACGGCGTTAGCTCGGCTGAGAGTTCATCAAGGTCATTCGCCGTTCGGAGTCGACCGAAGAACCCTGACAGTGCCTTGTGTACTACGAGTGCCACATCAGCGAAGAGGACGAGCGAAAAACCTAACCTTTTTAAGGTATCGAACTGCACATGGGGGCTAAGACCTTGGTAGGCCCAGTTGTAGAGGATCGGGCCCGGGAGTCTCTCAGCAACCGCTTCGATTTCCCCAAGAGTTTCAGGGGCCTCAACAAAAAGAACATCGGCACCGGCCTTCTTGTAAAGACTTGCGCGGCTGATTGCGGCATCGAGACCCTCGACTGCACGAGCATCTGTGCGAGCAATAATCACGAAATCATCGTTGCGTCGAGCGTTGACGGCAGCTTGAATTTTAGCGCTCATCTCTGCGGGGGTAATCAGTTCCTTGCCGACCATGTGACCACAACGCTTGGGTGTCACCTGGTCTTCGATATGAACTCCTGCAGCCCCAGCACCTTCGAATGCCTGGATGGTTCTCACTACGTTCAAGACGCTGCCATAACCGGTGTCGCCGTCAGCGATGACTGGCCCGGAGACCGCCGAGCAGATGCGCCGACATGAATCAACCATTTCAGTCATTGTGACTAGTCCGATATCGGGCGCACCAGTGAGCGAAGCAGCGGCCCCGAAGCCGG
>CAYNKD010000143.1:0-436 GCA_964397735.1 uncultured bacterium | reverse complement strand
TTAGAGCATCGTAACTACTTGCCACAAGGTGCGTCTCTCCTGTCGCCAACAAGTGACGCAACCGTGATCCGGGTACCTCCAGGCTGTTTGGGTTACTGGCCCGAACTCCTTTATCCGCTGGGGATGACATCCTGGAGATAGATCGCTCCTGTCGGGTTTGGATTTAGGCCCTCGTAGCCACCGAGGTGAACCCAGGGCAATACGGTTTCTACCAGGGGCACGTAGGGCACAGAATCCGCCAGAAGCTGCTGCATTTCACCGATGAGCGCATTGCGTGAGGAGCCCATTGGTGCTTCGACTATCTCAGCAAGTAGCGCATCTACGTCTTCGCTGCCGAAGCCTTCCAATTTCGTGGACATCGGCCCAACCGCAAGCAGGAGGAAATAGGCGGGATCATTGACAAGAGGTCGGGTTCCAAAGAGCCAAGCCTCCAGTT
>CAYNKD010000142.1:0-1598 GCA_964397735.1 uncultured bacterium | reverse complement strand
TTCCCGCGTCACAACGGTTGAAACCGGGGCCGCTTTCGGCGGCGGACGCCGCAACGTAAGTGCCAGTGGTACCTTTACGACAACGATTATGATCGCAATTATCAAATAGGTCGTGCGCCAGCCGTACTCGGCTGTGAGGCTGGTAACCACTAGCGGCCAGATCACACCACCAATATAGTTTCCGCATGCACAAAATGCGACGGCAACACCGCGCCGGCGGCGAAACCAGTGAGACACGTCAGCGATAAGCGGCCCGAAACTTGCTGCAGTGCCGACACCGATAAAAACTCCCTGCAGCAAAGAAAAAATCCAGATATTGCCGGCCATTGCTGCACCAATGTGTCCGATCGACATACCAATCGCTGCTGCGATAATCGGTATAACAATGCCGAGCCGATCAACATAGCGACCAAAAAGCACGTTCCCGATGGCAAACCCAACCATCGTAAGCGTATACGGGATAGATGCGTCCGCCCGGTCGACGGAAAACTCCTGCTGCACTGAGGGTAGTATGACCACGACCCCCCAAAATCCGATACTACCTACGGTACCAAGTGCAAACGATGTGGCGAGGCGTTTCCACGCGTAGGGGCTGTCAATCAGGCTTGCACCCAACGCAGGTGTTTGATCAGAGGAGGTCACAATGGGATTCCCGAAGAAACGTCCGACAGACTACCACTTCTAACAACGTGATGGCGACGAATAAAATAGCAAACGCTGGACACATAGGCCGTTATCGTCGGCTACCTCCGCTTTTATTTCAGAGGTTGACGGCATATCAATCTCTATGAACACTCGCCCCAAACTGGGAGCTAAACCGATGGGCAATATTACGCTCTACAACTTTCCACAGTCGACCTGCAGTCAAAAGGTCCGTCTGGCTTTGTGGGAAAAAAAAATCCCCTATACAAACCACATCGTCGACCACAAGACTCGCGAGCATCTACAAACACCCTATCTCAAGTTAAATCCCAACAGCGTCGTACCGACAATCACTGATGATAATGATGTGATCATCGATTCTTCGGTAATTCTTGAGTATCTGGAAGAAGTTTATCCTGATTTTCCAATGTCACCGTCCACAGCTGTTGAAAGAGCGCAGATGCGAAAATGGTTGCGTTACCTTGAAGAGGTGCCCACACCCGCTATCCGGATTCCTTCGTTCAACAAATTTCTCGCCAAACGATACGAGAATATGGATGACAGCGCCTATCAGGAAATGGCGGACAATCATCCCGTGCGCAAACATTTTTACAAACGTATGCAAAAAACGGGTTTTAGTTCGGAAGAGACAACCGAGGCGGTTGACCGCCTCGATCTCGCAGCGCGGAGGTTTAACGATGGGCTGCAGTTACATGGCGAAAACTGGATCATGGGTGACATGCTAACAATTGTCGACGCTGCCTACATGCCAACAGTCGATCGTATGATAGACCTTGGACTTGACGAGCTGGTATTCGACAAACCGGTTCTAAAGAAATGGTATGAGCGTTTCTCTCAGCGTGAGTCCTTCAGGAAAAACTTCTACGAAGGTACCCGGCTGACCGAAATCTTTGTGCCACATACGGTAGCTTGAATACCTTTCAGCGCATTCTGCG
>CAYNKD010000141.1:0-1614 GCA_964397735.1 uncultured bacterium | reverse complement strand
CGATGACAAGGCAGCTCTCTCAGAACTTCAAGAGCTAGCTGAGAAATTACTTCAAGAAAAAACACCTGCTTTCGAAAGACAGGCTCTTATTCGTGGGGCTGCTATTGATTCGTCTCTCTCTCTTAGAGATGGAGAGATTTATCAACTAATCGCTAAGGCACGAGCAAAACTAAAAGGAACATCAAGCGGAGAATTTCCAAACCAAGAGATTGAAATTCCAGAGGAATCATGGCTTTGTGATCAACTCTTTGCAGAGAGGACTTTAAACATCGTGACCGCTCTTCAGAAGGTTGGTAAGAGTGCCTTTGTTTCTGCTTTCTTAGGCTGTTTAACTTATGACTCCAAAGAATTTTTAGGTCATAAAATCAATTGTGAAAAACGGCCGATCATCATTGTTGGAACCGATCAGCCATTAAAAGATTGGGCAGAAATTTTGATTCCTTGTGGTCTTATGAAAAAGACCAGCAGAAATAAAGCCATCATTCTTGAACCTATTAAACGCCTCTGGCATAAAGGAGCATCAATTCATTTAGATGAACAAGGCATTGAGGAAATAGTTTCAGTAGCAGAGGAAAACCCAAACTCAATAGTTGTTTTGGATGCCTTTGCAAGTTTGATTAGTGGAATTGGATTGGATGAAAATAAACCAGAAGCAACTGAGCCAATACGGTTTCTAACTGAGGCCCTTCCTTTAGATGCAACTCCAATTCTTCTCCATCACTCTTCTAAAAGTCGATCAGATGAAAGGGCCTCCAATGCTGCACGAGGGTCAAATGCCTTAACTGCTGAAGCCTCTCAAATAATAAAAATGGACTGGTTCTCGCAAGATGAACATGACCAAAGAATTTCAATATCTACTCAAGGGAGAAACTCCACTCCCATTGATTTAGTTGTAGAGCAAATAGAGCGTAGTCAGTGGATTAGTCATGGCTCTACTAGATCCGTTACACAAAAAGAAAAGCTTGCTCAGAAAGAAGAGAGCTTGAGCGAAAGGCAAGGGGATGCTCTGGAAGAGGTAAGAGATTATTGGAGGGAAAATTTTGAGTGCATCAATTCAAAACAATTACAGGATGCTTATCCCAATCATTTCGACACTCAGAAAAAAGCTCTTGCAACTCTCAAGCAATTACAGAAAAAAGGTTTCCTTCAATCCACTAAAACAACACTGGAAGGGAAGGGTGAGGTTTGTCTCTTTAAACCCTCGGTTTAGCCTGTTTACCATGATCCGCTTAAACAAGGTAAATAGGGTAAATAAGGTAAACCATCTCTTTATGGAGATAGGAGAACTTTCATCCCAATGCGTGAATGATTTGGAGGAAGGTGTTTCTGAACTGATTGGGTTTAAGCCTAAATGGGTTGATTAATGATAGCGCTTGCTTTTTATTAGCCAGTAGCGTGGTTCAGTCATAGTCTATAATCTCAGCGAAAAGAAGTGGTTTGGGTAAATCTTTTTAAATCGCTGAAAACCTAGTCCATGGCCAAAAGTTACCTTTTCATTAGCCAATAGGACGGTTCTTTGACTGACATGGGTTTTAGGGGAAATGGGTGGTGTGAATAAAGTGTGAATAGAATTTGCTAGACAAGCTGTCTGTTCCTTCAATTATCTCTTAAATC
>CAYNKD010000140.1:0-1632 GCA_964397735.1 uncultured bacterium | reverse complement strand
ATTACATTGTTTGTTTTGTTGTAGATGATGAATGAAGGACCATCTTTATAAATTTGAAAAAATTGTTTTTGGCGCCACGCCCGAAGCAGTCATTTTCGCCCACAAGAATAATTTGCCAATAATCTTTATAAAGCAAAAACCACCATTTTTTTTTGATTTAGCAGAAACAAGTCATTCAAAGCTTGAAATATATAAAAAAATGTTATATATTTTATCCTTGTCTGGTAAAGTACCATTTTATGATAATGTTGGTTTTGCAAAAGTAGACGGCAACACACTTAGCATCACAACGAAAGACTCAAGATTGGCAAAAGTAAATTTTGAGAAAGCATTCATATTTGATGAAGAGGGGCTGAACGGTGTAGATCCGCCGATAACCCCAGAACCCGAACGATATCAGGTGCTCGACTGGTTTAATGTCAGATCCGGCATGTGCCACTCTCACACGGAAATAGAGACAAAATCAGATTTTATTAAGCAGATTTATTTTTATCCATCTGATAGAATTGATGGCAATCACGATAAGAAAGATCTTGTAGCGGTGTCGATCATGACGGAAGAACAGAGAAGAGATATAGAATATTCAGAGATATATGCTAAGTTCAAAATTTTAAAATTAATGAAAGAGGCCGGCATTTCGGGAGCAAAGAATGGAACCTCTCCTTCCGGCCAAACTAGGTATTGTCCGCTCAAGATTGAATCTGCACACAGAGAAATCCGAAAGCTAACAAGGCCACGACACCAAGATAGCGATTATTTGAAGTTTAATTACGAAAAGTACGACATAGAAGAATGGAACAAGGTAAGCAAGATATAAACTCATTTCACTTGTCAGGGATTATACCAGTTGCGGGCCAACCGCTAGATTTTAAGTTTCCTTGGCATGATTGTATGATGCCGCTATCGCCGAATTATCTAGCAATTCATCATGCGGTAATGGAGTGCGCCTGGGCTGGCTGTGAAACAATCTGGATTGTTTGTCATCACGACATGCAACCCTTGATTCGGCATGAGGTCGGGGAGTATGTGCAAGATCCGGTCTGGTATCATAGGAGCTATGATAACTTCCCTTCGGAAAGCCGCAAGCCCATTCCCATATACTATGTTCCCGTTCATCCAAAGGATCGAGACAAGCGGGATTGCTTATCCTGGAGCGTTCTTTATGGCGCCAACACCGCGTATTGGATCAGCCGCAAGCTGAGTAGGTGGGCAATACCAGACAAATATTATGCTGCCTTTCCTTACGGAATTTATAGCAATGAAATACTTCGAGAACACAGAAAAGATATATCCTCGAAGAAAAGGTTTATTTTAACATATAAAGGCGAACATATAAGTAGCGGCATACCCGCTGGCTTTACATTTGATGCCGAGGATTTTAAGAAGATTAGAAGAGAGTTGAGAGCGAATGCGACGGGATTAAGACCCAAGAACAGCAGCTATGGCGATGAGCCGCTGCCAATTGAAAAAAGATGGTCTGCAAGGCATTTTTCTCTTGACAAAGTATTTGAATCGGTTATAATAGATAAAGATACAAAAAGTATTGAAGTGCCATGGTTTCACAAAGTTGACAACTGGGAAGACTATTGTGCTTTTTTGTCTTCGGAAGAGCGACACTTGATCACACGACCG
>CAYNKD010000139.1:676-1635 GCA_964397735.1 uncultured bacterium | reverse complement strand
CTGGTTTCGTAATGGCAGCTTTACTAGGAGAAATTAGATGGGGAAAAATAGCAGCAGCTGATTGGTTTGCTTTTCCAATGCCTTTCCAATACGGAATAGATTTTGTTTGGGGTGCAGTCATATTAATGTTGTTTATGTCTATCGTTACAACAATAGAAACTATTGGGGATATTAGTGCTACTACAATGGGCGGAGCTAATAGAGAAGCTACAGATAAAGAACTTTCTGGAGGTATAATGGCGGATGGAGTAGGAACAGCTTTTGCATCAATTTTTAATGCTATGCCTAATACTTCTTATTCTCAAAATGCTGGTCTAGTTGCGTTTACTGGAGTAATTAGCAGGCACGTAGGTACTGTTGCCGGCATAATTTTAATTTTATTAGGTTTATTTCCAAAACTTGGAGGAATAATTGCTGCAATGCCAGATTCAGTTATCGGTGGCGCTGCGATAATTATGTTTGGATTAATTGCTGGAGCTGGAATTAAATTAATTTCAAAAACTGAAATGAGTCAAAGAAATATTTTAATATTAGCTTTATCTCTATCTTTTGGAATTGGATTGTATGCTTTTCCTGAATTTGTCGCTCATATACCTGATTTTGGAATTAAATTGAAATTATTGTTAACAACTGGCTTAATTCCGGCGGGATTAATAGCATTTATTTTGAATGCTACACTTCCAAAAAAATAAGCTTCAAATAATATAAAAACATAGTTAAAAGAATAAGTCTAGTTATAGCTTTATGACTAATAAAATAAAAATATTATTAGCCTCTCCAAGAGGATTTTGTGCGGGCGTTGACAGAGCTATTGATATAGTTGAAAAAGCATTAAAAAAATTTGGAGCACCTGTCTACGTAAGACATGAGATTGTGCACAACAAGCAGGTTGTTGAAAATTTAAAAAAATCTGGAGCAGTATTTGTTGAAGAATTAAGTGAAATTAAAGATAGTTCAAG
>CAYNKD010000139.1:0-666 GCA_964397735.1 uncultured bacterium | reverse complement strand
ATGGTGTACCTAAAACTGTGCCCAAAGAAGCAGAAAATAAAAAAATGTTTTATATTGATGCAACGTGCCCACTAGTGACAAAGGTACATAAAGAATCTGAGCGCCACTATAAAAATGGTTATCAAATTATTTTAATTGGACATAAAGGACATCCTGAAGTTATTGGAACAATGGGACAGCTGCCAGAAGGAAGTATAAAGTTAATAGAAACTGAAAAAGATGCGGAAGAACTAAAGGCTGATGAATTTAATAAACCATTAGCTTATGTAACCCAAACAACGCTTTCAATTGATGATACTAAAAATATTATTGAAATTTTAAAAAAAAAATTCCCAAATATTAAATCTTCAATTAAAGAAGATATTTGTTATGCAACCACGAATAGACAAGATGCTGTAAAAAAAATAGCTCCAGGTTGTGATATGTTCTTTGTTATTGGAAGTGAAAATTCATCAAATTCAAAAAGACTAGTTGAAGTTGCTAAAAAATCTGGTTGTGAAAAATCTGAATTATTTGATTTTAGCAAAAATCTCCCTATTAATGAAATAATAAACTCTAAGATAATTGGTTTAACATCTGGAGCTTCAGCCCCTGAAAAGCTAATACAAGATTTTATATCTGAAGTAAGAAAACACTGCGATTTATCTATAGAAGAAATAATTACTA
>CAYNKD010000138.1:0-1638 GCA_964397735.1 uncultured bacterium | reverse complement strand
CCATCACACCACATCTTCCATGCATGTTTTCTAAAAGCTGCACAAAAAGTATAAATAGTTCTTTGAGCACTAGGTAGTCTTATTTCTATTGTAAATCTTTCTGCACTAGATCCTGGTATAACAAATACTTGTGATTTATTTGCTCCTTTAAAACTACTAAAATCTCTAAGAGGTACTTTTTGTACTAAGGTTAATCCTCCGAACTTACCACCATTTGCAAAGTCATAAAAGATACTTCTTAATACAGTATTCCATACTTGCTTACTATTATAAGTTTTAAAAGCGTCTCTATAAAGAGAGTCTTTCGCAAATATCTTATTTAGTGCTAAATCTGTTCCATTTATAAATGCAGCTGAAGTTTCTTGAGTAGTAAAGCTTACTCTATGTACTTTACTTGCTCCCTCTTTTTTTCGTATTTCCTTATCTTCATACTTGTCCATCAATCCCTTGATGCCAGCAATTATTCTTTGGTCAGACATTTATTTCAATATCTTGTACATATCAAGTATTCTTTTGATATGATCTGGAAATCCTGTGTTACCTGCTATACTAGAACTGACTTGGTTTTCTACCGTTGCACCTGCAATAGTCATTCTTTCTTTTCTTTCATCTTTTAAGTAATATTTGATTAAATCAAATAAGGCTAGTCTTAAATCCGCTGGCGTTGCGCTGTATCCTGCAGTATATACTACTTTTACAGCTTTTCTTCCTTTCGGAAAGTATTTAGTACCAGTGCTTTGAGTTCTAATTATACTGTCAGAAACAGTATCAACTATGTATTCATATTTACCACTACTGTCAGAATTTTCTGTGATTAGGGTTACATATGAACTAGCTTGATCGGTTCTCTCTTGTACTGATGTTACAGCGACTAATGGACTTTCGTCTAACATTACTCTATCTGTAAGAGGATCGAGTATGTCGAAGTACTCGGTTTTGGCACTACTATAGTAATCTACAAAGCTTGTTCCACAATAACTTTTTACAAGTTGACTAATGGAACTTATAATCACATTAATCCTTGCGTCATTTTGAACACCTTGAAGTCCTGCGAAGTCTTTATACTGTTGTAATGTTACTAAATTTGCCATAATTTTTTAAAAAAAGTTGGTGGGGCATGAACCCCACCAAAATTCGACGTAAGCTATTAACTAGCTTTGTATTGGTATGCCCACTTAGAAGTAGCTGCATCGATTAGATCGGTGAAACCAATTCTTTGAGAAGCAACAAGCACTCTACGCTGATTAGCAACTTCGTAATCAGACTCAATGGTTACTCCACGTAGTCTTGGCATTACATAGTTTCTTGCGTATAGAGCAATTGCTCCTGGCATGTTAGCTGCTTGTGTAGGGAATTCATCACAGACAATGACTTTAGAGCCAAAGACTGATCCGATCTCACCACGTACTTTAGTAGCCATATCGCCTACTAAGTTAATGTCTTGGAATTCTGCATCTTCGAGCAGATTGAAATACACACCTTGTGATACAAGATATACAACTTCACTTGGGTTCATTCCATATTTACCCATATTTTTTCTAAGAGCTAGAAGTTCTAACGCTGTTACAGTGTCAGAAGCAACTGCTGTAGCTGATTGTGTTACATCACTATCTGCTTCAGCTAAAGTCCATAGACCGT
>CAYNKD010000137.1:0-1639 GCA_964397735.1 uncultured bacterium | reverse complement strand
AGTTATACAATTTTCGCTTATAGAAAATGACTAATTGGTTAATTATTGGCGGAACCGGAAGGATTGGTAGGCACCTTATAAAAAGACTCGTGATGCGTGGAGACAATGTTGTTGTCGCGTCAAGGTCGGTTCCTGTCAATGAATCTCGCTGGATTCAGGGGATTGAATTTGTTCATAGTAGTGATAAGGATGCTGGAAAACCATTCCTGAATGCATGGGAAAAAGCAGACACGATAGTGAATCTTATTGGCGAGGATGTCGCTCAGAAATGGTCTCCCGAAACTAAAAAAGATATCTTAAACAGTCGTGTTAATTCAACAGGAATGATTTCGTTCCTTTACGACTCTTTAGAAAATAGTCCAAAGACATGGATTAATGCGAGTGCGATTGGTTACTATGGCGCAACTGGCGAGACAGCTGATGAAAATACTGAAAATGGAGAAAGTTGGTTAGCTGATGTTTGCAAGTTGTGGGAAGATGAAGTCAAAACAAATGATGATACAAGAAAAATCATCGTTCGAATTGGCCCTGTTCTACAGAAAGGAGCTGGTCCATTCCCCAATATTGACCTTCCTTACAAGCTTGGTTTTGGAGCATGGCTCGGATCAGGTAAACAATTTTTTCCATGGATACATATTGATGATGTTGTAGATTCGATCATATTTTTAGAAAAAGATTCTGAATCCCATGGCATTTTCAATTTAGTAGGTCCGGAATCAACAACGCAAAAAGAGTTTTGCCTGGCATTAAATGAAGCTTACGGAAGGCCGGGATGGCAGATGCAGCCTCAAGTAGCATCCTCTCTTGCAGGAATAGCAGTAAAAGGTATATTTGGTGAAATGTCTACGCTCCTTCTTGAGGGAAGAAGAATTTCTTCTCAAAAGATTTTAGATGCTGGATATAAATTCAAATACCCAACAGCATTGAGGGCCTGCAAGGCCTTATTAGCAAAATAGGTTTTTAATGTTAAAAATCGGAATAGTTGGGATGCCAGTAAGTGGAAAAACAACACTTTATAAAACTTTAAAAAAAAACAATCCTGATACTTTTGGCAAAAATGGAGAAAGCATAACAACAACATCTATAGAAGATTCGAAACTTGAAGATCTTTCAAAAATCTATAATCCAAAAAAAATAACAAAAACAAAAATTGAACTCTCTGATGCTCCATCCTCTTCAGCATCAACAATCAATACAAGAGAGGCAACAAGGCTTAGAAACCTAGATGGTTTAATCTGTGTAATTGCCAATTTCATGAATAAAGATATTTCCGATTTGAGCTCTGAAAAATTATTGATAGAGATCAACTCCTTTATGGAAGAAGTCTTCTTGCAGGATTTGCCTATAGTCGAATCATCAATCGAAAAAATCTCAAAAGAAACGAAAAAAGGGGTTAATATCAGAGCTAAAGAGCTAGAAGTTCTTAAAAAAATAAATTTGGAATTGAATTTATCAAAATTTCCTGAATTAACAAATTCTGAAAAACTAACCGTAAAAGGTTACCAATTCATTTCCTTGAAACCAATACATTTTGTAATTAATATTTCTGAAAATAACATAAATTCACCTATCTACAAGGAAGTGGGTTCCTCCTGGAAAGAAAGATGGAATCGCATAACTTTTGACTATGCGTGCCTTG
>CAYNKD010000136.1:0-1697 GCA_964397735.1 uncultured bacterium | reverse complement strand
AATAACTACTTTTTTTATTTTTTTATCTTCTTTAAGTTGAATTAAACCATACTTTTCAAAATCTGCATGATCATTAAGGATTCTATGAAATGTATTTTTTTTTGTAAAATCTTCAATATTTGAAGTGCATCTCTTATTTCTTAACAAGGATTTAGGAGTCATAATAATTAATGGTTTTCTAAAATCTCTATGAATTTGTCTTCTCAAGGCGTGAAAATAATTTGCTGGTGTAGTACAATTCATAACTTGAATATTTTCCTGAGCGCATAATTGTAAAAATCTTTCTAATCTGGCTGATGAATGTTCTGGACCTTGCCCTTCATAACCATGGGGTAACAACATAACTAAGCCGTTTGCTCTCGCCCATTTCCTTTCAGCTGATGTAATAAATTGGTCTATTATAACTTGCGCTCCATTTGCAAAATCTCCAAACTGAGCTTCCCAAACTACCAGGGTAGTTGGTTCTGATAATGCATATCCATATTCAAATCCAAGTACAGCCATTTCTGAAAGTAAACTATCAATTACTTCATATCTTTTTTGATTTTTTGAAATATTGTTTAACGGAGTATAGTAAGTACTGTCTTTTTGATCTCTAAGCACAGAATGACGCTGGCTAAAAGTACCTCTTCCAGAATCTTGACCGGAAAGTCTGACTGGATAACCCTCATCTAATAATGTTGCGAATGCTAATTGTTCAGCAGTAGCCCAATCAAATCCCTTCCCTGTAAGAAACATTTTCTTTTTATTCTCAAATATTTTTCTTATGGTTGGGTGAGCATTAAATTCTTTTGGAATTGTTGTGATTTTTTCTCCTATTTTTTTTATTTTTTCAATTGATACGCCAGTAACACCCCTTTTATCTTTTCCTCTTTCGGGTTTGTATCTTGACCAAACACCTGCATACCATTCTAATTTCGGCTTATATTCTTTTGCTGTTTTAAATTGCTCTTCAAGAAGATTTTTAAATTCCATTTTCATACTATTAAATTCTTCTTTAGTAATAGTTCCTTCTTTAATCAATTGGTTGGAATAAATATTAAGAGTTGTTTGATGTTTTTTAATATTTGCATACATAACAGGTTGAGTAAAAGAAGGTTCATCACCTTCATTATGGCCAAATCTTCTGTAGCAAATAATATCGATTACTACGTCACGATTAAATTTTTGCCTAAATTCCATTGCTATTCTTGCACAATGAACTACCGCTTCTGGATCATCGCCATTCACATGTAGGATTGGAGCGTCGACCATCTTTGCTAAATCAGATGGATAGGGAGAAGATCTTGCAAATTTTGGACTTGTAGTAAATCCTATTTGATTATTAATAATAATATGTATTGTGCCTCCAGTATTGTGTCCTGGAAGACCTGACATTGCAAAACACTCAGCAACAACTCCTTGTCCAGCAAAGGCAGCATCTCCATGAATTAAAATTGGAACTACTTGTGTTCTTTTTTTATCTTTATGAAAAAATTGTTTAGCTCGTGTTTGTCCTAGTACTACTGGATTAACAGCTTCAAGATGTGAAGGGTTATCCGCTAAAGAAATGTGAACTAAATTACCGTCAAATTCTCTATCTGATGAAGCTCCTAAGTGATATTTTACATCTCCAGTAGAATCGGCACTGAAAGAAGCATATTCACCAGCAAACTCATTAAACATTCTCTTATAAGATTTTTGTAATACATTTGCCA
>CAYNKD010000135.1:0-1699 GCA_964397735.1 uncultured bacterium | reverse complement strand
TCCAGTCGGCCGCATTCCCGGGGCCTCTTTTCGCCCCCGCCGAGCCAGCTCGGTGTCGCGGGTCCGACTTAAAATCCTCGCCCTTGGTCATCAAGGGGCGGTTCATGCCAATACATAGGCAACTTCGATGCCAAACTGGACCCCCATTGATTCGCTTTAAATGGGGGTGGATAGGGATGTCTTCTGCCGAAATGGCACCACAGAAGGTCCAACAGGATCGCTCTGGCGACCGAAGATACATCGTATGAAGCTCTTGGCATGGATCGGAACACTCTGGACATGGATCGCGATGGCGTTGGCAGTGAGTGCGCGATGGGCGGATGTGGCCACTGAGAGCTTCGAATGGGTGACCTGGATTCCAGCAACCGCCTGGCTGGTGATTTCAGTCCCAGGGCTCATCGTCGCTGAGATCTGCACGTCCTTTCTTTCCCCCAGGCCACGGTGGATGTTCTTCGGTGCAGCGATTCCGGTCGTTGTTTTGATAACGCTGACGATTGTGTATGACTGGCGACCGTCCGGACCAATTCCCAAGAAGTCCAACGATCAACTTCGAATTGCATTTGTCAATGCTTCCCATCCGCATGAAATGGTGGAAAAAACTGCTGCTGAAAAAATTCTTGCGCTCAAAGCAGATGTTGTCGTGATAACCGATGCTGCAAGGCTCTACGGAGCGTTGCAAAAGCGACTCAATGAAATGCAGGATCCTCCGCGGTTGGCCAATACGTTCAGGGTGTCAGTGCTTACCGACCTGACAATCAAACAACTCACCACCGCATTTTCAACAAAGGAAATTGCAGGGGTAACTGTTGAAGTTGAGATGAAAAATGGCCGTCTGTTTCGAATGCTGGTGGTCGATTTTCCTTCGAATCCAGCAAACTCACGGACAAAGATCGCCCAGGAGTTTCGAACCTTCATAAAAGACGATGAGACCGGCGACTACGATCTCATCGTGGGCGATTTCAACATGACGCCGGTAAGTGGCGCCATCAATATGGCCAGTGGCAATGCGAGGAACGTCTTTGAGGTTGCGGGTTCAGGTTGGGGAGGCACGTGGCCGAATTCGCGTCCAGTCTTGAGGCTGGATCACGGATTAGTGCCCAGTGATATGGAGGTGTTGGATGCGCGGACATTCAACATTGGTGTTGCTCACCGAGGCCTCCTGATCACGTTAAAGCCGCATACCGTGGAAAAACAGCTTCCTGGCAAAGAATGACAGGGGCGGGATACGCTCAAATTCAATTGCTTGGTACGTGAGACCAGGAACGTCAGAGTCAATTCTGAACGTTCAGAATATCATCCCACACCCACCGGACGTGATCCTGTTGAACCACAACGCCGTTTTCATCAGGGGCTAATGGGAGATTATTGAAGATCTCGTTGCCAGTGTCTGCATGCCATTCGACCGAACCGTCTGCATACAAAACATTCATGCCTGATCCGTGACTGAAGTCTTTGCGAACGCGAAGGCCATCAGTCAAAAGTACCTGCCTCTGCCCATTGCCGTAGATCCTGCGTTCCAAGGTCACGTTGCCTTGGTCGTCAGTGACTCTGCGTTGGTGGCCTGTGTAGTGGTAGTTGCAGTAGACCGGGGCCCGGTCGGTGCAATGGAACTTACCGTCGTACTTCTCAATGTTGTGGTCACCGCAATGGCTGGGGCAATAGAAACATGTCTTGGAGTCGACGTAACCACCAGCGAGTG
>CAYNKD010000134.1:0-1712 GCA_964397735.1 uncultured bacterium | reverse complement strand
CATTGACTGTCCACCACGGTCTACTGTGCCAGGTATATTCCTGATCTGTCTGTTCGCAGAAACATTTGAGACACAGATGACTCAATACGTCTGCTAGATTTGATTCTGTATCTGATATTGCAGCACCACATGCACTACATGTGAAGTGAACTGTGTTGTGTTGTCATGAAGTTAGTTTGCAAGCATTGCTTAAAACACTTGATGGCTAACTGGATTGTTGACATAGATAAATTGCATTTTTTTTCCTTTTAACGTTTACTAGTAGGGTTTTTTTCAATAATGCTTTTTTATCCCAATTGAGTTTTTTAAAAAACCAATAAGGGTTTAAAAACATATTGCAAACATTTCAAAAAATTTTCTAAACTGTTATAGAATTTTTAATTGTCTCGTATGCTTCAAAAACTTCTTTGAACTTTTTCTCTCCAAGTTTTTTATTCTTACACTTATCTGGATGATACTTTAATGCCAATTTTCTAAACTGTTTTTTTACTTCATCAAAGGTTGCAGTAGTAGCAAGTCCTAATTTTTTATAACATTTCTTTACATCTTTTTTGTTTAAACTTCCCATTAACTCCTCATAGGCTTTATCATATTCTCGTTTTGCCTCTTCATACTGTCTCTTCCAATATTCTTGTTCTTCTTTGAATTTTTTCTGAGATTGATAATGATCTCCTCGCCTATTGTAAAATCCTTCAGGGTCTACATCCTTCCAAAACTCTTCTTGCTCATCCCAAAACTCCTGATCATCACCATAAACATCCTCCTTCCAAAAATCATCATCAAAGGGATTATCATAAAATGAACTGTCTCGATTGTTACCCCATCGGTGTCTATACTTTTTTCTGTCTCTTTGTTGCTGTTCTCGACGTGTATTTTCTTCTCTTTGCCTGATTTCTTCTTCTCGACGCCTATTTTCCTCACAAAATTCGGTGTGTTCTTTACAACTATTCTCTCTATGAAATTTTTTATTGCAACCCAAACATTGCCATTTCTTTTCAGGCCAGAACATCCAGGCAAGAAATATTATTCCTCCAACTAGTATAACTGGCCAAAAGAAAAAAAGAATCATTACTGCAAGTCCTAATAATATCATACTTCCCACCAATTTCCTTTTCTGGTAGAATTAGACCAGTTATCCCAACTTTGATTATTAACATTAGTAGTATTACTAGATTTCTTGTTTGTTTTCTTGGTGGTTTTTTTCTTCTTTCTCCTTTTGGTTTTCTTAGTTGGTTTTTCTTGTTCACTAGAGTTTCCCATGAACTGTGAAATCCCTGCTAAAATTTTTGGTATCATCTGAACGAGTTTTCCACCCTCTTTGACTACATTATTTATCTGCTTTTTCCTTGCAACTTTCTTCTGTGCTTTCTCATCAATCCAGTATTCAAACGTCCTAAACAAGTCATGTCCAAACTTGGTAGGTTCACATACATTTTGCTTCTTTTCGAAACTGTAGTAAATTTCAGCCCACTTTCTTTTGACTGCAAGATTCATGAAATCATCTGAACTCGTCTGTTTCTCATTCAAGAGATTCTCCCAATTAACAAGATCACACCATTTTCCATATGTCTTGACACCAAGTTGGGTAGGTTTCCAAGTCTCAATTTTTTCAATATAGACCTGACTCATGTAATGTCGTCTATCCAGTTCTCCCTGCATTTTGTTGTAGTCTATTGGAATATTCATTTCTCAAAATATCCTTTCGTTATAAT
>CAYNKD010000133.1:0-1733 GCA_964397735.1 uncultured bacterium | reverse complement strand
TGTTCCTCGAGGGGGATGCCCAATTTATCGTATGTCTCCAACAGCTTTGGGTCTACTTCTTCGAGACTCTTTGGTCCATCATTTTTGCTGCGTGGAGCCGAATAATAACTAATGCCCTGAAAATCAATCGGAGGATAATCCACCTGAGCCCACTGTGGAACTGGCATGCTTCCCCAACGTTGGTAGGCTTCGAGACGCCAATCAAGCATGAAATCTGGCTCGTTTTTCTTGGCAGATATAATACGTATAACATCCTCATCAAGGCCTGGCGGCAACGTATCAGATTCTATCTCGGTTACAAAGCCTTCCTTGTACTCTCGCCCAACTAAACTATCTATTTGTGTGTCTAATGAATTCATCTATCTATAATCTTTATGTTTAGGATTCAACTGGCGGTATTTAACAAACTTTAAGAACCGAGATTAAAAACTGACCTGGAAAGAAACTTTTTGCGTGACCGTATTTTGGTTAAATGCGAGTTCTCGTTCACCATCCTGTCGTTGAGCTACTTCCCTAACGCGGGGTCGTTGAATCAAATCCAAAAGACTTATTTCGTCCAAAAACTGGTAAATTTTTTCACTTAATTCAGTCCACAGTTCGTGAGTCAAACATTCCTGACCTTGATGGCAATCCGATTTCCCCCCACATCGAGTCAAATCTGCTTTCTCATCCACAGCAGATATGATCCCTGCGATTGAAACATCTTTAGGATCTTGGACTAATCGATAACCACCACCCGGCCCTCTGGTACCCTGAACTAACCCACTCTTACGTAAGCGAGCAAAAAGTTGTTCCAGGTAAGACAACGAAATTTCTTGATTAACAGCGATATCCTGTAAGGTTACAGGCTGTGAGCCATCATGAAGCGCCAGATCAAGCATTGCGGTGACTGCATATCGCCCTTTTGTTGTGAGTCGCATATCAACGCCCTCCCGAATGAAAATGCGGAAAATGAACCTCTAACAACCAACTAGAATTATAGGGATTTCGACAATAAAAACCAAGTAATTTTATCGGAAATTAATAATGATAGGTAAGAATATTATTTTATATGCATATACTATTCGCTTAGCTTCGCTTTAGTCGAGTTGGCAAAAAGAACAAGTATTCCGCCGATTATTAATGCCCCGCCAACCATCCACATCGGCACTTGCTGAAGACTTGATACAAACCCGATGGCCAAACCCGCTACACCAGCGAACAGAATGGCACAGCCTAAAAGTTTGCCAATGAGTTTTCGGTGCCGATATCGCATCTCGGTCCGTAGTTCGAGCAATAACCGGTGATCAGACATTCGATTTTGTCTTTCATCACTCGACTCTTGTAACAATTGTGTTCCAATGTCAGATAGTTTAGGAATCAGCAGAGCTAACCGAGGTAGCTCTTGGCGTAAATCTCTCACCAGCGCCGCCGGGCCAATTTGGTCTTTCATCCAGCGCTCTAAATACGGCTTAGCGGTATCCCAAAGATCCAATCCCGGATACAACTGTCGACCAAGACCCTCGATATTAAATAGGGTTTTCTGGAGTAAAACCAGCTGCGGCTGTATAGGCATATTAAACCGGCGAGCAGTCTGAAATAGCCGGACAACTAACTGAGCAAAAGAGATTTCACTTATTGGTTTAGCAAAAATTGGCTCGCAGACTGTCCGGATTGCTGCTTCAAATTCGTCTACACTCGTATCAGGCGGAACCCAGCGAGCCCTAATATGCGCTTCAGCTACCCCTCGATAA
>CAYNKD010000132.1:0-1737 GCA_964397735.1 uncultured bacterium | reverse complement strand
AAATCATAAGAACTTAAAAACCCTCCTGTTGCTGCTGCTGCGGCCGCTTTCCCCTTCGCATCTTTCGCGCGGTCTCCAGAGGTTCCATCAGCGTCAATTGCATTATCTTCTCTAGCAGAGTAAGAAGCGTTTGTAGTTATTTTTTTTCTTGTACAATGGTTAAAACTTTGTATAGACCAGAATCCTCTAGCGCCTATTTTAGTTGCGCTTACGGATGGACTAGCTTTAGTATAAGGTACTGGGGTTTTAACAGTTATATCCCAAGATCCATCAGTAATTCCTGTTATGAATTCTTCGTCATCATATGTTGCGCTCAGGTTAAGAGACCCATTAGAACGATTATGTGTTGTTTGAAAGCTAACAGGTTCTGGATTCAAACTACTTATAACTCCCCCTCCTGCTGCACTATATTCAGTGGCTGCAATATTTTTTACGAAATCTCTTACTGTATTAGAATTCAGCCATGTATCTATTTTATTATTTCGTTCAGCGATAGTGCCATTTATTTCGAAATCTACATCAACATCCACTCTAGACACTCCAGATATATAATCTATATCAATTGATACTTCTTTATTCGCAACGTTGTCCAAGTTTTGGAAACTTACCCCTCGAGTAGAAAATGTGGCTTTAGCCTTAAGACTTTTAGTGCTTGGGTCTTCATCTAAAGCATAGCTGTCGCATATTACATCCGTTACGGCCCAAGCTTGATTTACTCCGATTTGTTTCATTGAAGTAGCGTTGGCAATCGCTGTAAGAGCTTGAGATCTTAAATCAGATTCTTTTATCCCTAGAACAGCCCGCAATTCTGCTATGGTGTTTTCTTTTCCTCCTTTAACTTCGGCAGAAACAGATACGGTGTCATAGTCCTGATGTAGCCCTGAATTAAGACTTACTGTGTACCTAACAAATGGCGTGTTTACAATGTTGGGAGGGGACACGGTTGGCTGTTCATAATCAACAAGATATTTTGTGGTTATACTAAATGTATCGGTTAACGTATTTAATTCTTCGGTTTGATCTATGGTAATCCATGCGTATCCAGTGAGGCTATTTGCTCCAAATAAGGGGAACGACGAGCTTGACGGTTTAAATAAACCTAACCTAGTCTGAACCCAGCTTACAGCAGACTGCATACCATCTGAAGCGGAGCCTTTGTTTACGCCTCTTGCTGATATGGTATGAGTTATAGTTGCACTTAAGTTTGAATTCTCCTGTATATCAACTGAATCCGAAGGGTCTAAAATGCAAGGCATATCGCCAAAATCGTAAACCCTTAATGATACATTATATTTTAATACTTTATTAGCTCCTCCGGTAAAACTATCTTGGTTAGGAAATGAAATAGAATCGACAAAGACAGTTCCGGGTGAAGCGGAGGTACCTAATCCGTATTTAATTGTTGAACCGGCAGAGTCGGTTATCTCAATTTCGCTACCGCCACCGTTAAGAAAAACAGCCTGAATAGACCCCGCCGCATCATCAAGACTAGTAACACCCCCGGCAACATTAGTATTGGCTAAAGGAATAAGATTTCCAGAAATGCTTCCTTCCAGTTGTATATTTATTACATTGCACCAAAACTCACCGAAATACATGGGGGAATGATCAAAAGTAACATAAGGAGGATAATCTCCCCAAGGCTTTTGATTGTTATATGATACTGTTATTGGCATAATATTATATTGCTGTATAGTTCATCGTAGCTGTTAGTGTCATTATTCTTTTGGAATCAAG
>CAYNKD010000131.1:0-1740 GCA_964397735.1 uncultured bacterium | reverse complement strand
CCCTTGAACCATATTTTGTAAAAGATTTACTTCCACTCCACGCAATTAAAACCTGTACATCATCAACAATGCGATCCAAAACCTTGATCCAGTGGTCATTTTTGGGGCCAAACTTAAAATAAGCCAAATCAACTACTAAGGAAATTTTTGACTTTTTTGAAGAATTGACAAGAATATCACCAACCCCATCCCACTCTTCTGAGTTTAACGAATAACCAGTTGGATTATTGCATGGAGAATTTATGACAACAAGAGTTCTTTTGTTTGTTTTTGTTGTTTTTTGCACGCTTTCATCCAAGCCGTCTAGGTTGAAATTGAGGTCTTTTGTAAATGTTTTATATGTTTCAAGGTTTCTTCCGTTAAGCTTGGATATTGTTTTATATGGCCCCCAATACAAATGGGGAGAAATGAGAGTTTCTCCAGGTTTTAAAAAATTTACAATCGAAGAAGTCACAGCCCCGGTTCCGCCTGGGGTTGCAGAAGAAACACTGATATCCTTCAATCCATCATAGCCATTGAAAGTGTCTGAAATAATCGCATTATTGAAATCTGAAATTCCTGAAATTGGAGCATATCCAGACACTTTTCTTGGATCCACAGTTGATGCAACCTCATCCCAGCAATTTACAACCAACAGCCTGCCATCATCTCCAAACAAACACCCAAGAGTTGCATCAATGACTCTTTCGCCGGCTGCAATTTTTCCTCTTGCCTCTTCGCTCAATGCAAAAATTGGATCATTTCCAGGTCTTCTACTAGAGTCTGGTGTTAGGTTTGATAGCATAGATATATCCTAATTTCAATTACCTACAAAATAAAACCACAAAAACCCTACAAGTATCGCTGGTATGGTTGTGATTATGGTTGACCATAATGCTGCTTTTTTGTTCCTTGCAAGCAAGGGAAACAAAGCATCTCCATCCTGAGAAATAGCATGAGCAATCAGAACGGACATCGGGAGAAGCCCCTCTGTATAAGCTGTAACAAATAGTATCTGAGGTCCACAGCCTGGGATCAACCCAACCCCTGCACCAACAACAATAGCCCAAGCATTTGCTTGACTTGCGCTCTCATAAAAATTTATATTTCCAAAATACATCGAGTATTCAAAAACAAGATATGCAAAAAGAACCCAAAAGGTCACAAAGGCCGTTTCGGAAGCTGCGTGAATGAGGGTTTCTTTTGAAGATGTAAGCTTGTCTCTCAATGCTTCAAGAGTATCATCACCAATGAAGTGCTTTCCTGCAATAAACAAGACTACTGATAAAAAAGTCCCGAAAAGACCAACATAATTAAATATTGCATCTTCATGACCGGGATCTAAAGTTAACTCAAGAGCATAATTTGGATCAGCAGCCTTGACTAAAAGCATAATGCCAAGAACCAACCCCACAAGACAAACCCACCACCACAAAATATAGCCCTGATGTGTTATTTTGTAGCCTAAAGATTCGCTTTTTTCTTCCCCTTTAATATTTTTTATAAAAACATCTGGGTCAACATCTTCTTCGGATGGGCTTTTTTCGATTTTGAAATTTTTTGAGAATATCCCCAGTGGTTGCTTATGTGTAATTTTTAATTTATCTATAAGCATTCCCCAGAGAATTGCAGTAACAAACGTAACCATATGAACAATGAGGGCATCTTTTGGGGCCTTAGCTATCAAAATAAAGGCTGCATCCCCAAGGGTTGCTGCAAGTGTTGCAATAACAGTCCCAAATGTAACAACTTTTTTAACAT
>CAYNKD010000130.1:277-1743 GCA_964397735.1 uncultured bacterium | reverse complement strand
TCCTCCAGTTGTTTCCAATGCTAAAACCGTCTCGTGTCGAATAACAGCACCAAATTGTTCCGCTCTATCCAATAGTAAACGTGTTAGTTGGTCTGCCGGCACAGCGCCTTCAAGCTCAGCATGAATGGAGCGAATCGGATGCTTAAGAAGTCCTGGTTCTTGGCTTCTCGCGTCGCTTTGCGAGATGATCCTTAGCGGATACCCCCAAGAAATTAATTCCTGCACCTTATCATCCAGAGAAGTCATTTCTTCTTCCCACCATAAAGACCCATTCCAATTCCATCCAATGAAACCTTTTAGTTCCCGCTGCAATCGATGCCAATCCGAAATTGCTTTAAGGCGAAACTCAAAATAAGTCTTTGGATGACCCGCTGCTGCATTAATCCACGCGAAAGAGACTCTTGTCGCAATACCGCCGCAACTATCCCCCGTAACAATCGTGACTTCAGCACCCTGTTCTGCCAAGTGATAACCGACAGATGCACCAACAATCCCACTTCCAACTACAATTGCTTTCATAGATTTCATACCAGAGGTCAAGATACAAACCAAATCCAATATTTGACTAGATATGCGAGACATTAACTTCTAACAGTTTACTTTACTACGAATCATTCATCCTGTTATTACCTTAGGAAATGCAATGCCGAAAAGCTTCTTGTTTTCTTAAATGGGCATAGAAAATACATTGTAATGAACGCGAAGGAAGCCTCAAAATATGGTGCAAAATTCTATTCGGCGGTGGGTTGAGCTAAGAAAAGTCTTTGAGGGATTTCTCGATAATGAATCGCCGTCATTAAATTCGAGAGTTATGAACTTGTAATTAACTACTAGCATTTACAGAAATATAAAACCGGGGGAGGCCCGTAGTGCCATGGTCGTTTCCGAGCTCGGACTTGGTCATGGTTTAAGTATGGTGTAGTAACTCTGATTGGCTTTGGGCAAAACAGTTTCGCCTACGAACTAGCCAACAAAATCTAACCGAACACCAATTTGGATGCTTTATTCCACGCCTGACTGATTTTTCTTGGCCTCAGTCACTAACCAATCCCAAAATGCCTTAATCCTGGGCTCCTCGATTTTTTCCTCACTCATGACACAATAATATCCGTATTTACCGGGGTATTGGACGTCAAATAGACGGATTAGACGGCCCTGTGAGACCAACTCGTCAGCCATCAGGCTAACTGCGAGAGCTATACCTTGCTGTTGTAGTACCGCTTGGATCGTAAAGTTAGGTGAACTAAAACGAGGGCCTGTATCTACATCCAACCCTGCAACCTCTGCTGCATGCAACCACTTTTCCCACCGAGGCCAATCTGGATCGTGAAAATGAGGGTCGAAATGGATGAGCGTATGCCAGCGCAAATCATCCGGAATCTCTAAAGGATGGTGGCCTAGTCGCAACTCAGGGCTACAAACGGGGAAAACTTCCTGCTTCATCAGTTGGTGTGCTCGAAGTCCCG
>CAYNKD010000130.1:0-267 GCA_964397735.1 uncultured bacterium | reverse complement strand
ATAGCGTCCACGGCCAAAACGGATTGCCACATCGGTCTCTGGGCCCTCCAACTCAGAAATCTTCTGCAGTGGGTCGATTCGAATTTGAACCTCCGGATGCGCCACAGAAAACTCTGAAATCCGAGGAACTAACCATTTTGCGCCGAAAATAGGGGGTGCGCTTATGACGAGCGGCTCCGTTGTAACAGTGGACTGAACCCGCATAACTGAAGCACCTAAATGTTGAAATCCTTTCCGAAGCCCTGGAAGGCAAGCCTGACCTGCAAG
>CAYNKD010000129.1:0-1771 GCA_964397735.1 uncultured bacterium | reverse complement strand
CTCAACATTGCCACCTGTACTTAAACCAAATTTTGTTCCTCTATCATATAGCAAATTAAATTCGACATATCTTCCTCTTTTTATTAGTTGAGCATTTTTTTTCTTATATGACCATTTTTTATACATTTTCTTTTTTATAATTTGGATAGCACACTCTAAAAAACATAAACCAACATCTTTTACAAATTTAAAATCTTTCTCCCAATATTTTTTTTTATAATCAAAAAAGATACCTCCAACTCCACGCATCTCTTTTCTATGCGGTAAGTAAAAATAGTTATCACACCATTTTTTATATTTTGGATAATAATTTTTATTATGATTATTACACATAAGTTTAATTTTTTTGTGGTACTCAATTTTCTCATTATTATCTTTTATGCAGGGAGTTAAATCCATGCCACCTCCAAACCATTGTTTTGATGTGGTAATAAATCTAGTATTAAAGTGCATGGCTGGAATATTTGGATTTTTCATGTGAGCAACAACAGAAATTCCTGATGCCCAATAATTTGGATTTTTTTTAGCACCTAAAATTTGAGATGTAAATTTTTTATGAAATCTTCCAGACACTTTTGAAAAGTTCACTCCTACACTATCAAATAGAAGACCATCTTTTATAATTGCATATGAACCTCCACCACCATTTTTTGACTTTTTCCATTTTTTTTTTTTGAAAACTTTTGGTCTTTGATTAGTTTTTTTTCCAAACTCTTTTTCTAGTTTTTCAAACTCATTACAAATTACTTTTTGTAGATGATTAAACCAAGAACTTGCTAATTTTTTTTTTAAACTAATACTTTTATTCATTTTTTAAAGATATATTTTGTCTTAGAGCTTCTGACAAGGTTATTGCTGTTGCCATACTTATATTTAGTGACCTCATATTTTTTTTCAAAGGTATTTTTAGCCTTTCATATGAATTCTCATGAACAGTTTTGGGAACTCCCTCACTTTCTCTACCAAAAAGAAGAGTATCTTTTGACTTAAATTTAAAATTATAGTAATTTTTTTTAGCTTTAGTTGTCATTAGTATTATTCTCGAATTTTTCTTTTTATCTAGAAAATCTTCATATGATTTATATGTAATTATTTTTTTTTTATCTAAATAATCCATAGCAACCCTTTTAAATCTTTTATCATTAAGGTGAAAACCGCAAGGCTCTATTATTTCAAGCGAAACATTGAAACAAGAACATAATCGAACAATTGCAGCTGTATTTTGAGGTATATCAGGTTGATATAAGGCTATATTAAACATATTTTAATTGTGTATAGATTCGTGTGTCATTCTGACCCTAGCAAATTTATATTAAATGTAATTAATTAATATTATATAATACATAAAAGCTTCAATATATGAGTAAAGAAATTAACCCAAAAAGACGAAATTTTTTATTTACCACAACATATTCAGTTGGTGCTATTGGTGTTGGTACCGCAATTTGGCCTCTTATAGACCAAATGAACCCAGATTCATCTGTAAAAGCTCTATCAACTACAGAAGTAGATGTTAGTTCTTTAGAACCTGGAAAATCTATAACTGTTTTGTGGAGAGGTAAACCAATATTTATAAAAAGAAGAACAGAAAAAGAAATTAATGAAGCAAAAAAAGTTGATCTAAAAGATTTAAAAGATCCACAAAAAGACTCTGATAGAGCAAAGAATCCGGAATGGCTAGTAATGGTGGGAGTGTGTACTCATCTTGGCTGCGTTCCTTTATCAGACAAAGGTGATTACAAAGGTTGGTTTTGTCCTTGCCATGGATCAC
>CAYNKD010000128.1:0-1774 GCA_964397735.1 uncultured bacterium | reverse complement strand
AAATATAGAAAAACTATTAAGCGCACTAAATACTTTAAAAAAATCAAATCCTAAAGACAAAAAAATTCCAACAATATAAAAACGATTAAAATCAGAACTTACTAAATCTAAAGCGAATTATATTAATAAACTATGGACACTTGTAGGTATTTATATTACATCATATTTATATTCCAGAATAGATATAGATGATAATGCAAAAATTAAAATATATTCACAATTTGCAGAAGAATTATCTAATACTGGAGTTGATCCACCACTATGGGCAGAAGATGTAAGCATATTTAATGAAAAGAAGATTAAAACATTTTCAAATAAATTATGGGAATACAGTACCGTCACAGATAAAAAATACAACTATTCTTATACAAAAACTATAACTCCGCGCATAATTAATAAACGCACCCGCATTTCAGAATTATCTTTGTTTAATAATATTAAACCTCTAGAGTACGAACAACCGGTATTAGGCGTAGTTCAAAAACGACAAGCTCTCATCGGACGCGTGGGACACGCGTCTCAGGCCCATGCGCTTGGGGATAGATGGGCTTTGTATAATTCAGGTAAGATTATTACAGATAATGGATGGTATTTAATCACGAATACGCAAGATATTCCAGAGGAAGAACAATACAACTGTTTGCTTAACAATATTTGCTATATTGTTTTGCAATCTTCGGTAAGTCAAACAAATTTTAAATTTCCTAAAAAATTAAAAGTATTAAAAGAGAAAGGATATGATGAAAGAATGAACACTTGGTTAGGTGAAATATACGGAATTAGAGAATATATTAGAAATATAGAATTTTCTAATGAATTAATTAAAACTATCACATCGGATGTAATTGCATTTCGAGAATCATTACGGCGTGCAGTGGTGCCGCTGCCAGGGCGTACTGCATGGACATATTTAATGCAACACTTGATTAATGAACCACCGATGTCTGAATTATCATATACAGATTATGTGAATGTTTTAGAAAGGATTATATCTTATTATATTCGTAATATTACAAAAATATGTGGAAATAATTTAGTAATGAATAAATCTAAAGTTGAAAATATTTACGCAACCGCAGCTGAAGATGAGGCAAGCGGTTTTATCGATAATAAAGCTGGTGATAAAATTAGTCAACGATTACTAAAAGAAGAAAGAGCACGCAGTCTTGGTTTATTTGCGAAAGGTTTACAAAAACAGTTTGATATTAAAACTGTTCAGCATTCCGAGACGGTGGGTCCAGGTGCATATGAAAGTGAATGGGGACAAAATTTTGATAACTCGGATGACCACGACGGTTCTTTCGACGACTAATTGTCTTTTATTTTTTTATTTTTCAAATTTATATAATGCAAATTAATTAAACTTCTTATTGCAGATGCAATTACTAAACCCACCCAAATATCTTCTATTGTTTTGGCTTTGCGAATATATAAAAAAAATGTTGTAAATGATACAAAAGAACCACTTCCAAGTACCCTATACATTTGATGACCCCTTCTAGTTAAATCACTTGTCAACCTATATAAAGAATGTTTCTGATGTTATAGAAGCATTTTTAGTAAGGTTGACATCAGGATTCACTAGGGAGGGGGTGGGGTCAAAAAATACGGGACCTTCACTAGGGGGGGGTCAAAAAATACGGGACCATCACTAGGGGGGGGTCTTCCTGGTGTCAACCTTACTAAAAAAAACGTTTCTATTGTACAAAACACGTACGTACAAATCGTGATTTTCTTGACCCCACTTCCCCTCTCTTGTACAAGTACAAAACGT
>CAYNKD010000127.1:0-1779 GCA_964397735.1 uncultured bacterium | reverse complement strand
CTGCTGCTGATGTTCGCGCCAGCGTCTCACCTTGTCTGGTGGGAAATTGTGAAGCGGCTGATGTGCTAGAAGTGTATGCCATTGTGTTAGAAATTCATCACCCCGAGTGGTGTGCCCCAGCGAACATCGCTCAAAAATGTTATAGGTTGTTTTCGGGGATCAATGCAGGTACAATCAGAAATTATCTGGATGATATATTCAGTGACGTTTGTCGGTAGGAGGGCAAGATGTGAAGTGGTTTATACTTTTATTAGCTGTCAGTTTAACTTCGTGCACGCATTATCATAATAATGCCTCGTACTACAGTAAGAATATAGAGAGGATACCTGACCCGGTGTACGGGTCTGTCGCACAGATTGCAATAGAACTCGAAGTCGGACAAGCTATTGGGACAGCTTTCGCTATACGCAATATAAATAATAATACATACATGCTTACTGTTAATCATTTATGTGAAGCGCGATTTAAAGAAGTGGTCGCTTTCTCGGCTGTGGGTCCAAAGACAGAGAGAAATGATTTTATAGGAAGAACCGTGTATGCCAGCGCTAAAAACGATATATGTATCATACGACTTTATGATACCGGAGATCAGTTTACTGCCCTCAAGTTTGCAGAAGAACCTCCTGTGGCGGGGGATCGAATTTTTACTATCGGATCTCCTTCTGGGACTTTCCCCACAAAGACCGGCGGTTATGTTGCTGGGCATGATATGCTTGGGATGGTGCCCGAAGGTGAGGAACCGTCTGACGATGAGCCAAAAACACTTCTAGTTACCTCTGTACCTGCTTTTAGTGGAAATTCGGGAGGTCCACTGTATAATGAAAGGTACGAAGTTGTGGGTATGATATCAGCGACACATAAGAGATATCCCCACTTGTCAATCTCCATACATTATGAAACCATCTTGAAGCATCTTAAAGTATATTTTAAAAAGGATTTTAAATAACTATTTAGACTGTAAACAGCCATTTATTGGAGGGCTTATGGGTGGATGAAATTATTAAACCTTTATTGGAATATGGAATACTTGGATTGTGGACTGTTAGCTTGATTTGGCAAGGCAAGCAGGCGCAAGGAAGATTTGATGCAGAAATCAAAAGACACGAAGAAGACAAAGCGGCTATGCGAAAGATTTTAACCATGCATAGCGAACAACTGAATAAAATTGAAGACAATCTGGCAGCCCTCATTGGCAAGGTGGAAATAATGGTTCGTGATTCTCAAGAAGCGAGAATGAGGGAGGCTATGAGAGCGCAGAACAAAACTAAATATGTTCAAGTTCCTGTGGCAAACAAAAAGGAAGAGGACAAGTAATGAACAAAAGGACATTCCTCGCTGTAGTCGTACTTTCTTTAAGCTGTACAACTTTTACAGACCGAAGCACTGAAAGCTATCCGGGACCTCAATGCTTCCTGGGCATGGCGCAGTCTTGCCCGTGTGACGGCTATTTTGGCGTTCAAGAGTGTATCCTTGAGGAAGGCGAGTATTATGTGTGGGATGAATGCTTCTGCGACGATGGGCAAGAAGGTGAGGGAGAGGGAGAAAGCGAAGGGGAAGGCGAAGGCGAGGTCCCCGGAGAAGGCGAAGGCGAGGGTGAAGGAGGTGACGACACCGACCTAGGCGAAGGCGAGGGCGCCCCGCTGGAGCCGGAATGTGACCTTGATATGGGTGAGTTTTTATGTGTCGATGATTCCGATTGCGTCCCCCCGGAGGAAATATGTGATGGTGAGAATAACTGTGAAGACGGGAGTGATGAATGGGGTTGTCCTGAACCCGAGC
>CAYNKD010000126.1:0-1785 GCA_964397735.1 uncultured bacterium | reverse complement strand
GTATCAGGTCCAACATCAAATCAGTTTGCAATTGGTGCTCATAATTTAGCAACCGGCGAGAAAATTATCATTAAGAGTGATGATGCCGATTTGCCAGAAAACCTTTCCCCAGAAAGAACTTACTTTGTAATTGATAGTGGAGATAATAACAACATTAAACTGGCATCTTCATTTGCGGCATCTGCTAATGGAACTCCAATTACAGTTTATGGTGGAACAAACCTTGTAATTTTGAGTAGAGTATCTGATAAAGATGCAGGGGATACGGGTCATCCGGTTCAGTATGACTCTACACAAGGTCAGTGGTATATTAACACTAATGCAGGCAGTGACATTTATAATGCTCTGACTCAAGTTGGTGTTCAAACTAACAATGGTTTAGATGCAAGAACAGAAGTTTCATTCTTAAAGAGAATATCAGATACTAGAAGTCTTGATGAAAAGATTTACAAACTTAGAGTTGTAGTTCCAAAAGAAGTTTCTAATGGAAAGAATCCAGAGAGTGGATTTATTCTTCAAGAATCTAGCACAACTGGACTAAGAACTGATGCGGATGCATCTCTTTCATCTATTACAATAGATGATTATGATTTCAACAAAAATTCAAGATTTATTGGTAGTTGCACATTCTCTGGCGGAACAGTAACTGTTAGATCTGAACTGCCACATAACGTATCTGTTGGTGATGTAATCATTACCAAGAATATACAAGATACATCCAATACTGTTGGCACTGCTAATAGTGGATATAACGGAACATTTACCGTTGTATCAATTCCTAATGATATGGAGTTCACCTATGAAACAGGTGCATCTCTTGGACCTGCATTGACAAATGATTTAACTAATAGAACAACATCTCTACCGAGATATGAGGTAAATGATTTACAGAATAATCTTTTCGTTTATAGAAATGAAAAAATTACTGACTATATTCAAGATGTTCAGGATGGAATCTATCATCTGTATGCACTAAATGCAAACCTTAGTGTTCCGTCAGAATTTACAAATTATGAATATAATCAAAATGTTGTTGACCTCTATCCTCAGTTAGATAGAGATAATGTCAATGATAATCCACAATCTGCTAAGTCATTTGCACTGAGAGCACCACTTGGAGAAGTTCAAACTAATGATCTCAAGAAGAGTATCACAAAAGAATCCACTGACTCGTTTAATAAGAAGTTTAGAAAGAATCTAGAAGTATCTACCGAGTCAGATTTGAGTGTTGTTGCAGGTATTGCCACACTAACATTCACCAGAAATCATGGTTTATCGGGAATTGTGACTCATGAGGGTGCAATTACTGGTGGTTCTGGTCATACAAATGGCACACACTATAATGTAAAACTCTTTAATGAGGTTGGATTATCCAGTTGGAATGGTGCCACTGCCATCGTCGGTGTATCTGGTGGTGCTGTTGTCAGCATGGATATTCAATCACCTGGTTCCGGTTATCTATCTGGTGCCACATTATACTTTGATACCTTAGTAATTGGTGGATCTGCTAATGCAACAATCACCGTTGCTCAAAGAGGATTATCTGCTAGTAGTCTTTCTGCAACTGATGGTGCCGTTGTTCAGGTTACTGGTATTGGAACAACCGCATTTGGTCTTTATAGAACTACTGGTATTCCTGCCAAAGATGAAGTTTCTATTGCAAAAACAGCAGGAGACCCTAAAAGTGTTCCTGGGCAGTATGTTTATATTGTTGCTCCAACAGGAAAAGTTTCATCCAATTCATATAACTCTACCACAGGAGTTCAACAATTTAACTGCTCCACT
>CAYNKD010000125.1:0-1795 GCA_964397735.1 uncultured bacterium | reverse complement strand
ATGGAAAATATATTTGCTTTAATTCTGACAGAAGTGGTTTGCAACAAATTTATGTAATGAGAAGCGATGGTTCAAATGTAAAAAGAATAACTTTTGGTAAAGGTTTATACGGAACCCCAGTTTGGTCTCCAAGAGGAGATCTTATTGCTTTTACAAGAGTGCATAAAGGGAGATTTTATATTGGTGTTATGAGACCCGATGGAAGTGGTGAAAGATTATTAACAGAAAATTTTTACCAAGAGGCTCCCTCCTGGTCACCAAATGGAAGAGTTTTAATTTTTTATCGAGAGACAAAGTCTGATTCTGAGGGAAAAGGATTTTCAGCAAAACTTTGGTCAATCGACCTAACGGGATATAACGAAAGACTTATTGAGACCGAAACTGATGGATCTGACCCATCATGGTCCTCTTTGTTATCAAAGTAGGCCTTTTTTATAGTAAATATTTGACTTGCAACTTGAACGTTTGTTTGAAATATTGTATTGAGAATTAACAAAACATAGCAATTAAAAATTAATAGGGAGCAATTAATGAATTTTAAAATAGATTTGAAAAAATTTTTAGTTATTTTTTTAGCCGGACTAGTACTGACTGGTTGTGCTACAACTAAAAAACAATCTGGAAAGATGCAAGGAGATGTTTATACAGGATCTGACACTGTAGAATATTTAGCTACAGGTGTTAGAGATAGAGTATTTTTTGCAACTAATAAATCGACATTAACAACTGCCTCAAGAGATGTACTTCGTGCACAAGCAGCTTACATGAGAAAAAAAGGAAGCAAACTTAATTTTACAATTGAGGGACATGCTGACGAAAGAGGTACAAGAGAGTATAACTTAGCTCTAGGAGAAAGAAGAGCAAACGCAGTTAAAGATTATCTTATGACATATGGTATTTCTGGAAATAGATTATCAGTAATAAGCTATGGAAAAGAAAGACCAGTTAATTCTGGTTCTAGCCCATTAGCTTGGTCACAAAACAGAAGATCTGTAACTATTAAAGCTAATTAGTTATCAATAAATTTTAAAAAAGGCCTACAAACTTAATTTGTAGGTCTTTTTTTTGCCCTATTTTTTAATAAGAAATTAAAAATTAATGAATAAATTTTTTACTTTGACGACTAAAGTATTAATAATTATTTTTCTAACTAACTTTTGTTTTTCAAAAGTTTATTCAGATGAAATAGAAATAATACTTCAACAAATTCAAGAAGATATTAAAACTTTAGAAAAGGCAGTTTATAGCCAAGATATAAACAATACTTCTAATATAAGAGATTTATCAAGTAGAGAACTTTCAAGTGAAGATAGTGATATATTGACAAAACATTTGTTAAAATTATCTGAGCTAGAAGAACAATTCAAAATATTAACAAATAATTTTGAAGAGATTAATTTTAAATTAGATAAATTATCTAATAGAATTACAAAAGTTCAGACTGATAACCAAATGCGTTTTCAAGATATAGAAAAATCAGGTTTAAATAATAATATTTCTGAAAATGAAAATAAAAAATTACCAGGTAGCGATGAGCAAAAAGATTTAGGCGGAGTATCAGATTCTGACATAGCTGCTATGGAGCAAATTCAAAGAACACAATCAATCGAAACTGTTGGAACTGTTGTTACAGAGACAGCTTCAAGAGCTCAAAAAATTTTACCAAATAAGAATCCAGAAGAACAATATGAGTTTGCTGTAAGTTTTATTAAAGTAGGAGATTATGAAACTGCAGAGTTAGCGCTAAGAGAATTTGTTGATACTAATCCTGCTCATAAACTAGCAGGAAATGCAC
>CAYNKD010000124.1:0-1800 GCA_964397735.1 uncultured bacterium | reverse complement strand
GAAATTAGAAAAAGCAAAAAAAACATTAGAGGAAAATCAAATTTCAGAAGAAATCCTAAATCCTCCACTGGTAACAGCAATCAATATTGCCCCAAAAGAAAAAGTTTCAGGATTTGAACTAGCTCGATTTTTACCACTTGTAGTCTTACTGATGGTAATGAATCTTCTTGCACATCCCGCAATAGATTCAATGACAGGAGAAAAAGAAAGAGGTACAGCAGAAAGCCTACTTGCACTTCCGATAAAGGCAAAGGAAATTGTTTTTGGAAAATTTCTTGTAATAGGGCTGCTTGCATTTTTTGCAATAGCTTTGAATGTAGCGCTACTCATGACCTCTATTCACTTCATGGGTGGGGAAAGTGCAAATTTCTTTTCCCACTTTCTTATAACCGTTCTTGGATCGATTCCAATGATTATCTTCTTCAGTGGAGCACTTATCTTTATAGCATCATCTTCAAGGTCGACAAAAGAGGCCAGCAGCTATCTCCATACGTTCGTTTTGGTTTTCATGATATTCGCATTTGTAAGCTTAAGCGGAGACAACATATCGAACTGGTTAAATTGGGTTCCAGGAATTGGCGCAGGAATATCGTTAAAATCATGGTTAACATCCTCCGGAAGCATTACTTCTTGGGTTTCTGTTTTATGGACAACTGCAATAGGGTTTGGTTTATTGGGGGCATCGGCCTCTCAATTCAAATCTGAAAATACAATACTAGGTATGGGAGGAATCAACTGGAAACAATGGTGGAAAACAGGCAGAGAGGGAAATCGCTATGCTTCAACCTCAGAGACAATAATGTCTTTTGTTTTTATATTTATAGTATTTGTTCTCTTAAGCGCTACAGGATCCCTCTTTAAAGGAATGTCTGATGGGCAATCCCTTCTAGCGGGGACATTTGTAGCTCAAGCTGGGGCATTGTTGATACTTCCTCATTTTATAAACAAGCTTCTTGGACTTAAAAAAGACTATATATTTCCAAAGAACTTTAAATTTGGCTTCTATCTTTTACTTTTTGGACTAGGTGCATGGCTGCTTGGGCTACCTTTTGGGTATCTAGGGGAGTCGCTCTGGCCATCTTCCCCATTGATGGAGGAGATGTTTACAAAACTTCTAGATGAGAATTCCATGATTGTCCTCATTTTTGTTGTTGGGGTAATGCCAGGGATAACTGAAGAACTTGTTTTCAGGGGTTTTATATTGCATGGATTTAAAAAGTTTGGAACAAAAAAAGCAATTCTTTTCAGTTCGCTTCTTTTTGCTTTGATGCACATGCACCCCGCAAGATTCCTATTCACATTTGTTCTTGGGATACTCTTTGCATTATTGACTATCAGGACAGGAACAATATGGTACAGCGTATTAATCCATTTCCTTATAAATACGATATCCGTAATCATTGCAAAAAATAATCTTTTTGAAAACTCCTTAATTTCTGAAACTTCTTACAATGATGCAAGTGCTTTAACTTTCTTTGTCCTTGGCTTGATAGGTTTTTCTATATTGAAAATTTTATGGAAAAAGATACCAATTTTCACAAACAAGGAGCTTGACTCTTGAAGATAAACGAAGATGTACTCTTGAGCATCCCAAACTTGCTATTAGGGGAACACATAAAAGTATCCCTTGTTGCAACAGGACATGAAGTTGAGCATGTTAAACCAAAAAATGTTGCAAAAAAGATGGAAGAAAAGAAATGGGATTTGATAATTGTTGATCTCGGTGCACAAAACCCGAAAGAAATTGATAGCTTTCCTCATGTATCCGAATTCTCAAGAACGATAGGCTTAGTAACTCAT
>CAYNKD010000123.1:0-1812 GCA_964397735.1 uncultured bacterium | reverse complement strand
TCATCTTTCCATTTTGAACCCATATAAATTCTTTCAAAATCCATAGATGGCAAACTCAATGCTCCAACCTCCTGTCCAAAAGGAAGGATTGGTGGAGCCCAAACTTTTGAAAGATTTCCTCTATCCTCATTAGATTCTGCAATCAAATAAGTAGAAAAAAAACCCAAATACTCACTTTCTTCATAAATATATTCTGCAATCAAGCGATTCGCTTCAATTGAGCAATTACTAATTACAACGTGAATATCCTCACTGACGACAAAAAAATCCTCCAACCTCTTAAAAGCTCCTTCATAATCCAAGCAAAAATCATCCTGATCTGGAAGGTATGTAAATTTTGCTTCATTTTGGTTATTCTCAGAACCAAAACTTACATCTTTTGTTTTTACTTCATTTTTATCATTGTTTATGAATTCACCTATAACAATTTCGTAATCCATATAATCATGAAAAAACTTATAGATTATCTCTTCTGTCACTTCAGGAACAGGATCATTATGGCTTTCTTCATGAGCCCAGTTTCCAAGATCGATCCATATTGAATTTTCATACTTATTCTTTAGAGAAGCTATCCTGGGCAAGCCGCCAGCCATGTCTTCTGAACAGCCGCATATGTCAATAAAACCTTTAAGGTCTTTGGTAAAAAATATCTTGGCTTCAACTGTCTCTAAAATGTCAGTAAATACCGTTAGGTTCTCGGTTGTTTTTGAAGACCTAAGGAACATGTCACAACCAGAAAAAAATAAAAAAACAAAGAAAGTTAAAAACTTTAATCTCATCAAACCTCAATAATCAAAGAAATTCCCTGGCCTCCTCCAATACACATTGAAACAAGGCCTAAACCTCCACCATCCATCATTTTCAATTGCCTTAAGCAGGTCAAAGTCAATCTTGAACCTGTCGCGCCTAAAGGATGTCCGATAGCAGTTGCACCACCCCAAGAATTGGTTATATCTCTATTTAATTTCAACCCTTTTTCTACTGCAAGATACTGTGGAACAAATGCTTCATTTATTTCTACTCTTTTTAAATCCTTGACAGTACATCCTGCAACGTCAAATGCCTTTTCACTACTTGGAACAGGCCCATAGCCCATCCTGTCAGGGCTGACTCCAGCATGGCCCCAGGAAACAAGACTTCCCATGATGTTTAGATTTCTTTTCTTGGCTTCCTCTTCTCTCATCATCACAAGAGCACAAGCACCATCCACAACCCCACTTGCAGTTCCAGCGGTAACAGTACCATTTTCCTTAAAAACGGATCTCAATTTAGACAAAGAATCTAAATTTGTATTTGCTTTTGGATGCTCGTCATTTTCAATTAGCTTAGCACGTTTCCCCTTTCCAACCTCTATAGCTTCTATCTCATCTTTGAAATAGCCCTTTTTCAAAGCGCTTTGATACCTCTCCTGCGTTAAAACAGCAAATTCTTCACACTCCTGTCTTGATATTGAAAAATCTTCTGCAAGATTTTCTGCAGTTATAGCCATCGGCAATTTGCAATAATCGTCAGTCAGGCTGTCCCATAGGAAATCTCTCAATTCAAGTGATCCCCACTTTTGTCCAGACCTGATTCCATGAGTGTAGTGAAATGCTCTGCTCATTGACTCAGTTCCACCAACCAAGACAACATCAGCATCTCCTCTCTCTAAAAGATATGCACCCTGAACAATAGATTCAGCGCCTGAACCACACAATCGATTAACTGTAAGTGCGGGCTTTTCTATGGGAATCCCTGAATTTAATGCAATATGCCTTGCACAATAATAAGCATTACTATCAGTTTGACCAACCATGCCAAAAATACAAGCAT
>CAYNKD010000122.1:0-1813 GCA_964397735.1 uncultured bacterium | reverse complement strand
CCTGTTGGTCTTGGAGAGGATCCCCAAGTTTGAATAACAGTTGCAAGTACTACTTTTTGATTAGCTTTTATCCAATCATTTGCTTCATCTAAAATTTTTTCATCAAATGAATTTTTCATTAGAAGTAAAGGTAATACTGAAAAAATTAATTAGCAAGCTTCAACAGCTTTTTTAGCAAAAACTTTGACCATATTTGCTCTATATTCTGAAGATGCATGAATATCGGAATTCATTCCCGATGAAGAAATTTTTACATTTTCGACGATAGATGATGAAAAGTTTTTTGACAATGCGCTTGCTAAATCTTTATCATTATACACACATGATTTTGCTCCAGTTACTGCAACATTTATTCCTGTTTTATGCTTAGCAACATACACTCCTACAATCGCATACCGCGATGCTGGATTTGCAAACTTTTGATAACTTGATTTTTGTGGAATTTCAAATTCAACCAATTCAATTATTTCTGTTTTTTTAAGAGATGTTTCAAACATTCCTTTAAAAAAATTTTCAGCATCAATTTTTCTATTATTTGTATGAATTATTGCATTCAAAGCAATACAGGCAGATGGATAGTCGGCTGCTGGATCATTATTTGCAATCGATCCACCAATAGTTCCTCTGTTTCTTACTTGAGGATCACCAATTCCTTCTGCTAATGCCGCTAGTGAGGGTATTGCTTTTTTTACATCTCTTGAATTGGCAACTTCAACATGTCTTGTCGTTGCTCCAATCTTAATCGTTTTCCCACTGACTTTAATACCAGATAATTTGGATATTTTCTTAATATCAATTATATCTTTGTAAGAAGCTAATCCTAATTTCATAGAAGGTATAGTTGTCATTCCTCCAGCTAGAAATACAGAATTAGAAGATGCTAGTTTCGATGCTTCTTTTACATCTTTTGCTGAATGATAATTAAATGTTTTCATAATCCTCCTTATGCTGCTTCAGATTTTGCTTTTTTTAAATTATTGCAAGCTTCCCAAACTTTTTCAGCTGTAGCTGGCATTTGTATTTCTTGTCCATCTAAAGCATTAATAACAGCATTCATTACTGTTGGTGGAGCTGCTATAGCACCTGCTTCACCACAACCTTTTACACCTAAAGGATTTGTTGTCGCTTTCGTGCAAGTAAATCCTAATTGAAATTCTGGAAAGTTATCAGCTCTTGGCATTGTATAATCCATGTAAGAAGCGGTAATAAGTTGTCCAGTTTTATCATATTCCGCGTTCTCAGTTAAAGCTTGCCCCACTCCTTGAGCAATTCCACCATGTACTTGTCCCTCAACAATAGTTGGATTAACAATTGTGCCAAAATCATCTACTGCAGTATATTTATCTAATTTAACTTCACCAGTTTCAGGATCAATTTCTACTTCTGCAATATGCGAACCTGCAGGGAATGAAAAATTTGCTGGATCGAAAAATGAAGATTCTACTAAACCTGGTTCATCTCCCTCAGGTAGTGGTGACTTAACTTCATCCCTTACACCAGGTAAATAACTTGCAAACGCAATTTCTCCGATCGTTTTTTTCTTATTTGATTTAGCAACAACAAATTCACCATCTTTAAATTCAACTTCATTTTCACTAGCCTCTAACATTTTTGCTGCAATTCTTTTTCCTTTAGCAACGATTTTTTTGCATGCATTAACTATTGCTATTCCTCCAACAGCTAATGATCGTGATCCATATGTCCCCATTCCAAAAGTTCCTTTGTCTGTATCCCCATGAACAATATCAATATTTTCCATAGGAACACCAAGCTCATCTGCAGTAATTTGTGCGAATGTTGTGTCATGGCTTTG
>CAYNKD010000121.1:0-1880 GCA_964397735.1 uncultured bacterium | reverse complement strand
ACACTGGGGAGTCCCGGAAATCGCCGCGCTAATCCGCGCCCAGTACCGGTCCGCATAGCCTCCACCAACGCCGTGTTAACTAGATACACAGGGCCAGCGGCAACCACCGGCTTTACGGCCAATCCATACCGCCTCAACTTCTCACCGTGCGGTCCAGTGACTTCACGAATGCTGCGCTGCGGTGTGTCAAAGCCGCCCCCAGCCAGGATCTGGTACATCCGACTGACCTCGAAGGGTGACAGCGAAATGGAGCCCAGCAAAATGGATGGGTACGCGGTGATCTCGCGTTCAACACCTAAGCGCTGAATGACGCCGATCACCTTCTTCAGTCCAACGGTCATCCCAAGCCGCACGGTTGCCTGGTTGTACGAGTTCGCCAGCGCCCGGTATAGCGGAATCTGCCCATGACTGATCCGGTCATAGTTCTCCGGCGACCAGATCTCGCCCTTCTCGTTTTCCACGCCAACGGGCGCGTCACTCACCAGCGTGGACAACTGGTACTCATCGGGATTCTCCAGCGCCGCCAGATAGACCGCCGGTTTAACGACTGAGCCAACTGGCCGCCGCGCATCCAGAGCCCGGTTAAATCCAGTTCGGTCCGGCACACGGTCACCTGTCATCGCGAGTACTTCACCGGTTGTCGAGTTCGTTACAACAACGGCGCCCTGGAGCGTCCGCGGCGCGAGCGATTTTTCACTTTCGAGACGTTCCAGACCAGCCCCCAACGCACGCTCACTGGCACGTTGCAGGATTGGATCAAGGGTTGTGAAAATACGCAACCCCTCCGAGCGCAAATCCTCCTCGTGATAGTCCTGATGCAGCTGTCTGCGAACCAAATCAACGAACGCCGGATACGCGGTGGTCGCGCGCGGCAGCGTCTCCGCCACGCCGAGAGGGGCCTGCATTGCGGCTTGCGCCGTCGCGGCGTCGACGACGCCCTCTTCCGCCATCGCCGATAGCACTATATTGCGTCTCGCGAGTGCGCGCTGCGGATGGCGGCGGGGATTGTAGTACGAAGCGCCGCGAACGAGCGCAATGAGCAGTGCAATCTCCGGAAGCTCGAGTTCCGCCAAAGGCCGGCTGAAGTAGAATTCGCTGCTAAGACCGAACCCGTGTATGGCGCGTCCGCCAGCCTGACCGAGAAAGACTTCGTTCAAGTAAGCTTCCAGGAGCTCCGGCTTCGAATAACGTGCTTCGAGAATTGCCGCGATCAACACCTCGCGAAACTTACGGTCCAACGAGCGCTCGTTAGTGAGAAAAAAATTCTTGGCTAACTGCTGCGTGAGTGTGCTGCCGCCCTGAACGGCTTTACCCGCTCGCACATTTGTCCAAACCGCTCGGGCAATACCCCGAAACGAAATGCCGTGGTGTTCAAAAAATTGACGGTCCTCGACAGCAACGAGCCCGCCAACAAGCTCAGGTGGCACCGATTCGAGCCGTACGAGCACCCGGTCTTCTCGATGATTCGGAAAAATCTTAGCGATCAAAGCCGGATCGATTCGAACGATAGGCAAGTCGCTGCCATTGTGTTTCAGGCCGCTCACCGTGCCGTCGATCAATTTGACGCGAAAATGGGTGGCCCGTTCCGGTCCATCCGAAAAATCAAATCCACGGGTACGAACTAAGAAACTCTGACCGTCGCGATGGTAGGTACCGGCCCGGTTCGCATTCGACTTGGATAGATAACCGGCCAAACGCAGTTCGTACTCGAGTTCTTCCGCACGTAACCGGTAACCGGGGTACAACTCGAGCGGCCGAGCGTAGATCCGCGCGGGCACCGACCAGCGGCGTCCATCAAATTCGGCCCGTACCCGCAAGTCCAACCAGGCGACGCGCGCGACGCCGACCCGCTCCGCGTGATGCGCACGCCCGACCTCTCG
>CAYNKD010000120.1:0-1918 GCA_964397735.1 uncultured bacterium | reverse complement strand
GGAATGTTAACTTTTGGATATTTTAAAGGCATAGATAAAATAGATTTAGTTATAACATTGGCCTATATGTATGTTCTCGCTATCATAGGAAGTTTTATGCTTAGAGACGGCATTATGGAAATTGATAGAATAAAAAAAAAAGTTATTATTAAAAAAAAATTACATACTCATTATTGGATACACGGATTACCATTTAGAATGAGATTCAAAACTTCTAAAGTATATGAAAGCGCTTTGGTTCCAATTATATTAGGTATTCTTGTTGGTTTTGTAGCAGCAATTATGGGTGTTGGAGGAGCATTCTTAATGGTTCCTGCTATGATATATTTAATTGGAATGCCAACAAAATTGGTACCCGGAACTTCACTATTCGTTACAATATTTGTCACAGGTTTTGTTGTTGTGTCACATGCCTTTGCATATAATACAATTGACTTAGTTCTTGTATTAATACTTATTGCTGGTTCTATATTGGGAGTGCAAACTGGTCAAAAAGCTGGACAAAAACTTCAAGGGTCTGAATTAAAAACTTTACTAGCTTTGCTTATGCTTTCCGTAGGAGTTTTAATGGCATATGACACTTTTTTTAGAAACGGAAAAGGAGTTCCAGCTATTAAAATTCCAACAGATAAAATTGTTGAAATAAGTGAATTTGGGAATACAATTTTTACAATTTCTGAAAAATATCCAATTGTTTATGGAGCTTCTTCAATATTTTTAGCATTAGTAGCTGGAGTAGCTGCATCTTTTATAAGAAAAAAATTAAGCCAATGGAAAGCTGATAGACTTAATAAACCTGCAATGTACTAATGATTAAAATATTATTTAAAAAAATATTTTTAATTTTAATAATAATAATTTTTAAAACATCAGGCAATGCAGACGAAAAGATGGTTTTAGGTTTAGAAGTTTATAATAATAAAGCTCAGTGTGGGGTTTGCCATACTTTAGCAGCAGCAGGATCTAATGGACAAATCGGGCCTAGTCTTGATGTTCTTAAACCACAAATAGGACAAATCATTTTGAGCGTTACTAATGGTATTGGAGTAATGCCTTCATTTGAAGATGTGCTTTCTAAAGAAGAAATAGAATCAGTAGCTTATTACGTTTTTAACAGTACTAACAAATAATTTAAATTTTTCTTAGGCACTTCTGTAGAGTTTGGTCATCACAAACTCTTTATGACCCAAAGCTTCAGCGCAAGTTAATCTCCCATTAGCTACTCTAATAGTTGATTTTATTAATTCATCACCTGCTTCAGAAAGATTCATTTCTCTTGAAAGAATTTTTGACACATCGCAGTCTATATGCTCTCCCATAGATTTTACTGTTAATGGGTTAGCTGTTAATTTTATAACCGGTTCAATTGGATTTCCAACTATATTACCTTGTCCAGTTGGAAATAAATGGATATTAAAACCTGCAGCAGCTTGAAGCGTAACACATTCTGCGGCAGCAGAAGAAGTATCCATAAAATATAAACCCTTACCTTTAGTTGGTGTTTCAGCTGGTTCTAACACATCAATAAATTTACAAGATCCAATTTTTTGAAAATTCCCGAAAGCTTTTTCCTCAATAGTTGTAAGACCTCCAGCTATATTTCCAGCAGTAGGTTGGCTTTCTGAAAGATCGTTAGTAGCTTCTTTAAGAATGAAATCATTATAAGCACTCCAAGTTTTCATGAATTTTTTTGAGGCTTCGGGTGTGGCTCCTCTTTTAGCACAAACAGTTTCAGCGCCTGTTAGTTCGGAAGTTTCACCAAAACATAAATGAACCCCGAGTGGTTCTAATTTATCCATAAGGTTTCCAACTGTTGGATTTGAAGCAAGACCTGACGTGGTATCAGATTCGCCGCATTTAACCGATATCCATAAATCGCTTAAAGGACATTCTTCTCTTTGTTTTTCAGAAGCCCACA
>CAYNKD010000119.1:0-1931 GCA_964397735.1 uncultured bacterium | reverse complement strand
AATTCCAACCAAGCTCAATACCATTTTGTTTTAATGTGCCATTACTATTAATGTATGTTGGATAACTGTATGTAATTGGGTTTATTATGTTAGTTTCAAATAAATTTAAACTAAAACCTTTATAATCAAAACCTATTTCATTAGTTTCACTTTTTTCTGCATTTAAGTTTTTATTCCCTACATACCCGTAATTATCAGCACCAAATAGTTCATAAAGACTTGGATTTTTAAATCCTGTGCTGTGGCTTAATTTGAAATTTAAATTAGTTAGTAAATTTTCTTTTAAAAATCCTAATTTATAACTACCGTTATCGCCAATGATATTATTTGAATCTGTTCTATAGTGTAATGTGGTAAACAAATCAGTAGTTATTAAATAACTCATATTTGCAAAATATCCTGTATTAGAATAATCACCATCTAATGAGCTATTGTATGAACCTTCGTTTGCAAATGTTGCTTCGTCAATTTTATATTCAAAACCTAAACCATAAGTAAATTTTTCAGAGATAATTTTTTTATGTTCCGATCTTATTGTGTAAGCATCTGAATTATAAGTGTCAAATTCACTAGGGCTAATATACTCTCTATTGTATGAGTGAGTGTGTAGTGTTATATAATTTTTAGTATTTTTTGTATTATAATCAAATCCAGTTTGTATTGCATATAAACTATTATCTGAATCGTACCCATTTTGTAATGCAAGTGAATGCCCATCTAAATCAGCATACGTATTTCTTGTAAAAAAGTTTGTACGAAATTGTAATTTATCTGTAAATAATTTTTTAATTACAATTGCAATAGATTTATTTTCAGCGCCATCTTCATCTGTACCACCTTTAAGAGCAGATTCGGTTTTACTTTCATGTAGACCTCCACTTACTCCTATTTGCCAACCATTCATTTCTTTAACAAAATTTCCTTCTATTGACTTTGTTCCATTGGCACCACCCACAATAATTTTATTTTGCCAGTCTATGTCAGTGACTAGATTTACTGCTCCTCCTATTGCATCTGCGCCCCAATGAGCACTGGCTGAACCTTTATAAACTTCTATTCTTTGTAAATTGCTAGTAAAGTCTTGTCCAAAATCATATAAACCATTTGTTGTGCTTTGATCGTTAATAGAAATACCATTTAATAAAACCAGTGTGTGATTAGAATTAGTTCCTCTTAAAAAAGCAGAAGTTTGTTGTCCTGTAGGTCCAGATTGTTTAACAGAAACATTATTAATAAATTTTAACGCACCCGCAATATCAACGATATTATTTTTTTCTATTTGTTTTTTTGTTATTGTTTTAGTTGGTGAGATTTTTGTTTGTACTATATTACCATTAACAGGAATTCGTATTGTGACACAAGGAACACCTTCTTTATTATCCCATTCACATTCTTCTAAATTTGATGCAAACGAGCTACTTAAAGATAAAATAATTATTAGTATTATTCTTATTAACATTTAAAATATTTTTAAATTAAATCGAAAATCTAAATTTAATTAATATATAAAAAAATAATATTTTTACTTTATTGGTTAAATTATATTTTTCAATTTTAAGATTTTTTAAAAATTTTAAAGATTTATCAAAGTTTTTTTCTTTTAAATAGGATCTCATTAATGAATAATTACACCATTCTGTAAGCTTAAGAAAGCTTTTGTCTAAATATTTTTTTTTAAAAGAAAAAATATTTTTAATTTGTCTTTTAGGATTTAACGTATTTGTTTTATCAATCCAAAAAAAACCTAGTGTTTTTTCAATTTCATAAAAATCATTAGATACTTTGGATAACCTTATCCAAGCATCATAATCTTCCCAGGCAATTAAATTTTTATTCTCATTAAAAAAATTTATTTTTTTAAAAATTTTTTTTTCTATTTCTACACTTGAAGTAGGAAATGCAGGCCCATTTTTTATTAAATCATTATTAAT
>CAYNKD010000118.1:0-1938 GCA_964397735.1 uncultured bacterium | reverse complement strand
GTCGAAATGATGATCTCATCACCGCTGCCGACGGCGTGGGCGCCGTAGCTGCTTGCCACCAGGTTGATAGCTTCGGTCGCGCCGCTGGTGAAAAGGATTTCTGCGGACTCCTCAGCATTGATAAAAGCACGCACCTTGTCACGCACGGTCTCGCAGGCGGCGGTGGCACGCTGGCTGAGCTCGTGAACGCCGCGGTGCACATTGCTGTTGTCATGCTCGTAGTAGGCCGCTATCGCGTTGATGACGCACCACGGCTTTTGTGAGGTGGCTGCATTGTCGAGATACACCAGCGGCTTGCCATGGACGGTCTGCTCCAGCGTCGGGAACTGCTCGCGGATGGCGGCGAGTTCGGTTGCGGGCGTTGTCTGTGTGCTGGCTGGTGCGTTCATTGGAGTTGCCGGTAGCGCTGGATGAGGAATCGCTCGATAGTGTCGCGGACGGGTTTCGATTCGATGTCGGTCACTGCTTCGCAGGCGAAAGCGTAGGTCAGGATGCCGCGTGCGGTCTCGGTGTCGATGCCGCGCGCGCGCAGGTAAAACAGGCCGGCCTCGTCGAGTTGTCCGATTGTCGCGCCGTGGGTGCAGCGCACATCATCGGCGTAGATTTCCAACTCGGGCTTGGTGTTGACGCGGGCGTCGTCGGAAAGCAGGAGTGCCCGGTTGGTCTGGAGCGCATCGGTTTTCTGGGCGCCTTGCCAGACATGGATTCTACCGTTGAAAACCCCGCGGGCCTTGTCGTCGAGGATGCCCTTGTAGATCTCATAGCTGTTGCAGTTCGGGTGAGCGTGCTCGATGCAGGTGTGGGTGTCGATGAGCTGCCGGCCGTGACCGAGGTAGAGGCCGTTGAGCGTGCACTCGATGTTTTCGTCATCGAGCTGTGCGTTGATTGTGTTGCGCGTGATCTCACCGCCGGCCGTGATCGCGTGCGATTTGAAACGGCTGTTGCGGGCTGCATGTACATGCATGTCTGCAATGTGATACGCCGTCTCGCTTTCAAGCTGCATTTTCGTATGGTCGATGACGGCGTTCTCGGCCAGCATGACTTCGGTCACCGCATTGGTGAAGTAGCAGGCGTCGCCCGTGCCGAGGTAATTTTCGGTAATGGTTAAATTGCTATTGTCACCAACGACAATGAGTGTGCGCGGCTGTGTTACGGCATTGGCTGTCGTACCGGTCGAGACATACCAGACGTTTACGGTGATACTGTCATCGATGTTGTCAGGCACGAGAATCGCGGCACCGTCCCGGATGTACCCGGTGTTCAGGGCCGTGAACGAATTGCCGTTGACTGCCGCACCCATGCCCAGGTGCGGCTGCAAAGCCTCCGGCGTCGCCGCGAGGATGTCTGCGAGCCCGCCGAGGCATACGCCGGCTGGCAACGCGCCGACGTCCGACTGGTCCGGCATGAAAATGCCGTCCACAAAGACCAGGCGATGCCCGGGCCAATCGTCGCAGCCGCTGTCTTGCAGTAGCGCGGTGACATCGCAGGCGCCCGGAACTGCCGGGGTGAAGGCGGTCTGGCGAATGGGGGAGACATCGGTGAAGCGCCAATTCTCATCGCGGCCCGTTGGAAAGCCAAGCTCAGTGAACCGTGCAATGCCTGTATTGCGAAGTTCGCAAAGCCAGTCGGGACCGCCTGCGGTCTTGAGAAATGCCGGATGTTGCTCGGTAAAATCCATCGTCAATTGTCAGTTTTGCGAATCGCCGTTCTTGAGCCAGTCGTAGCCGTGTTCTTCCAACTCCAGCGCCAACTCCTTGGTGCCGGAACGGACGATTTTACCGTCGGAAAGCACGTGTATAAAGTCGGGTTCGATGTAATCGAGCAGGCGCTGATAGTGCGTCACCATAACGACAGCATTGTTGTCGTTGCGGAATTGCGCGATGCCTTTCGCGACGATCTTGACCGCGTCGATGTCCAGCCCGGAATCGGTTTCGTCGA
>CAYNKD010000117.1:0-1966 GCA_964397735.1 uncultured bacterium | reverse complement strand
TTATGGCAATTTTGGTCAGCTTCCTCTTAACACATGGGCGCACTTGGCTTTCGTTAAAATTGGTACAGGATTAAAGTGTTATATTGATGGTGTCGCTCAACTTGTTAAATCTGGTAGTAGTGGTACAACTGATTCATACACATTGACTATGCCGGCATCTCTTCCTAATCATACACAAGGTCTTTGGATTGGTCGTTATGGATGGAACGGCACCGATACAGGAACTGGTAGGTATACGAAAGGTTATATGGACGAAATCCGTGTATCCAATTCGGCTCGATATATTGCTAATTTTACTCCACCCACAGCAGAATTTACATCGGACGCTAATACAAAATTATTAATTCATAGTAATGCTGCTATGGGTTCTACCACATTCACAGACAGTAGTTCTGGTGCTCATACCATTACAGCTGGCGGTGGTATAAAACACGTTGCACCAAAGATTGGAACTGGTATGGGTGCGTTTGATGGCACTGGAGATTATTTAAGTGTACCGGCCAGTAATCAGTTTGATTTCAGTACAACTGGTCAGTTTACTATAGAGTTTTGGTGTAATATTGCTGTTGTGACAGGCCATCAAGCATTAGTTCATTCTCCAAATTACTATGTTGCTGGCAATAACGGAAACTGGGCAATAGATATGTACCAAGGCGATGTAAGAATGAATCTTTACAATGGTACTGGAGCAGTTGGGAGTGTAGATTGTAGTGGTGCTCACATTACAGCTGGTCAGTGGCATCATGTTGCTGTTGCTAGAGATAGTGGTGGAACAACAAGAATATTTGTAGACGGAACATTACGATCTCCAGCATCAACCAATTTCAATGGTCAAGATATTGAGGATGGTAAAAATGGTGTTGAGATAGGTGGTAACATTTCATATGCTGGGCCTGGAGATTTGAAAGGTTATGTGGATGAAGTCCGCATATCCAAAACGGCACGCTATACTTCTAATTTTACTCCATCTACAACAGCCTACAAAGATGATGTAGATACAGCATTACTGCTACATATGGACGGCGGTGGAAATATGGTGGATGGTGTACCTACAGCTGTTGGCCAAGGTACTTACTTCTGGGATGCTTCTACTAATGCAATCTTTTATGATAGTGAAGGAGTACCAACGAATAAATCTATTATATCTTTTGACGGTACAGGAGATTACTTAAGCGTTCCTAATAGTAGTGATTTTGAGATAGCCGCTTCTAACTCCAATTCTTTTACCGTAGAACTTTGGGCAAAACTTGATCTTCACGACGATCAGGAAACTTTTCTATCGCAGTCATCAAGTGGTTCGACGCTTTGGCGTTTTAGGAACTATCACGGAAACGGCGTTTCTTTTCAAGTCTACGATAGCGGCTCTTTAATTGTTGATGTATCTGGCGCTGAAATTGCAGACACAGATTGGCATCATGTTGCACTCGTTAAAGTAGGCAATGGGTCAGACTCAACATATACGCTATACAAAGACGGAACAAGCATTGGAACAAGTACAGACTCAAGTACCTTAACTATAAATGGACAGTTAGATATAGGATCAACTTACAGTGCTGGCGACCCCTTTCAAGGCAAAATGGATCAAATCCGTATCTCCGATAATGCAAGATACTCAAGTAACTTTACAGCACCAACAACGCCATTCACAGCGGATGCAAATACCTTACTACTGATACAATCAGATTTCAGTGAAGGTGGACTTGGTGCAGACCATTCAGGCGAGTACAATTATTTCACACCGACTAATTTGACTGCTTCGGATATGGTAGAAGATAGTCCTTCTAATAACTTTTGTACAGTCAATCCATTAACATTCCCTCGACAAGGAGATACTACTGCTCTATGGGGTAAGGCTACTGAAGGTAATTTGAGATGGACTTCTACTGGTGGTTCTTGGGGTGGTCATTGTTACTTTGGTGGAACATTTAGTATTGCACCCAACACCGGAAAGTATTATTGGGAGATG
>CAYNKD010000116.1:0-1994 GCA_964397735.1 uncultured bacterium | reverse complement strand
TGGAGAACATGCGTCTTGCCCGTGTAGAAGACACCAGGAACTTTGCTTCCAGCACGCTAATGGAAATAGTTGTTGGTGACCTGGAGGGTGTCAAACTCCAGATGGAATCGCTTCTGAATATTGTAGAGAGTGGTGTCGATGAGTTTGATGAAATCCATGAACGCATTGATTCCTTGGAAAGTCGTATTGATTTGAACGAAGAAGCATGTCGTAGTAAAAAGTGGTGTGAAGAGTTTTACGAATAGGCTCAAGGTAGCGCAACCACAAACGCACTTAACAAGTACGTTTCTTGGTTGTTTGACTGCTATGACTAACGGTGATCTGACTGCTGTTACCGGAGATCATTGGGCGAACGCTCTCAAAGCAGGCGGTATTACTGCCACGGTTGCAGCTGTTATTGCAATAGCCGGGTTGCGTGTAAACAGGTGGACTCGCGCCATGTTGTGTGGTGCAACAACATTCGGCATTGAAGCCTTGTCGAAGTCCCCTACCTATGGCACAACGATGTCTGACATATACCAAACTGCGCTTGTTGCCGGGTCGATAGCAATGGTGTTGGCTTTTGTAACTGGTGGAATGTTTGAAAAAGCCCTTCGTTCTGCTGTATAGTAATCCCAGGCCGTCTGTGAGCTTCTTAGGCCAGACGCGAGCTTCATCCATCAGGTTTCCCCACGTTCCTGGTGTGTAGAAAAGTGGTAGGCGTGCTCAAGTTGTGACACTTGGGGACATATCGCAAGTCACCCCCCACATAGTCCTCCGCTATGTGCGATTAGGCTTAGGAGAGAGATCATGGAAGCAGAAGTAACAGGGCATCAGGATGATTCTGGTGGCATCAAGGAACTGCGCGAAGCAGCCGATCGAGGTCGGAAGGCAGCCCAGGAAAATGATGCGTTGAAACGTGAAATGGCGTTTCTGAAAGCTGGAGTCGATACTGAAACCAAGGCTGGTCAATTGCTGTTCAAAGCTTACGATGGCGAATTGGATACAGAAGCCATCAAGCAGGAGGCAGACGAGTTGGGTTTGTTCAAGCCTTCAGAGAGTTCGGAATCGGTTGCAGAAACGGTTCCGACTGAAGACAGACAAGCCACGACAGAGCGACAGGCTTTGGCCGAGTCTTCTGTTCCAGTAGGCACACAGACGGAAAACCCATACGACGCAGGTCATCGAGAGTTCCAGGAGATGATCGCATCGGGTCGTCCCACAGAAGATTCAGCTGCACGCTTTGTACATACAGTCTTAGAAGCAGCTGGTGGGAAAGACCCGGATCAGAGGGTTATTTCCTCGACGTAATGCCTACATACGTTTACGAATGTTCTGAGTGCATGGCTCTTTACGAGCGTGTACAGAGTATGCGTGACGACGCAGACACGGTTTGTGTGGAGTGCGGAGAGGATGCTGCAAAGCGGATTCTTCAATCGCCGGCAACTACGGCTGCGGCTACACCATCGATAAAGAACAAGGTGCCTCCACCTGAAGCAAACCCTGTTTGGGAACGAGGCATCAAGGGAGAGCACAGGCGGGACGGATCGTTCGTTCCATACCTGGACTCTGAAGGTAAGCGTATTGGTGTCAAGAAATGGGCCGACAATCGCACTAAGTACGAGAGGTTGTTGAGGGAGAAGAAAAACCAACCCACTTAACTACTTAGGAGCGTAAAAAAATGGCCATCGTAGGCTACGGCGGTACGGTCACCTCATACGACCTTGCTGTCGGTGTCAAAATCAACATGGATGAACTCATCTACATGATTTCACCTGTTGATTCCCCGATGATCAATGGTATTGGTACTGATGGGCGTCAGTTGCTCGCCAGTTCCAGCGTTGATCAGACCACTTTCAAGTGGATGGATGAGGAACTGTTGCTGCCTACCGCAGCAGCGGACGCAGTTAACTCGAACACAGGGACGAGCGTTGTCGTTGTGTCGGTGTCAGCAGCAGATTCCTACAAGTTCCAGGTCGGTGACCTTGTTACCGTCATGGACGAAGGTGCTGTCC
>CAYNKD010000115.1:0-2021 GCA_964397735.1 uncultured bacterium | reverse complement strand
TATTTTTTGAAAATAATAAAAATAAACAATTTCATTCAAATTTTATTTCACTAAATGATTTAGATTTTATACCAAAAAATCATAAAACTTATTCAAAATATAGTCAAAATGATGAATGGAATCACCTAGTTTATTTGAGAATACTTAATTTCTTAAAAATTTACGACGTTACATTAGTAAAAAAAACAAATATAAAAAAAAGAAAAAAAGAAAATTTTTTTATAAATAAAAAAATTTCTTTAATTTCTAAAATAGCAGTATCTGTTGATAGAATAATTTCAAATTTTGCATTTAAATTTAATAAAATAATTTTTATTAGCTTTTATTTTCCAAATAAAAAAGAATACCTCAAGATCTGTACAAAATTTAAACTCATCCCATCTAAATATTCAAGTTTTTTTGATTTTAACATCAAAGAAAATAAATTTATAAAAGATAAGAAAAGGACCGAATTAAAATATTTGTTATCACAAATAAAAAACCAAGATAGGTTTGTAAGTTTTTTATTAGCAAATCTTTATAAAGATATGCCAATGTCATATCTTGAAAATTTTAAAACTATAAAGAAAAAAATACAGCCATTAGCCTCAAAAAAAAAAACTATATTTTCTATGCATTCAATAATTTATGATGATAATTTTAAAATATATATTGCTGAAACAAAAAAATTTGGCTCCAAATATATTTATTCAGTTCATGGTGGAGGATTAACTTTCAAAATGGATCCAAGATTTAATTTTTTTGAAAAAATATCTGATAAAATAATTAAATGGGACAATACTGTTAATAAGAATATTTTTTCTAATCTCAGTCCCACTTTACCTACTATTGGGATAAAAAATCTAAAAACTGGAAAAAATTGTAGCATTATGTTCTGGGAATATCCAAGGTATACGATTAAGTTTATAACTGGGCCTACACTAGAACAAACAATAAATCTTTTTGATGAAGTTACTAATTTTGTTAATAAACTTAGTCCACAAATTCAGTCAAAAGTAAAATTTAGAACAAAAACAAATTTTGGTTACAATTCCGAAAAAAGATTTTCAGAATTATTTGGTAAAGCTAAAATTGATAACGGTGAATTTAGTAAAACCATATTAAATTCTAAGTTAATCATAACAACTTATGGTCAAACGGTATTTTCAGAATCTATGAATTCTAATACACCCACAATATTAATAATTAAAAAAGAAAACTGTTTTTTTTCAAAATCAGCCCTATCTACTTTTGATGAACTAAAAAAAAATAAAATTGCTTTCGAAGATTTTAACGAAGCAAGAATTCATATTAATAAATATTGGGATAATATAAATCTTTGGTGGGAAAGTACTGACGTGCAATCTTCAAGAAAAAAATACTTAAGAAACTTTTTTAATGTAAAATCTAATTGGTACAAGGAGTGGTCAGATTATATTTCTTATTCACAAAGTTCTTAAATAAAGCTATGTTTATTTTAAAAAAATTTAATTAAATAATATGAATTACTCTAATTTTTACAAACAGTTTAAAAATAAAAAAGTTTTAGTTACAGGACACACCGGATTTAAAGGATCGTGGCTAACATCTTGGTTAGTGTTGTTAGGAGCAAAGGTAACAGGATTATCTGTAGATATTCCTTCAAATCCATAAATTATAGAGATGGCGAGTACCAAGACACAACTAGCGAGGATATTTGATTTGAAAACATTTATCATATCCCAAACACTGGTATATCTCCACATACCTCTGTATAAACCAAATATTTTAAACCATAAAATTTTGTTCGCAATAAACAGAAAATAAGATTGCGGACCCAAAAATTGTTTTATTTCATTTGGAAATACAAATTCATACCTCAATAAAACAGCACTATAGAACGCTAAATAAACTAAAAAAATGTCAGAAAAGATCAAAATCAAAAAGTTTCTATCTCTAAAAAATTTCTTAAAGTTTTAATTGAGAAAGAAAATTTTTTATCAAACATTATTAATTTGAATGTTGATGGCAAGCCCCAAAATGTTTTGCCTAGAGAAGTAAAG
>CAYNKD010000114.1:0-2022 GCA_964397735.1 uncultured bacterium | reverse complement strand
CCGTTGAATTTTCAGAAGGAGATTTGGTCAGAATCCTTGAAGGAGCTTTCCAAGATTACACAGGAAGAGTTCAGGATATAAATCTAGACAAAAGGTTAGCTGGTGTAACTATCCCGATATTTGGAAAAGAAACAAGAGTTGAAATTGATATTGACAAGATGGTGGCTGCATAATGGCACAAAAGAAGATTGTAGGAAAGGCAAAATTGCAAATTATTGGAGGAAGTGCAAATCCAGCGCCTCCTGTTGGTCCAACTCTTTCGAGTTTGGGTGTGAATATAATGCAGTTTTGTCAATCCTTTAACAGTGCTACGAGCAACAGGAAAGGAGAAGTTGTTCCTGTAATAATTACTGCTTATCGTGATGCTAGTTTTGATTTTGTAACACTTGAACCTCCTGTTAGTGCTTTGATTAAAGAGGCAGCTGGCTTGGATAAAGCATCTTCTGATGCTTTGAGGATCAAAGTGGGCGCTATTACGATGGATTCTGTCAGGGCTATAGCAGAGAGGAAACTTGAGGAATTAAATACAAGAGATGTTGAGGCTGCAATGAATATAGTTCAGGGTACAGCTCGGTCAATGGGTGTTGTCATTGGAGAAAAGGATGATGAATCGATTAAAGAATTAATCAAACAAGGTGAAGAATTTGCGAAAGCCCAAGAAGAAGAGGCTGCTGCTGCTGCCGCTGCTGAAAGTGCTGCTGCTGCTGCTGAAAGTGCTGAGGCAGGAGATGTTCCTGATTCTGAAAATGAAGAAAGTTCCGGAGACGAGGATTAATGAAAAAATCTAAGAGAAGTTTAGAAAATAAAGAGAAAGCAGGAATCAAGACAGCTTCATTGGATGCAGGCTTAGACCTCTTGGCTTCTATAAAGTCTGCAAAGTTTGATGAATCTGTTGATTTGCATTTTTTGCTTGAGATAGACCCTAAACAAGCAGATCAACAGATTAGAGGCACTATGCTTTTGCCACATGGTACTGGGGATAGTCCTATTATTGCAGTCATTGCTGATGGAAAAAATGCAGAAGAGGCAAAAAAGGCTGGAGCTCAAAAGGTTGGTGCAAAAGATTTGATAGATGAAATTAAGTCTGGAAAATTCGATTTCGATATTTTATTAGCACACCCTTCCATGATGAGGGATTTGGCTCCATTGGGTAGGGTACTAGGTCCTAGAGGACTAATGCCAAGTCCAAAAGCTGGAACGGTATCTTCTGAGATTGAAAATACTGTTAGTGAGTTCTTGAAAGGAAAACAGAGTTTTAGAAATGATGATGGTGGGAATATTCATCTGAAAGTGGGTAAAAAATCTTTTAAAAAGAAACAATTACTTGAAAATATACAGATTGCTCATGAAACTATTAAATCAATGAGGCCTTCTTCAGTGAAGGGTATTTATATGAAAAAAGTTTCTCTTAGCTTGACAATGGGCCCTGGGGTTAAGGTTGAAATATAATGGCTAGCACAAAAATTTTAAATAAGAAAAAAGACAAAGTCTCTAAAAAAGTTTCTTCAGTTAAGGAAAGTATCTTTTTTGGAATTTTTTCAAATTCTCCAATCAGTGTTCAGGATGAAACTCTCTTTAGGAGAGAAATTCGAGAGTCTGGTGGAAGCTTTTCTGTTATAAAGAATACCTTAATGTGGAGAGTTATAGACGAGTTAGATTTAAACGATGATGAAAAAAAGGATTTAAAGGAAAATGTACAAGGCCCAATCGTACATGTTGTAGTAAATGAAGAGAATCCTTTCCCTGTTATTCAAAGAATGGTAAAAAGGACAGGAACAGACGATTCGTTTAATTTTAAAGGAGGATTGCTAGAGGGCGGGATTATTGATTCTGGCTCTTTTGCAAGTCTTGCAAAGATAAATAACATTGAAGATCTCTATGCTCAATTAGTTGGGTGCCTTGATTCCCCAGTTTCAGGACTGGTTTGGACTTTGGATGGCACTCTTTCTAGTTTAGTTTGGACTCTTGATGAAATAGCTAAAAATAAATCTAAATGAGGTGGTGTAAATTATGAGCAAAGAT
>CAYNKD010000113.1:0-2080 GCA_964397735.1 uncultured bacterium | reverse complement strand
GGTATTGATTGGACTGATGCTACAGTTGCCAACACTGGAACATTCGATATTACGGTTACGTTTGATGAGGCAGTTGATGTAACATCTGCTTCTTGGACTGCTAACCAGACTGTCACAAACAAGGCATACATTCTGTTGTCCCGTTTGGGTAAGACAGACATGGTAGAAGATAGTACAGTTGCATGCCAGTACTACTCTGGTTCTGGGTCTAACCAAATAGTATTCAGAGGCACACTTCAATCAAATGCGGCCGCTGCATACCTTGGGTTCAATAGTGCTGGTGTAGGTGATGATGACGTTATTACAGGAATTAACTTCAACGGTTCTGCTGCTTTAGATGACGAAGATGGTTTTTCTGCAATAGGAATTCGTAAGGAAGCTGGAACTGCTGCAGCTGGTACAGCTGGAGATAAGATAATTGCAAACGGAAGTTCTGGTGCGGTTTTAACAACTAATGGTGCGGTTTCTGCTTCTAAGACGGTTACTTGTGATACGGTTTCGGGCACAATCGCAGTTAATCAAGTTGTTACAGTTCAAGATGTCGATACTCTAGCTATCTCTGATGCAGATAGTAATACGGGCATTTCGACAGATAATACTTTGACAATTGCTGCTGTCGCATCTCAAACTTCGTTTACATTAAGTGAAGCAGTTACAATCGCTGATAATGTCATTCTACTTGCAATGGCAGATGGTGGTGGAGAAATAACTGCTGATGCGTTGAGTTTTGTAGTTGCTGGGCCAACATTTGCAACTCGTTCTGATATTGGTACAATTACAAGAACTGGTATGGACGATAGTGTTGCAGTTCAGTTGGAAACTGGAACACCAAACTCTGATACAGGAAATGGTCGCCTCGTTATTAATGCGTCAGATGGTAGTGCTTCTAATGCTGATAGTCCAATTGTTGTAGAAGCTTCATTGAATGATGCTGCTACATATTCGGCATCTGGTTCGTCTACTGGTACTGCATCTATCCTAAAGGGTGTAGATGTTGCTGCCGCATAAGTGTTATAAATAAAAGAAACTGGAGGCATGTGTTTCCAGTAAGAAATTACATAATGGTACATCTATGAAGATAGGTGAGTGATGTAGGATAGGTGTATACTGATTTCCTACAGTAGTATCCCCCAAAACAATGGTGTGGAGGGGTTTTTATAAAGGAGATGCCATTATGGCTGACTTAAAAATTACGGCACTAACGTCATTAAGTACTTCTACTGCAAGAGAAGACTTGCTTCACGTTATTGATGACCCAACGGGTACACCGATTAACAAAAAGGTAACAGCTGGTGAATTCCAAGATGCTCTAGATGCACCTGTTGCTTTAGCTGATGCATCTTCAACAACTTTGACTGCTGCTACTAACGGTGGTAGAGTGAATGTTGTTGCTGACACATCACAAAATTCAACTTATGTATTGCCAACACCACATGCTGGTTTGACTTTCAAATTTATCTATGGTGGCGCAGCGGCTGATGCCACTGACCATTTTTTTGCTACAGCAGGTAACACCATTTTCTTCAAGGGTGCATTAGTGCATTTTGATAGTGATGGTAATACTAATGCTGTCGTGTATTCTAATGGTAGTTCTAATAGTAAAATCTCAGTAATTACTGCGAATGCATATGAGATTAATCTTGTTGGGACTAGTGCAACTGTGTACTATGTCTCAGGTTGGGTTTCTGATGTGACGGTTCCAACGATTGCTGATCAATAGTAGTTAGTTAGTTGATGGTTGCTAGAGATAGTAACCATCAATTTTCTGTTATAAATAGGATTACAACAACATTAAACATAGTGGAGTGAAGATGAATATTGATAGAGAACAAATTGAAAATAGGAAGACTATTCTTCAAAATGATATAAATACTGCTAGACAACGTATAGCAGATAGCGATAAAAGGAAAACGGAAGATATCGCACTAATAAATGCACTTACAGGAGCACTTCAACAGTGTGATCTCTTTCTTAAAGAATTAGATAATGAAAAGTCAGAAATGGCTAGTGATGATGGAAATGACAAAGATTAGTCAATACCATCAGTAACATTCCCCTCTAAGTGCAATTAAGCATGGGG
>CAYNKD010000112.1:0-2099 GCA_964397735.1 uncultured bacterium | reverse complement strand
CTCACACGGCTTGATTATGGCCTCCTCTGCTTGTTCCTGCGACATCTTGCGGACCCAGAAACGGTTGGCGAGAAAGTCGGGGATCACCGCCTCGAATTCGCTCAACCGCGCCAGGTACTCCTCGCGGATATTGATGATTACTCGCAGGTCAATACCGGTCTCCAGCCAGCGTTTGAGTTCGGCGATGAAGTTCTTGCGAGCCGAGAGCGATTGCATGATGAAGATTTCTTCGAATTGGTCGAGGAAAATCACCAGCGTTTTGCTGAGCTGATAGGAAGCCTCGCGCAGGATCTCTACGTGATCGGTCATGTCTTCGGGCAAGTCGACTCGGCGTGCCACTTCATCCTTTAGCGAGTTGAAGGGGTCGACTGCCGTGCGCACCATGAAAAATGTGGCCTCAGTAACGGCGATTTCCGATACCAGTCCGCACTGAACGAGCGAGGTTTTTCCCGAGCCCGAAAGGCCGAAAACCACCGTGAGTCGGCTTTTGAAAAAACGGCTGTAGAGCTCGCGCAATTCGAGGTCGCGGCCGAAGAAGAGATCGCGATCATCCGTCGTGTAGGAGTCAAGGAACTTGAAGGGTTGTCGCTGGGCCTGGTCATCGGCGTTTCTGTCTAAGTCACTGAATAGGTCGTCCAGCGAATCATCGAAGGCGCTCTCGTCGAATTCTGTCATGACGGTGCCTCCTCGCTGAATAGGGAGAGGAGCTGAGTGGTTTCTTGTTCGATTTCTTCGCTGCGGGAGCAACAATCCGACGTGAAATCACCGCCGTGTTTACAGCCGAGATAAGCGATTTTGTGTGGGATTGAGAATCCGGCAAAGTAGAAAATGTCGGATGCCTTGCCGGCCTCAGCGTCGAAAACCAGCAATGGTTCCATGTTAAGGTAGGCATCGTGGCGTTCGTACTTGATGATTACGGCGTCGGATTCTCGGTAGTCATCGAAGATGGTGCGCGACCCTTCAAAATCATCGGAGTGTCCCGAAAGTTCCTTGATGCGATGGGTGAAGGAGGGAGCAGCATTTCTTTTTTTCGAAACTTCGATACTGGTCACGTAGCCGAGCGAGACGTCCCCAAGAAATTCTAGCCCCTCAAGCTGAATTTCAAGCTGTTCATTGACGAGGGAGCAGAGGGTTTCGAAATCAGAGGGTCTGAAGGCGCGAATTTTTTCGTGGCTGAGCCCGTTGCGTATTTCTACCAGTTTATCTGCAGCTTTTTTGATCGATGTTTCTTTCTTCCGGTCGTCGAAGAACACGTTTTTCATCTCTGGGACAACCAGTTCCGCCTCCTCGGAAGCGAGCCAATGCGATCCTTCTCGTGCGATATGGATCCAGGAACCGAAGCTGGGTTTTCGTAGTTTCCCAGAAAAATTGGCGACAAGAGCGCGCGGCGGCCGCGCCGCGCTGTTAGCTTCGATATAGCGACGACATTCGAGCAATAAAACCATGCCCAGGAATCGTGCGACGGACTCGGCAGTCCGCAGCAAGTACTGCAGGCGCAGCGGACCTGCATCCATGCATTCGTCGGTCATTAGGACCTTGAAATTGGCGGCGATCGGATAAGGAAAATAATCATTTATGGTGCGTATAAAGCGTTGTTCCATGATAGCCGTTTCCGTATTATTGCGCGGTTTTTCGGTGAGGAGGATAGGTCGTCCAGGCGTCTGCTGTTGTGACTATCCTGAAGTTTGCCCTGTTCTTGAGATGCAGCAATTCGGCGGCTGCGGCATTGCGGGCTTCAGTGGAGCCCGAGCCCAGCAATCTGACTTCTATCGGTATCCATAGCCGATCCCGATAGCTGATGTACTCATTTCGCTGCGGATCCGGAATTTCCTCAACGACTAGGTTAGTGACCAGGGCGGGCAGCAGATGACCGGGGGCGGCGATCAGTGCCGTCGCTATGCCGGCTTGCTCAAGCATCGATGCATAGAGGATCGTCAGTTCATCGCTATCCCCGTAGCCTTCTGCGACGATTTCCTCCGGATGCTTTATTGTATCCACGGCTCGGGATGACCTTGCAGCTTCACTATAGGGTATGTCAGGGTCGGGACGATATCGTATTCCTCGTGTTTCGAGTGTTGCAAAAAGCCGCTCCGCATTTT
>CAYNKD010000111.1:0-2163 GCA_964397735.1 uncultured bacterium | reverse complement strand
TAGCTAAAGGTAATCTAACTACTGCTTTTGCTTTAGAGGAAGGACCTAGGCATTCCCCTAACAAAATTTCTACTACGGCTATTAAAAAAGGGGGGAAGTTTGTATTAAATGGTAAAAAAACTTTCGTCTTAGATGGCCATAGTGCAGATTTAATTATAGTGGCTGCTCGATCTTCAGGAGAAAAAGAAGACAAATCCGGTATAAGTTTATTCTTAGTTGATCCTGACTCTAAAGGATTGGATAGAAAGAGAACTCAAATGGTAGACAGCAGAAATGCATGCGAAATATTCCTCAAGAATATAGAAGTTGAGGAAAAAAATCTTTTGGGAGATTTAGATGCTGGTTTTCCAATCATAGAAGAGGTTTTGGAAAGAGCACAAATAGGAATGTCTGCTGAAATGCTAGGTAATGCAATAGAAACCTTCGATAGAACTCTTGAGTACCTAAAAGAAAGAAAACAATTTGGAGCTGTCATAGGCTCTTTTCAGGCTCTTCAACATAGAGCAGCCATCATGTTTGCTGAAGTAGAATTAACCAAATCTTCAGTAATGGGTGCTCTCAATGCCATTGATGAAAATTCAAATGACAAAGCCAGATTTGCCAGTCTAGCTAAGTTTAAAGCCGGTGAAACACTCAATTTAGTGAGTAGCGAAGCTGTTCAGATGCACGGTGGGGTTGGAGTAACGGATGAATTTGATATTGGTTTTTTCTTAAAAAGATCAAGAGTAGCAGAACAAATTTTTGGTTCTTCCGATTATCATTTAGATCGGTATGCCACTTTGAGTGAATACTAATCTTTTCTATAGATCATACTCAAAATGAATCCTTTAATTGGAGTAGCCTCTTTCTTCAGCTTAGCTTTGAATATGATTTTTTGGAGCAGCTTACTTTTTTTAGCAGGTTTAGTAAGGCTATTAGTTCCCTTTAAAGGCTGGAGAAAATTTTGGAATTCGGTAACTATCTTCATTGGTGAGAGTTGCATTTCATTTAATAATGCTTGGATAAAAGTTCTTCTCCGCCCTTCAATCTCTATTAACGGAATTGAGCATTTAGAGAAAGATCATTGGTATATAGCAACTTCAAATCACCAATCTTGGGGAGATATATTTATATTGCAAAAAATAACCAATAAAAAAGTCCCTCTTCTTAGATTCTTTATGAAGGACATACTTAAATGGATACCAATAGTAAGTATCGTTGGCTGGGCTTTAGATATGCCTTTTTTAAAAAGATACAGCCAGGAAGAAATTAAAAAGAATCCAAGCCTCAGAGGAAAGGATTTAGAACAAATGAAAAAAGCTTTCAAAAGATTAGAAACTAATCCAGGCACCGTCTTTAGTTTTGCTGAAGGAACGAGGTTTACAAAGCAAAAACATAAAGATCAAAATTCACCTTTTGACAATCTCTTAATACCAAAAGCTGGGGGAATAGGAGTAGCTCTATCTACCATGCCATTTATTACTACTCTTCTTGATCTAAGTATCAGCTACAACTCTAATTCAAGAAGTTTTTGGAGTTTTCTTTGTGGGGGTATGTCAGAAATAAGGGTAAAAGCGAGATCAATAGAGATCCCTGAACATCTTTTGAATAAGGACTACTCAAAAAACCACCAGTTTAGAAATGAGCTAAAGGACTGGTTGTACGAAATTTGGGAAGAGAAAGACAGATTTTTGAATTCTTCTTAGCTTCTTAGTGCACTGATTACCCTCGAAGCCAGTCCTTCTTCTCCAGAATAAAAGGCGGGTGTAATTCTATCTCCTTGATCCGAGTATCTTTTCTTTATCTCCTCAGCTACTTCTTCAGGAGTCTCTGCAACGACTGCAACTGTATTTAATAACTCATCGTCGATTAATCCTGTCATCTCTGCCCATTTTCCTTCTTTTGAAAGTAGATTTAGCTTTCCTTGTAGATCTCCATATCCATGAGCTTCTAGAACTCCTTTATAAGCGGGAGTCGAAGCGTAAAAAGCAATTCCACTTTTACAAGCTTGGATGGCCTTTTGATAAGTTTCTTCACTAAGGCCCGTAGCAGTCATAACGCTAATAGAAAAATCAAAATCTGAACGTTTTTTTCCTACTGAAGAAAGACTCTCTTCAACGATTGGTAAAGTTGTCTCTGTCATGTACTTAGGTGTATGAAAAGGGTGAACTAATAATCCATCAG
>CAYNKD010000110.1:0-2178 GCA_964397735.1 uncultured bacterium | reverse complement strand
ATGCTCCAAAAATCTGAAGACTCAACAAAACGAGCACAGGAAAAAATAGAGGCTGAACTTGTAGAGCGTGAAAGAGAAAAAGCATCCAGAGATTCCTTGATCGCTGAAAAAATTGCAGCATTAGATGCTGTGCAGGCAGACCTAGATGCTCTCGAAGCAGAAACTTCTGGTATGGATACAAAGACAATCATGATCATTGCTTTAGGCGTTGTGGTTGTTGCTCTAGGCGCAATGATGGTCCTTCAGAAAAAATCAGGAACACAACAGGCCTATCCACCAATGCCTCCCTATCCTTATCCTCCTCCTCAAAGACGACGTAGGAGAAGGAAAAAGAAGAAACCTTCTTCTGATAAAAAAGAGTCTAAAGACACAAAGGAAGAGGTAAAAGAAGAGCCAGCCCCAGAGCCTGAAGAGACCACGGCAGAAGAATCTGCTCCTGTAGATAATCAAGAGGGTGAGTCAACTGAACCCAATGGTGAAGATGATGATGACGGAGACAATCTTTCACTAGGTGACGATCCAAATGTTTTAAAAAGTGAGATTGATGACATAAGAAAATCCATAGTTTCCATGAGCGTAGGACAGCCTGGAAGAACATCAACCATTGTTAAAGAATGGTTGGAACAGCCGGCCCCAGAGGCCCCAGCAACTACAGATGAAGCGCCATCTGAAGAAGATGCAGGTGCTGAAGAAGAAAGCGCCGAAAAATAAATTTGAGGAAATAGATTATGATTAACGATTATCACATGCTATCAGGCCTCCAAAAGGTCGCTATTCTTTTTTCAGTAGTAGGAGAAAGTTTGGCAATGTCATTGATTAAGGGGCTTTCAAAAACTGAGGTACGTAAAATACGTTCTACGTTGCGATCAATGGGTACCGTATCATTTGCTGTTAAAAAACGAGTAATGGAAGAATTTTACTTTGGGTTTTTAAGTGAGCAGATCGATGATGGAAAAGACGAGGATGGAGGGCCTATCCAACCCTTTGAATTCTTATCAGACCTAAATGATGAGCAGTTAATAGCACTACTGGATAAAGAAGAGCCTCCTGTAATTGCAATGATTCTTGCTCAACTTGAGCCAGAAAAGAAAATGTTAATATTAAATAAACTAGAACCCACATTAAAAGGTCAGGTGCTAATTGAACTTGGGTCCCTAGATGACATACCTCTCGAGGGGATTATCGAGGTTGGCGCAAGATTAAAAGAAAAATCAACTTATCTTCCTAGAACAGCAGAGTTTTCACGAGGAGGAGCTAAAGAAATTGCAGATACATTAAGCGGAATGAATTCCAAGGAACAAGAACGTTACATGCAAACTCTTCAAAACGAAGACCCAGAACTTTATGCAGCTGTTAAAGCCTTCTTTCTCACCTTTGATGATATCATGGAAAAATTTCCAGAAGATATTATTCGGACTTTATTAAATACAGTAGAGTTAGATCTATTACCTATTGCTTTCAAGGGGCTAGATGAAGAAAAGGTAAACGAATTGAAAGATTATCTTCCCCAGAAAAAACAAGCAATGTATAATGATGACCTTGCTGCAAAGCCACAACCCAAGAGAGAAGTTGATAATGCACGAAAATTATTTGTTGATGCAGCAAAACAGATGGAAAAAGATGGAAGTCTTAATTTAGAAGATATTCTTTCTGGTGGGGAGATGGTTGAATAAAATAATTACTAAAAACATCAATAATAGAAAAGCCTCTTGTTAGAGGCTTTTTGATTATTCTTTAGTTTTGTATTTATAGTTCAGCTTGGGCAGCTGCCAATCGAGCAATTGGAACCCTAAAAGGAGAACAACTTACATAATCAAGTCCATTTTCTTTACAAAAATGAATCGAGGAGGGGTCACCTCCATGCTCACCACAAATTCCAATCTTTATTTCATTATTCACGTTACGGCCAAGTTTTACTGCCATTGAAACAAGTTTTCCTACACCCTTCACATCTAAACTTTGAAAGGGGTCTCCTGGTAAGATGTTACGCTCTAGGTAGTCCGGTAGGAAAGAGCCGATATCGTCCCGACTGAATCCAAATGTGGTTTGAGTCAGATCATTTGTACCAAAACTGAAAAACTCTGCTTTCTGTGCGATCTCATCTGCAGTTAGACACGCTCTGGGTAGTTCAATCATCGTTCCAACCATGAAATCTAATTTTAATCCATGTTTTTCGGA
>CAYNKD010000109.1:0-2272 GCA_964397735.1 uncultured bacterium | reverse complement strand
TCCATTAACATGTCAACTTCTTCTCTAGAAGCTTCACCTTTTGCCATTCTTTCTAGCATTCTCCACATCCACCCAGATCCTTCTCTGCAAGGTGTACATTGTCCACAACTCTCATGCTTGTAGAATCTTGCTATTCTTGCCATACATTTAATTATGTCTTGGTCTTTATTTATAACCACAATTCCAGCTGTGCCTAACCCACTTTTCTGTTCTACAAGTGAATCAAAGTCCATGTCAATTGTCTCACAAGTTTTTTTAGGAAGTAATGGCATGGAGGAACCTCCTGGTATTACTGCTTGAAGGTTTTCCCAGCCACCAATTACGCCACCTGCATGTTTTTCTATTAATTCTTTTAATGAAATTCCCATCTCTTCTTCAACATTGCATGGGTTATTTACATTACCAGAAATACAATAAATTTTTGTTCCTGTGTTTTTTGGTTTGCCAATGCTTGTAAACCATTTAGCTCCTCTTCTCAATATGGTTGGGACTACCGCTATTGTTTCAACATTATTTATAATTGTTGGACATCCATAAAGACCTATTAATGCTGGGAAGGGTGGTTTTAATCTAGGTTGACCTTTGTTGCCTTCAAGACTTTCTAATAAAGCTGTTTCTTCTCCACAAATGTAAGCTCCTGCCCCGTAATGAATATATATGTCAAAATCCCATCCACTATCACAAGCATTAACTCCAATTAATTTTTTTTCATATGCTTCATCTATAGCTTCTTGAAGTTTATTACCTTCATTAAAATATTCTCCTCTTATATAAATATAGCATTTATTAGCATTAACTGCATAAGCTGCAAGTAAACAACCCTCGATTAATTTGTGAGGTTCAAATCTTAAAATATCTCTATCTTTACAAGTTCCAGGTTCTGATTCATCAGCATTAATTACTAAGTAATGTGGTCTGGATCCTACTTCTTTTGGTGCAAAAGATAACTTTAGTCCAGTTGGAAATCCAGCTCCACCTCTGCCGCGTAATTCAGAATCTTTAATTTCTTTAATAATGAAATTTTTTCCTTTGGAAATAATATCTTTTGTTTGAGACCAATCATCTCTTTTAATAGCTGAGTCAATTTCCCAACCAAAATCATTATATAAGTTTTTAAATATTCTATCTTCGTCCTTAAGCATTTTTAACCTCTAACAAAGTTGTTTTGCCTTTTTCTGGAGAATTATTTTTTCTACCTCTTGCAGAACCAGGTTTTGGAAATTCATCTTTTAATAATTTTTGAATTATTTCTATTGTTTTGTTTTCGTCTAAATCTTCAAAATAATCTTGATTTATTTGCATCATAGGCGCATTAACACAAGCTCCTAAGCACTCCACTTCAATCCAAGAACAAATCTTATTTTCTGATAGCTCGTTTTGGTTTTTGGAAATGTATTTTTTGCAGACATCTGTCAATTTTTTTGCTCCTCTAATCATGCATGGAGTAGTTGTACAAACTTGTACAAAATATTTTCCAACTGGAGATAAATTAAACATTGAATAAAAAGTAACTACTTCATAAACTTTTATGTAAGAAATATTTAGTAATTTTGCAACATACTTTATACCAGCTAATGGGACCCAATTATTATTTTGTTCTTGAACTAGATACAATAAAGCTAAAACTGCACTGGCTTTTTTTTCTTTAGGATATTTTTTTATTTCAATTTCAGCTTTTTTAAGATTTTCTGGGCTGAATTCAAATAATTCTGGTTGAATTTTAGATATTTTCTTCATAGTCACCTGTCAACCTCTCCAAAAACAATATCTAATGATCCAAGAACAGCCGGAACATCGGCCAACATATGACCCTTCAATAAATAATCCATTGCTTGTAAATGAGAAAATCCTGGTGCTCTTATTTTGCACTTATATGGTTTATTGCTGCCGTCTGATATAAGGTAAACTCCAAATTCTCCTTTTGGTGCCTCAACAGCAGTATATATTTCGCCCCCAGGAACTCTAAAACCTTCAGAAAATAATTTAAAGTGATGAATTAAAGCTTCCATAGAATTTTTTATATCTTCTCTTTTGGGGGGAGTTATTTTTCCATCTATAGATTTTACTGGTCCAGATGGCATTTTTTTAATACAGTCTTTGATTATTTTTGTACTTTCTCTCATTTCTTCCATTCTACAAATATAACGGTCATAACAATCACCATTCTTTCCAATCGGAATTTTAAATTCAAATTCGTTATAACATTCATAAGGTTGTGATTTTCTTAAATCCCAAGGAACTCCAGAACCTCTTAACATAACTCCAGAAAAAC
>CAYNKD010000108.1:0-2278 GCA_964397735.1 uncultured bacterium | reverse complement strand
CTTCGGTTTTGGAGACCGACGCTCTACCAAGCTGAGCTACACCCCTAAATCAAATAAAGATTTTATCATCAACGATTGGAGTTAATCCATTTTTTTATTAAAAAAACCTTCAAATCGTCAATCGCCTCTTCCTTTTCTTTATATTCATCTGAAACAATCAACTCCTCTGAAAAAGAAACGTTCCAAAACCAAGAATCATCATCTTTGAAAAGGCTACCTATTTCCTTTTCCCCTGGACTTAATACCAAAAAGTAACCTTCATTTACCTCAATGAAATCAAGAGGAAAAATTGAAGATATTTGATTTTCTTTCTTTTGTTTTTTTTCTGAAAGCATTAAAAAATCTTTATAAGAGTCTTTTAAATCTTCAAAAGAGTAACCTTCTCCGATATCAATAACACTCTTTTTCCATTTCTTCTCATACAGGTAATCAAGGCTTTCTTCAAAAGAAACTAATTGCAAATTTGCACAATGGCTCAATCCAACTATTGGAACGTCCTCAAAGGTTAGCTCAATTCCCTCAAAGTCATACGGAGCCTCTATAAGGAAATCTATCATTTGTGGCCAAGCATCAAGAAGATCTCTATTCCTGAAAGTGTCAAGCCAAGAAACAGCAATTGCAAAATCATACATACCCTGTGTTTCTAAAAAAATGTCCCTCAAAACCTCTTCAGGTTGAATGTATCCCCAGCCTGGATTAATTTCAATTGGATCCATTAGGGAAAAAATCAAAACATCGTTACCATCCCAGTTCAATATCTTGTATCTTGGAATGTCTTGAACAACGCTTGTTGACATCACGATTTCAACGTTGTTGTGCTTCAAGGATTCTGAGAAAATATCCTCAGGAAGCATTTCTGCTTCATTTGGTCCAAGCAACAATAATTCATAACCCTGCAGGTCCAGCAAGGAGACAGCGATATTAAATTTATCAAAATCAGATTTCTTGATCAGGTTTCCGACATTCATTTTGAAAGAAAAATTCTCCAAAATCTCAACATCCTTGATGAATTCTCCCTGTGAGATCAAGCCTCCAACATTTACATCTCCACACTCACAAATGTCAAATCTACTCAAATTGGAACCTGAATAAAGGAATTTGCTGTTAAGAGCAAATGTTAGAAATAAAATTAGCACACCAACTATCCTATGATGAATGTAAAAATATGAGCACCTTAAAAATAAAAACAAAGAACAAAGAAATAAATCTAAAGAGGTTATTCAAGAATATTCTCTTTTGCCCAGAGAAGAATGTCCATTTTCTAGAAACAGAGACAAATGACACGAACATATGGACAAGAATTACACAAAAAAATGGAATAATCTCTCTTAACCTTGAACCGGCTTCAAGAATTCCGTCAAAAGCGGCAAACCAGGTTTTCTCAAGAATAGCTGAAATCTTGCGTAAAGAAAACGACTTTGAGCTCTTGACACAATATGCAAAGGAAAAATGGGTTCCAAGCGAAAATGAGATCCACAGGTCAAAGATTGCAGATTTCTGCTTTAGAGGAATCTCAATTGAAATTGGCTTTGGAAAAGGAACATGGTTGCTTGAACAATCAAAAAACAATAAATGGCTTGGTGTTGAACAAAGCAGGTATTCAGTCGATCAGATCAACAAGAAATCTGGCAACAACCTAAAAATTATCCATTCTCCCGCATCCATAGTCATCGAAAACATTCCCGAAAGGCAGATTGAGAGATATGTATGCATATGTCCTGACCCATGGCCGAAGAAAAGGCACCAGAAAAGGATATGGCTTGATGGGAACTCACTGAAGGGCATCTCAAGGACATTGAAGGATGGCGGCTCCTTCTCTCTTGCAACGGACCATGAACAGCTTGCCGGCTACTTCACGGAACTATTGGAGGGCAATGAATGGTTCGACGTTTCAGAAAGCAATGAGATTGATGAGATGATCTCCTTCAGCAAGTATGCGCAGATAGGAAAGAGTGAATCAAGGGAAATGCACAAGTGGCACCTTGTCAAGAAAAAGCATCCTGAAAGCAGTCCCAAAGAAACTTTCTCCAAAGACCCTATCCAATTGCCGAACTCTTTTGAAAAGCTTAATCAAATTAGAAAAGAATCCCCTGAAATCCAATCAGGACATGGTGTACTGAAGATCAAGGAACTCGCATCAAGTGAAAATGATGAGATACTGCTTTCGTTGATATACGTGGACAGTCTTGGAAACAGCCAACCCTTCCTTTACGTCTTTGACGGCAAGAGTTGGCAATTCGATGAATTTACGAAACCTGCGATTGACCGTGGACTTATG
>CAYNKD010000107.1:0-2294 GCA_964397735.1 uncultured bacterium | reverse complement strand
TTGCTGCAAAAGGCGGAGGTATAGGAAGTTATTGGGGAAATCTTAGATCTATCGGAGAAAAAATTGGTAGAGTTGGGAAAACTTCAGGAATTATTCCTTTTATTAAAGTAATGGATTCCCTGACTATGGCTATAAGTCAGGGTTCATTAAGAAGAGGTTCGGCAGCATGTTATCTTCCAATCGATCATCCAGAAATAGAAGAATTTATTGAAATGAGAAGACCAACAGGAGGAGATCCTAATAGAAGATCTTTAAATCTCCATCATGGTGTTTTAGTTAGTGACGCTTTTATGAGGGCCGTTGAAACAAATTCTCAATGGGCATTAAAAAGCCCTAAAGATGCAATTATTCAATCCACTGTATCGGCTAGGAATTTATGGATAAGATTGCTTACGGCAAGAGTAGAAACAGGAGAGCCGTATATTATTTTTGTCGACACAGTTAACCGACTCATTCCACAACATCACAAACTGGCTGGACTTAATGTTAAGACTTCCAATTTATGTAGCGAAATAACTTTACCCACAGGAATAGACAAAGAAGGAAATGAAAGAACAGCAGTTTGTTGTCTATCTTCTTTGAATTTAGAAACATATGATGAATGGAAAGAACACCCGGAGTTTATTGAAGATGTTATGAGATTTTTAGATAATGTTCTAACAGATTTTATTGAAAAAGCGCCAGACACTTTTAGTAATGCAAAATATTCAGCAGCAAGAGAAAGAAGTGTAGGTCTAGGAGTAATGGGATTTCATTCATTTCTCCAAAAAAAATCTGTCCCATTAGAATCGGTTATGAGCAAAAGTTGGAATAATAAAATTTTCAAACATATTCAAACAAGTGTGGATCGTGCTTCACAAAAATTAGCAGAAGAAAGAGGATCTTGCCCTGATGCAGAAGAATATGGATTTAAAGAAAGATTTTCTAACAAAACAGCAATTGCACCTACAGCCTCAATTTCAATAATTTGTGGAGGAGCATCCCCGGGAGTAGAACCTGTTGCTGCCAACAGCTATACGCACAAAACTCTTTCAGGATCTTACAATGTAAGGAACAAATATTTAAAAAAAAATATTAGAAAGACATGGAAAGAATGACGACGAAACTTGGTCAACGATAACAACTAATCAAGGTTCAGTTTCTCATTTAGATTTTTTAACAGATCATGAAAAAGATGTTTTCAAAACAGCTTTTGAGTTAGATCAAAAATGGATAATCGAATTAGGCGCTGATAGAACTCCATATGTTTCTCAAGCTCAATCAATTAATATTTTCTTACCAGCAGATGTTCACAAAAAAGAGTTACACCAAATACACTTCCAAGCTTGGAAGAAAGGACTTAAGAGTTTGTATTATTGTAGATCAAAATCTATTCAAAGAGCAGAAAATGTAAATAATGGTTTAAAAACAATTAAGACAAATAAAAAATCAAAAGAAAACAAGGATTATGAAGAGTGTCTATCATGTCAGTAGTAAAGTTAGAAAAAAATCAAGGCATTCAAAAAAAATCAGGTTTGCTAACGGAAAATCCAGTTTATAAGCCATTTAGATATCCTTGGTGTTATGATGCATGGTTGACTCAACAAAGAATTCACTGGCTTCCAGAAGAAGTTCCATTAGGAGACGATGTTCGAGACTGGCAAAAAAATTTAAATCAGTCTGAAAAGAATTTATTAACCCAAATATTTAGATTCTTTACTCAAGCGGATGTTGAAGTCAATAATTGTTACCTAAGACATTATACAACTGTATTTAAACCAACCGAAGTTCTAATGATGATGACAGCTTTTGCTTCTATGGAAACAGTTCACATTGCTGCCTACTCACATTTGCTTGATACAATAGGGATGCCAGAGTCGGAGTACTCTGCTTTTATGAAGTATAAAGAAATGAAGGACAAATATGATTACATGCAAGGTTTTAATGTTAATTCAGAAGAAGATATAGCAAAAACTGTAGCTGTATTTAGTGCTTTTACAGAAGGACTCCAGTTATTTGCAAGCTTTGCTATTTTATTAAATTTTCCCAGACAAAATAAAATGAAGGGCATGGGCCAGATCGTTACTTGGTCAGTTAGGGATGAAACTTTACATTGCAATTCTATGATTAAATTATTCAGAACATTTATTGATGAAAATCCAAATATTTGGACAGAAAAGCTTAAAAAAGAAATTTATGAAGCTTGCAGAACTATTGTTTCACATGAAGACGCTTTTATAAATTTAGCATTTGAAATGGGACCAATTAAAGGTCTTACTGCGGACGAAGTTAAACAATATATTCGTTGGATAGGT
>CAYNKD010000106.1:532-2298 GCA_964397735.1 uncultured bacterium | reverse complement strand
ATTTTATTTATTTTATTAAATAACCTCATCACCCACCAACATGATCTCCTAATCTCTTCATTTTTATAGACATATTTTGAACTTTTAGACCACCCGCATGGTCATCAAAAATTTCTGAAGTGGCCTTTCCGCATATTATATTTATTTTTAACCAAGCACCATTCGCATGATTTGCCGACGCGTTTGGTATACTAAAAGTGCCCATACCTGTTAAACAACAATATTGTCCATAGTCATCGTGTCGAGTATACTCCGTTGCTCTTGCTTGAAGTATATCCATGTAGTATTCCGTTCCACCTGAATCACTAATCGTAAACCTTGGTGTAGTTAGAATTGATAGCCGATCACCATAAACTTCATTTTCAATATTAACAGTATATTTTATACTATATAACCCTCCAATTTTCACTTTAATACCCCATCTAGCATTTGCTCCGGTATATACATTTGATGTATTTCCACCATTAACACTATTACCATTTACACAATGTGATAAATCAAATATATCAGTATCAATAATTCCAACTGATTGTTTCGAACCGGTATCAGAATGTGTGAGTTTAGAACTATCCCCATAAATATCTGGAAAATATCCTAAATTCCCGGCATTAGTAACCGAAGCCATGGCTGTATGTGAAGATATACATAATCTATTTTTAACATATAAAAAATCATTCAGAAGACTATTAGCATTACCCGAAATAACTGTATAAGCCACTAAAGGCGGAACAATTGTTTTACTAGTTAAAGTGTTACTACAGGATATATCTCCTATTGTTGTAATTGTACCACAACCAACTGTTCCTAATCCTGAAACATTTCCATTTGTATCAAATGTATAATTTCCATCAGTAAATACACCATCTATTGTTAAATTACGAATTGTTCCTATATCTTTATTACTATCTAATACTAATGCTTTTGATGCTGCTGCTGTTCCTGCAGTTATTCCATCTATTGTTTCTAATTCTGCTTCTGATATATTCGCTGAACCAATTAATAATGACCCCCCCGTTATAGCACCTGTTGCTGATATGTCTCCGACTACATCTAATTTTGCACCAGGAGTATCTGTTCCTAATCCCATATCTCCAGCAGATGTTATACATACTCTTGCTGCAGCGGCATTGTAATCATATATTTTAAAAGATGTTGAAGATGTTCCTATACCATAACCCCGTGAACTACTCGAAGTTTTAAAATATGCATGAGTTCCACCCGATTCAACTTCTACACGAGTTGTTCCAGACCCATAAATATGTAATTTCTCTTGAGGTGAAGTTGTCCCAAAACCTACATCACCAGTATCTGTAATCCACATTCTATACTCACTATCATCATATGAATAAATAGCAAAATCATTTGCGTTTGTTCCTATTCCAAATTCACCTGTTGACGTTTTAGATTTAAAAAAGGCATTACCTCCGGTTGTCTCTAATACATTATAAAAATTACCACTACCACTTGATGTAATTGCACCACAACCAACTGTTCCTAATCCAGAAACATTTCCATTTGTATCAAATGTATAATTTCCATCTGTAAATACACCATCTATTGTTAAATTACGAATAGTTCCTATATCTTTATTACTGTCAACTACTAATGCTTTTGATGCTACTACTGTTCCCGCTGTTATTCCATCTATTGTTTCTAATTCTGCTTCTGATATATTTGCTGAACCAATCACAAATGAACCACCTGTTATTGAACCACTTGATGTAATTGCACCACAACCAACTGTTCCTAATCCAGAAACATTTCCA
>CAYNKD010000106.1:0-432 GCA_964397735.1 uncultured bacterium | reverse complement strand
CTGTTATTCCATCTATTGTTTCTAATTCTGCTTCTGATATATTTGCTGAACCAATTATTATATTTGTTGCTGTTAATGAACCACTTACATCTAAATTTGTTACAGACATATCAATAACTTTTAAATTTGAAAGATCACTTGTCCATAATTCACCAAAACCATTTGTTGTTAAAATTTTACCCGCGTTTCCTGAATATGTTGGTAGGAAATTTGATAATTGTGAACCATCCCCTATAAATGCTGTTGCTGATATATTTCCACTTACATCTAAGTTTCTATTTACACTTACATCTTCTTGAACTATTAAATTTTTACATATATCTACATAACTAAATGATGCATCACTATAAATATTTAGTTTAACATCTGTTCCACTATTATCATATGTAATTTCGCCTGTTGTAGTATTATAATATAATGATTTTACTTGTG
>CAYNKD010000105.1:0-2363 GCA_964397735.1 uncultured bacterium | reverse complement strand
CTGTTACATTAGCATCAGCATTTGGGTTAGATGAGCTTGAGCCTGTAATAGCTAATTTTTCTAATAACCATAAATCAAAACCATTTGCCTGCTTTTTAAAGTCATCAACTTTAAAGATATTTTCAGCGCACAGAGATGAGACATCGGTACCGCTAGCACCAATGGGGTAATTATCTAATATGTAATTATAAGATGTATTAAACTTTCTTACTGCATCACTAAAAAATATATGTTGAGAGAAATCACCATAATCAACCAACGGCCTAACTTTTTCATCTTCGCCAGTAACACTTAAACTAATTAAGGCACCACTACTAGCACCTATCGCAGAAAGAGAGGCGACTAAACTATCATATGAGTATCCAGAATCTGCCATTTATTTCCTCTATAAAAGACCGTAATCATAGTTGGCATCGCGTGTTCGTTTTGCCATTGACGATGGATTACTTTCTTCCGTATTGTAAGATTCACCAACCACGAAATCCCATTTATCGGGAAAATCATAATAAAAAGTATCGCCTCTTACATCCAACTGCAAATACACTTTGTAAGGAATGCCAGGATATAAAAGATTAGTATCTAAATCAAAAAAGTTACCTTCAGAATCATAAGATATGTCAAAATTATTTACCTCAATATCATCGGTATATTTCTCTCTAATCTGAATCTTACCAGTCCGAACAACAAAATTATTAGCAGCCGTTGTGCTTCCTGTAACACTTCTTAATGAAGTCGTTCTGTCTTTTACATTAACGCGAATCCTTTGCGTTGTGCCAGGTTGAAACTTAGGAACAAGATTGCTTAATGTAATTTGATAATTAGCAGTTGTATAAGTGCTATGACCAGAAGTAGGCAATATACAACTAAAAGTAAACGAATCAGTTCTATATTCTCCCGCAGTCGTAACTGTCCAGCTATCTGTAAAAGAAGTAGAGCTTGATAACCCAATATTTATACCCGTTAATCCAGCAGCGGCGGTTTCTGTGCCTGCGTCACCAACATTTATTTTATATATACCCTTTGAAGCTCTTGCAGCTGTAACAGCAATTCCTAATGCTAAACCACTCGTACCTGCACTGGATTCATTGGCAGCACTTAATGTTACATGACCTGGAAATGGCCCTGTTCCATTTAAATCAGTTAAAGCGCCATCTACTACACTATAGTAATAAAGCAAACCAGACTTAGAAAACTTAATATTCTTTCTGTCATCTTTAATAGCGCCAGGCCATTCTAATTGTATGTATGGAGCTTTTTGAGTATTCGTTTCTCTACTATAAAATTTCTTAGAATAAAAGTTTTCAGCCGAAACTGATGTAGCTACACCAGCCGCTGTTGCTTCAGTAGCATCTTTACACTCTTGACCATTTCCCATTCTTAAAAGAAAACCATGATCTGCTGAACCACCGTTAGCAATAGTGGTTCCTTCAGAATAATTAAGATATGCTTTAAAATAATCAGTAACATCTAGTTTAAGATTTTCTTCGCCTTCGGGAAAGTTCATAGAAGCAGAATTAGAATCGTATACTTCTGTGGCGTATCCCAAATAATTATTAGCACCAGTTTGACCTGCGTTGCTGGCTGTCTTCCAAGGCACTTGGTTTGTGGCAGATAACGAATTAGCAAAACCTGTATTACTAAAGTTATCATTATCTAAACCACGACCTTCAGCCCAATGAGAAGTAACAGGAAAACCCCATATATCAAAATTCTCTGGCACTGTATCAGTAGATGGTGTGTTAAACATATAGATATAAGCAGATACGCTGGAATCTGTTCTTGGGTCGGGATACTTGCCTGTGCTAATAATACCCGCACTTAAAGAAGTAAGACCAAATTTAACTAACATTCTAGCCCATTCTTTTCTATCATCACGGCGATTATTAACTCTATTCCACACCTCTAACACTGGCGTTAATCCAAAATTAGCAGTAATGGAGTATTCCGTTATCCACGTATCTTTTGATGAAAATGCTCTTGCGTAGCTCATTTTATTCTCTCATTAATATCCGCCGCCTGCGCTACTTTGAGCCGCGGCTGTTGATTGATCGGCAACCCTACTTATAATATCAAAATTAGGATATTTTAACTCCCATGTAGCATCTTGAGGAAACTTAACAATACCGCTCGTTGTATTAGCTTTTATATTAAACTCTGTACCTGAATAGGCTCTACCACCTACAGTACCCACCCTATTATATATATTTAAAATAGGAACAGCCATCACACTTGCTAATGACTGTAAACGCGCTTGAATATCAGATATTACAATACTGTCGTTAAAGTTAGTACGTGCTGTGTCAAAATATCTTTGTAAAACTAATATACACTCCATCATAGCTTGCGACTCATTAACTTCAGCC
>CAYNKD010000104.1:1916-2383 GCA_964397735.1 uncultured bacterium | reverse complement strand
AAGCTGAATCTTGAATAGCTTTTCTTTCAACAGGAGTTGAGCCTGTTGGAACACAAATTAATATTCTAGGATTTGCAAATGCCTTTCTTTTGTGAACTTTCTTAATGAAGTGTTTTATCATTTCTTCGGTCACTACAAAGTCTGCAATTACACCATCTCTTAAAGGTCTAACTGCTGATATATTTCCTGGTGTTCTACCTAACATGGTTTTAGCTTCATCTCCTACTGCAAGTACTGATTTTTTTCCTTTATCTTCGATAATTGCAACAACAGACGGTTCGTTTAATACAATTCCTTGTCCTTTAACAAATACTAAGGTATTCGCAGTTCCCAAATCTATTGCCATATCAGTTGACCAAACTTGACTTAATTTTTCTAGACCAAACATTTATATTCCTTTCATTTTTTGTTGTTGATAATTTTTTTGTTGCTGAGTTCCATCTGGAGCTGTTTTTTTTCTTTTTATA
>CAYNKD010000104.1:0-1906 GCA_964397735.1 uncultured bacterium | reverse complement strand
CTTCTTCGATTCTTACACTTACAGTAGCTTGCGCATCAGTTCCCTCGGTTACAGCATGTACTTGGTATAATTGAAGTTTTACATCGTGAGGATATAATTTTTTAATACACTTAAATATTGCGTCCACAGGACCATCTCCAGTTTCTGTTGCGTTTTTTATTTCACCATAAACTTCTAATGTCATATCAGCTCTTTGAGGCTCTCCAGTTCCAGCAAAAACTTTAAGAGATTTAAGATTAATAACATTATCCTCTTTTATTAAACTATCATCAACCAAAGCTGCGATGTCCTCATCATAAACATGTTTCTTTTTATCAGCTAAAATTTTAAATTTACCAAAAGCTGTTTGTACAACATCATCGGTAAGATCTTTATATCCAAGATCGGTTAACTTATCTTTAAAAGCATGTCTTCCTGAATGTTTTCCCATAACTAATGAAGTTTGTTTAACTCCAACACTTTCCGGTGTCATAATTTCATACGTATTTCTATTTTTCAACATTCCATCTTGATGAATTCCTGACTCGTGAGCAAATGCATTTTTTCCAACTATCGCTTTATTAAATTGAACAGGAAATCCAGTTGCATTTGAAACGACTTTCGATGCTTTGCTTAATAATTTTGTATTTATTCCTGTTTTAAATGGCATTAAATCATTTCTGGTTTTCATTGCCATTACAATTTCTTCAAGAGCTGCATTTCCTGCTCTTTCTCCTATGCCATTAATTGTACATTCAATTTGTCTGGCACCAGCTGTTACTCCAGCTAATGAATTTGCAACCGCTAAACCTAAATCGTTATGACAATGCGTTGATAGAATAGCTTTATCTATATTTGGAACTTTATTAATTAATGTTTCAATAATTTTTTTAAACTCAGAAGGAACAGTATATCCGACTGTATCTGGTATATTTATTGTTCTAGCTCCACATTTAATTGCAAGCTCAACTGTCTTACACATAAAATCTATTTCAGTTCTTGTTCCATCTTCGCAAGACCACTCCACATCATCGGTAAATTTTCTTGCATATGTAACGTGTTCTTTAATTGATTCAATAACATCTTCTGGGGATTTGTTTAATTTATGCTTCATATGAAGGGGGCTTGTAGATATGAAAGTGTGAATCCTAAATCTTTTAGCTGATTTTAATGCTTCGTAACACGCATCAATATCTTTTTTTGTATGCCTTGATAACCCTGCTGGAATAGAATTTTTTAAAATTTTACTAACTTCAGTTACTGCTTCAAAATCTCCTGGGGAAGCAATTGGAAATCCGGCTTCTATAATATCAACTCCTAGTTCATCAAAAACTCTGGAAATTTGAATTTTTTCTTCAAGACTCATCGATGCGCCTGGTGATTGCTCTCCATCGCGCATTGTTGTATCGAATATGTACACTCTATTTTTGTCTGGCATTTTGATTTTTATAAATAATATTACAATCTCTAAGCGAGAATGTAAAATAATTAGTCGTTAAAAGCTTAAAGTTAATGAATATTTAATTTTTATCACTATCAATTAGCTTCTTTTTGCTAATCCAAGGCATAAGAGCTCTGAGTCCGGCCCCAACTTTTTCAACTGGATGCTCTGCTAATTTTGCTCGAGTTTTTAAGAAATTTTTTTGACCATTCTTACATTCATCCATCCATTGTTTTGTAAACTTACCAGATTGAATGTCAGCTAAAACTTCTTTCATTCTTTTCTTAGTTTCTTCTTTATTAATAATTTTTGGACCAGAAATATATTCGCCATACTCAGCGGTATTTGAAATTGAATAATTCATATTAGCAATTCCACCTTCATATATTAAATCTACGATCAACTTAACTTCATGAACGGTTTCAAAATACGCCATCTCTGGTTCATATCCGGCTTCAACTAAAGTTTCATAACCATTTTTTATTA
>CAYNKD010000103.1:0-2402 GCA_964397735.1 uncultured bacterium | reverse complement strand
TATATTTTTAGATTATTTTTCATATGTTAGTATTATTAATCATGTCTTTTTCACACTTGCATCTACACACTGAATATTCTGTTTTAGACGGAGTGTGCTCTCCTAAAGAAATTTTAACTTATGCGAAGGAATGTGGGCAAAAATCCATTGCTATTACCGATCATGGGGTTATGTACGGAGTCCCTTCTTTTGTGAGAGAGGCAAAAAAGGTGGGATTGAAGCCGATCATTGGATGTGAGGCTTATGTATACGATGATTTTGAATTTCATGACAAGGGGAAAGATACTAAAAAAACTAATCATATTACCTTGTTAGCAATGAATAAAAAAGGTTATTCAAACTTATCAAAACTAACCACAAAAGCTCACCTAGAAGGCTTTTACAGAAATCCTAGAATAAACTTGAGCTGGCTTGCAGAAAAGAACGAGGGGATAATAGTTCTTTCTGGATGTATGCAAGGCATTTTGTCAAAAGCAATCATTGATGAAGACTTGGATCATGCTAAAAGTCGAATCAATTGGTTCAAGGATGTTTTTGGAGATAGGTTTTTTCTTGAAGTGATGAATCATGGAATAGAAGAAGAAGAAATTATTGCAAAGCAGTTGTTTGAATATGGCAAAAAGCAAGAAATAAAAGTTGTTGCAACAAATGATGTCCATTTCTTAAAAAAAGGAGACCACTCAGTACAAGATTTACTTTTAGCAATAAGAAGCAATCGATTGATAGATGACCCTGATAGGTTTAGGGCAAAATGGCCAAACCTTCACCTGGCAACAGAGGCCGAGATGCTCGACCTTTTCAAAGAAAAACCTGAATGTGTGAGAAATACCAATCTCGTAAGCGAGATGATTGAAGACTTCTCAGAGGTTTTTTCAAACCCGAATCCAATTTTTCCAATTGTTGAAATACCAAAAAAGTATAAAAGCTCCAGTGAGTATTTAGGAGAATTAGCAGAAGAAGGTTTGCAGAAAAGATACAAAACAAACATTGGTGAAGCTAGGGAAAGGTTAAAAAAGGAGCTTGGAGTTATCAAGGATCTTGGTTATCCAGATTATTTTTTAGCCGTAAGAGATTATGTGAAGTATGCAAAAGATAACGAGATTCCTGTTGGTCCCGGAAGAGGATCTGGTGCTGGATGTTTGGTTGCTTATTGTTTAGATATAACAACTATAGATCCACTAAAGTATGGATTGATATTTGAAAGATTTTTAAACAAGGGAAGAAAATCTCTTCCAGATATAGATATGGATTTTTGCACTCTTGGAAGAGACGATGTCATAAGGTACATAAGAGAGAAGAATGGAACTAAAAAAGTTTCACAAATTATTACTTTCAACAGGTTAAAAGGAAAGTTGGCATTTAGAGATATTGCTAGATTGTCTGCAATTCCTGAACCAAGGTTCAGTTTGGTTGCGAAAGCTTTATCAGATGGCGAAAAATTACAAGATGCTTTAAAAAACAATATTATTAAAGACATAGTCAATAGAGATCCGGAATGCGAAAAGGCTTTAAGGAAAGCAATATTAATTGAGGACACGATTAGAAACAAAGGGGTCCATGCAGCAGGCTTGGTTATCTCAAATCAAAACTTAGCTGGGATGGTTCCTTTAGCACGAGGAAAGAATGGAGAGGTTGTAAGTCAGTATGAGATGAATGACCTGGAAGCGATGGGCCTTGTGAAGATGGACATACTGGGGATAAGGAATCTAACTTTTTTAAATGAAGCACAAAAAAAGATCAACCTCCAAGGGCACAAGTGCAATATATACGATTTAAGCGATAAGGAGAATGACAAAAAAACATTTAGACTTTTGACCAAAGGGTACACCGATGGTGTTTTTCAATTTGAATCTTCAACTGCTGTTGGTTTGTTAAAGAAGATTAAACCCAAGTCAATTGAAGATCTTGCGATAATTAACGCCTTGAATCGTCCTGGCCCTTTGAATTCGGGGCTTGCTGACAGCTATGTGAAAAGAAAACAAGGGAAAGAAAAACCAATCCCTCCACACCCAGCTCTTGAAAAGGTTCTAAAAGAAACCCTAGGGATCATGGTCTATCAAGAGCAGGTCATGAGGATAGCTCAAGAGCTTTCAGGATATTCTCTGGTTGAAGCAGATGATTTAAGGAAGGCGATGGGAAAGAAGATTGAATCTCTGATGAAGACACAAAGGAAAAGGTTTTTGTCTGGTGCAAAAAAAGTTGGCAAAATAAACCAAGAGGAAGCTTTGAAAATATTTAACCAAATAGAAGAGTTTGCTCAGTATGGCTTCCCAAAATCTCATTCTGTTGCATATTCTGTAATAGGTTTCCAATGCGCTTACCTAAAAGCACATTTTCCCTCTTTTTTTCATGCTGCTTGGCTTTCAAGCTATGCTGGAAATGCTGAAAAGGTAGGAGATTGT
>CAYNKD010000102.1:0-2409 GCA_964397735.1 uncultured bacterium | reverse complement strand
ATCACAGTCTTAATCCTTTATTTTCAGTTTTCGATATTGAAAGTTTGTTTTTTTTAAAAAAATACAAAATAAAAAATATTAAAATTCCATCAGGTGAAATAACAAATATTCCTTTGCTTAAGCAAATAGGTAAAATGAAAATAAAAGTTTTTTTATCAACAGGAATGTCTAGTATAAATGAAATTCAAAAAGCATTAACTACTTTAATTAAATATGGAACATCACGAAGAAATATATTTATATTTCATTGTCATTCGGATTATCCGAGTAGAATTAGTGATTTAAACCTACTTAATATACTAAGTTTTAAAAAAAAATTTAAATGTAAAATTGGATTTTCTGATCATTCTGTGGGCGAGTTAGCATCTATAGTTGCAGTATCGTTAGGTGCTGAAGTTATAGAAAAACACGTTACTTTAAGCAATAAACTCAATGGTCCAGATCATTCATCTAGTTTAGAAGTAAAAAGTTTAAATAAATTTGTGAAAAATATTAGAAATGTAAAAAAATCGTTAGGAAACATTAAATTAAAAAGATCTATTGCAGAAAATCAAAATAAAAAAATTGTTAGAAAATCAATAGTTGCAAAAAAAGAAATAAAAAAAGGAGAATTTTTTTCTGAAAATAACTTAACTTGTAAAAGGCCTGGGGTTGGCGTTTCTCCATATTTTTATGAGAAAATAATTGGAAAAAAATCTAAGTTTAATTTTAGAGCAGATCAATTAATTCGATTAAAATGAAATTATTAGTAGCGACTGTAAGTAGATCCGATTTTGGTATTCTATCAACTCTGATTCTTTCATTAAATAATAATAAAAAATTTGATGTTAGGACTCTTGTTACAGGGGAGCATTTCTCTAAAAAAATGGGAAAAACTTTTAATGAGATACGAAATAAAAAAATTAAAATAAATAAAAAAATAAAATTAAAAGAATTTTCATCTGAACCAATTTCTATCCTAAAAAAATCATCAGAAATTATTTTAAAATTAACAAAATACTTAAAAAAAAATAAACCAGATTTATTGATCCTTCTGGGTGATAAATATGAAACTTTTATGATTTCTTATTGTGCGTTCATACAGCATATACCAATTGCACATATTCACGGTGGAGAAAAGACAGCTGGTTCTTTAGATGATACTTTTAGACATCAAATTTCAAAAATGTCCAATATTCACTTTGTAGAGAGAGAGGTTTATAAAAAAAGATTAGTTCAACTTGGAGAAAATCCTAAAGATATCACAATTACAGGTTCGTTAGCTAAAGAAAATCTAAATAAAGTTTCTTTTGCTTCAAAAAAGGAAATTGAAAAAAAATTTAAAATTAAATTTTCTAATAAAAATATAATTTTCACTTATCATTCTGAAACAAATAAAAAAATTAATAAAAAAAAAATATTTAAAATTTTTTCTATTATAGACAATAATCCAAGCATTAAATTTATAATAACAGCTCCAAATTTAGATATTGGTTCAGATTATCTAAGATCCATCATCAAGAAAAAAACAAAGCTTAAAAATGTAAGTTATGTAAAGTCTTTTGGACAAGATTATTATTTTTCAGTTTTAAATATAGTGGATGGTGTTATTGGAAATTCTTCAAGTGGATTAATAGAAGTACCAGCTTTGAAAAAATTTACAATTAATATAGGAAATAGGCAAACTGGAAGATTTTTTGAAAAAACAGTTATTAATTGTAAAGACAATCATCAAAGTATACAAAAATCAATTAAATTGGCTTATTCAAAAAAATTTCAAAAAATTTTAAAAAATTTTAAAAATAAAGATTCTTTAAAAAAATCTAAAAAAATTTTAAATAAAATAAACAACTTTAAATATAAAAATTATAGATACAAAATATTTAATGATATAAATTTTAATTACTAAATGAAAAACCAAAATATAATAAACCAAAATTTAAATTTGACTAAAGCATTAGAACATTTATCTAAAGCAGAAATAAAGTGCTTATTAGTTGTTGATAATAATCTCTCAGTTATTGGAACTTTAACTGATGGAGATATAAGAAGAAGTTTAATTGAGTCTAAACATTTAAATAATAAAGTAAAAGATATATGTAATAAAAAGTTTTTTTATTTTAAAAAAGATGTTTCAAAATCAAAATTAAATGAAATATTTTTAAAGAAGCAAATTCCTTTAATCCCCTTATTAAAAAATAAGAAAATATTAAAAATATATTATATTGATAATGTTTTAAGTAACAAAAAAAAAAATATAGCAAATAATATTCAGAAAAATTCTGAGGTAGTAATAATGGCTGGTGGAAGAGGGCAACGATTAAGTCCTTTTTCAGAGCTACTTCCAAAACCATTAATACCTATTAATGGCAAACCGGTAATAGATCATATAATTGAAAAGTTTTTACGCGTAGGAATTAAAAAAATTTA
>CAYNKD010000101.1:0-2458 GCA_964397735.1 uncultured bacterium | reverse complement strand
GCGGCCTGTTGCTGGTGGATGACGGATTGGCAACCATCCTTACTGGCGGTTACTCTGCCCGCAAATAGATGTGCAACCTCGACGCTCTTATCTCTTATACAGCGAGGACGTGAAATGGACCCGGACCGCATCCACGATTGGCTACGTGGCCCCATGGTCGCTGTAGCGACTCCGTTTACTGAAGGTTTTGAACTGGATCTAGACGCGCTTCGCACCAACATCAGGTTCATGATCGATCGTGGAGTGAAGACCGGGCAGGGCAGCCTGCTCGTCGGCGGGGCAGGCGGCGAGCACCCGGTCCTGAACATCGAAGAACGTATGGCGGTCATGACTGCATCCGTCGAAGCGGCAAACGGCGAGGCTCCGGTACTTACATCGATACAGCACACTGATCATCGCGCCACCGTGGAGATGGCGTGCCATGCGGAAGCCGTTGGGGTTCAAGGGGGGCAGCTCGGTCCTACCTATTACTACGATTCCACCGAAAGCGATGCCCGGCGTCTCTTTGAGCGAGTCGCGGGGCAGACTTCGCTCACTCTCATGATCTATCACACTTGGTGGGACGGACTTGTGATGAGCCCGGCATTACTCAGGGATCTGGTTAGCATTCCTACAGTCAAGGCGCTCAAGTGGAGCCACCCTGACGACACGGCCTATCGCGAGGGGCTGCAAGAGTTTGCAGCCCAGCTGGCGACTATAGATAACTCGAATAATCACGTCTTGAGCCATATGTACGGCGCGACCGGGTTTATCACGCACCTGTCTGGCTTCTGGCCCGAGTACCCACTGGATATCTGGAACCGGCTTGAAGCGAAGGACTACGATGGGGTTCGTGATCGGCTTGCAGAGTTCAAGTGGCGATGGGTCAGCTGGCGATCCAAAGTGGCCGCCGTTACCGGCGGCGAAGGACCGTTCATCAAGGCAGCGATGGAGGCAGTTGGACTAAGTGCAGGCCCGCCACGACCACCTTCAATTCGTCCGCCAGAGGAGTTGCTTGTTGAACTGAGGGCGCTTCTTGCTGAGTGCAAGGTTCCGATGGCCAAAGCAGAACTGGCGTCTGCTGACTGAGAGAGACGCCGGGGCGAAGTTTAAAGTTAGGACTGTGGATAGACCTCGAATCCGAAGACCTTCAGCCTCCGCTGGGGCGATGGCAGCATCGGAGAAGGGGGCTCGGGTCAAAACCGACCCGTCATCCCCACTTGTCAGCGCCTCTGTTGTACCGACGTAGAGCTCGAGGACAATGTAGCCGTCAGATTCCTCAGCACAGCGTCCGGCTGCAAACAGTTCGGCTCGGTCAGGTCATTCAGATAAGTTATCGATTGCCATGGATATTTAGCTTGAAATGTCTGGCCAGATAAGACATTCTCAAGGCCCCCTAAACCTGCGGTTTGCCTGAAGTGAACACAACGATCCGAGGGCCGGATGAAGGTTCTTATTAATCCGCAGGTTGCCGGTTCGAATCCTACAGGGCCCATCAAAACTCATTCAGAACCTGCTACGACCGCCTGCATAGGGCCTGTATAGCATTTAGGAACTGCCACTCTGACGACCGCACTCACTCCGCGCATGCAGATGATTCTGCATGGGTCGATCCCGAGGATGCTGGCAAGGCTTGCCGCTCCTAATGTGGCTGCAATGGCCACGACTACCGCGGTCACATTCGCTGATGTCTATTACGTCGGCCAGATCGGCACAGCAGCTCTGGCAAGCCTCGCAATCGTGTTTCCGTTCCAGACACTCATGGGAATGATGTCCAATGGCGCAATAGGGGGAGGAGTCGCGTCATCGCTCGCCAGAGCACTTGGGGGAGGCGACTTGAGAAAAGCCGAGACGAGGGCCTGGCACGCCCTGGTTATTGGCGCATTCATGTCGGTCCTGTACATGGTTCTGCTCGGAGTTTTTGCCCGGCCCATCTTTTCGTTAATAATCGGCCCCGGTGACGTACTGAACGGCGCGGTCGATTACGCTCAAATAGTTTTTGGGGGTGCCGTGATCATATGGCTTGCCTTCATGTGTGCGGCCATACTGCGCGGCACGGGCGAAATGGGAATGGCGGCCAATGCGATCATAGTGGCCAGTATTGTCCATATTGGGTTGTCTGGCGCGCTAACCCTGGGATGGGGTCCGTTTCCTGACCTCGGAGTCACTGGTCCTGCTACAGCAATGGTCGTGTCCCACGGTCTTGCGGCCCTGTACCTTTCGATTCAAGTGCTGGGTGGAAAAGCAGCCATTACCGTGCGACCCCACAAGTTTTCCTGGATTCCGATCAAAGACATCATGAAGGTCGGTGGCCTGGGGTTGATAAACAGTAGCGGTCTGATACTTACGGTGATCGTCGTGACGGGTTTCGTCGGTAGATTCGGTGAGGAAGCACTTGCAGGGTACGGTCTGGGCAGCCGACTGGAGTTAACGCTTGTACCTCTTGCATTCGGGGTAGGTGCGGCTCTGACGACCGCCG
>CAYNKD010000100.1:0-2461 GCA_964397735.1 uncultured bacterium | reverse complement strand
CCTTCAATTAAGAAATTTGAAGTTGTTTTGAATAAAAATAGTTGGATTGATGAGTCTTGGGAGCCGACAAGCCCCCCTTCAGAAAGAGTTCCCCTTGCTGCGGGAATAGGAAATTCAAGTACTCTTGAAGCTGATTTGAAAAAAGAAGGGGTTGATTGTTTTGATTTAAATATTCCCGACCATGCGATTTCAAAAAAATGGAAAAACTTTGTTATAAAAAATGCTCGATCTTATGGAGGTGTTATCTTGACAAAGAAAGATGCTGTGAGATGGAATCTAAAGGGCATTCCTTGCTGGATAAGGGTGAGAGATATAGAGCTTCCAAAAGACTTTGTAAATTTCTTAGAGAAGGTTCTTCGATTATGAAGATGGTTTCTCTGAAAGAGGATTCAGATCTTTTGGAAGCTTTAGTTGCTCATGCAAAGAGTGATGATTGCAAATCATGTTGGATTTTTGGCATTGGAGCTTTAAAAAAGGCAAATCTTGCTTGGTATAACCAAGAAAAAATGAAATATGAAGAAAGGGTTTTTAATGAAGACCTTGAAATAACTTCTCTTTCGGGGAATATTTCATTAATCAATAATCCCGATTCAAAAGAAAAGATATTTCCTCATTTTCATTTGTCTTTATCTGACAAAGAGGGCAATGCCTATGGAGGGCATGTTTTGCCGGGTTGTAAAATTTTTGTTTGTGAGATAGCTTGTATTCCCTCTGATGAAAAAAAAGTTAGGGAGTATGACAAAAAAAGAGGTTTATGGCTTTGGCCTCAATAAAAAGATTTAAGAAAATTTAATGAAAGAAAAATATCATCCTTCAGCAATGATAAGCGAAATAGAGGAGATAGCCTCTTTCCTTCCTGAAGGTGGAAAGGTTGTAGATGCTACTCTTGGAGATGGAGGTCATTCAAAAATATTTCTAGAAATGGGGTTTAGGGTTATTGCAATTGATATGGATGAAACTGCAATCAAGAGATCAAAAAAGAGACTTTCATCTTTTGTAGGGAAAATTAATTATGTTCATTCGAGGCATAGCCAAATTGAGATGGTTTTAAATGATTTTAATTGGGGAAAATGTGATATTCTTTTTGCAGATCTTGGTGCTAGGTTGGATCAACTTTACAGAGAGGACATGTCCTTTAATGGCAGTAAGAGAGCGGACATGAGATTTGATAAAAAAGAAAATATCTTAAATGCAGAAGAAATATTAGCCTCATATAACAAAGCACAACTGATGGACCTTTTTAAAAAAAATGATGTAAAAAATTATAGAAAAATATCAGAGGAAATTATATCGAATAGGGGGTTGTCTGAAAAGATTTGTAAAGATTTGTCCAGTGTTCTTTCAGAAAGATCATTTAAAAAAAACAACCCCGCAACAAAAGCATTTATGGCTTTAAGGAGAGAGGTCAACAAGGAGGAGGAAGAATTGAAATCTTTACTTAGCTCGATGCTCAACATTATGGAGAGCAATGGTATAAGTATTTTTTTAACTTGGCATAGTGGCGAGGATAAATTAGTCAAAAATTTTTATAAAAAGCTTGAAAGGATGGAATTTGGATATGCAATAAGCAAAAAGCCAATGAGCCCAACAAAAAAAGATATTGAAAAATTTCCTCAAATTAGATCTGCTAAATTGAGGGCTTTTAAATTTAATTAATTTCTCTAAATCAAAAATAGCATTTCTGAATATTTAGGAATTGGCCATAGTTCATCTGGCAAAATTCCTTCAAGGGCATCACTATTTAATCTAATTTCCTCCATGAGAGGGATCAGGGAATCTCTAACTTTTTCAGTAGTGAGCTCTTTTTTCTCTTCTTTTTCTAGCTTTTCAAGAGATGCCAAGGTACATGAAATTAAACCTGTGACTTCTTGAAGTTTTTTTAATTGAATTCCATTGACTGTTTTTGAAAGTGCTGTACTCACTTCATTTAGAGTTTTTGCAAGTTCAAATTGATATACTTCAGCTGCAGGAATGATTTGTGTATTCATCATTGAGAGAAGCGTTCGAGCTTCTATCTCCTTGTTTGTTATGTATTGTTCCTCAAGAATATCAACTCTTGCTTTCAGTTCTCGATTATTCAATACATTGTATTTTTCAAATAAGTCAAGAGACTTTTTTGACCTTAGGGAAGGCAAGGCATCAGCGCATGTTTTAAGTATCGGCAACCCCCTTCTTTTTGCTTCTTTTTTCCATTCGTCACTATAGCCATCCCCATCAAAGCAAACTTTTTTATGGTTTTTTATCACATTTTTCAAGACTGAAGAAACCGTATTCTCTATATCTGAAAATTTCATTTCTTTCTCTAGGCTTGTTGCAATTTCGTCCATTGATTCTGCAATTATTGTATTTAGGACAGTATTTGGCCAGGCTATCGAGCATGCTGAACCTGGTGCTCTAAATTCAAATTTATTTCCAGTAAAAGCAAATGGGCTTGTTCTATTTCTATCTCCACTATGCCTTG
>CAYNKD010000099.1:0-2528 GCA_964397735.1 uncultured bacterium | reverse complement strand
CCAGAACCACCAGATTTAATTACTTGCCCTGCTGTACCATAGTTAGCACCAGCAAGACCAAGTTGACCTGCACTTCCTATGCGGAGTCTTTCTGATCCACCAGTATTTAATATTAGATTAGATGCGGCATTAAATCCAGTAGAAGCAGTAATAATACCAACAGCATCAATACCACCATCAGTTACTTTAATACCACCAGCAGTTATATCTAAACCACCAGCAGTAACATCTATACCACCAGTAGTTACTTTAATACCATTTCTTGCGGTAACAACACCAATAGAATCTACATTAGTTACATCTTCATAAGTTAATGTTCCACCGATACTTACATTACCACCGAATGAACCAGTAGTTGCAGTTAATACACCAACAACAGTAGCACCAAGAGGGAAGTTTGGACCACCTCTACCTGCTACATTCTCTATATTATCTGCATAAACAGTTCCAAATAACCCATTACCTGCACCACCAGCATTTGCTTGAAGACCTGTTCCAATACCTAATACGTCTGGTATAAATGTATCTCCATCCGCAATAATTAATTCTTTACCACTCTCAACTGTAACCTGGGCATACTGTGTATATGCAACATCAGAAGTTGAAGGAGCATTTACAGTTGTATTCTCATATATTGATAATTCATCATTAGTATAGTAAATATTCTGACCAATGCTATCCTTTGTATCATCTACCGCAGTTCCTAATCCAGCACTCGCAACACCTTCTAAGTTAGAACCATCACCATAAAAAGCAGTAGCAGTAACAATACCAGCACTTATTAAACTGGAAGCAGCATTTGCAGGATTCCCAGCTATCTGTGTACCAAAACCAACACTGGTAGTATCAGCTTTGATAACATTAGGATTACCTAATTTCGATAAGTCTCTTGCTCTTGACATTGTTTATTACTTTTTAGATATTTAGGTGATTAAGCATGAGCATAATAATTTAACTAGGTTGTATCAAAAGTGATGTAGCACTTAATGCTTTACCAGCAACTATACTTGGAACCTCTGCTGTATTACTTAAAGTCCCATCATTTTTAACATAATATTTCTTACCAGGAGTTAATCCTGATTTTGTAGTAACATTACCAACTACTTTAATGGTTCCAGTTTGACCATTAGTATATGCTTCTTTACTAAACCCTATGAAATTTTCAGTAGTTGCATCAGTTGCTGCAAATTGTTTTATTACATAATATGCATCATCTCCACCACCTTCATAACCAGTAACAAATGCCAAATTACCTAAACTTTTTACAAATGGAACAGGTCTACTGGTGTCACTAGAAGTCCAATCAGTCAAAGATGTAACAAGACTTAAATTATTCGTTGCACCTTTCTGGAATACTGTAAATTTCTGTCTAGGGTGTTTATTTCCTGATACCATTATCTTTCCTGTACCTACATCAATGGCAGTTGATTGTTCTGAAATTGTTTCATGAGTAGGACCCTCCAAAGCAATCTGTGAACCCCATGTTATGCTCTTATTCGATGAATTATAACTACCATGTCTATAATACTGCCAACCAGGTTGAGCATTACTAACATAAAATCCATAGTAAATATCATTTATAGCATCATACTGAACAGATGGAGTTCTACAAGCAGCAGCATTCAGTGCAGTGGCTGTTCCATGAAGACTTGCAGCAGAACCAGGATCTTTATATACCATCTGTGTATAAGCATCTCCACTTTGGCCACCATTATTTCTACTCATTATCATCATATTATTCTTTGAATCCCAACTAGACTGACCATAAGATACATTACCATACATCACAACAGGAGTACTAAGAGTAATAGTAGTGCCACTCCATGTTGCCCATCTATGCACTGTTTCACTTTGGGGAAGTCTGGTATAAACCATCAAAACACCATCATTAGTAGCGTCATATTGAACTCTTGGACACCCTATACCACCTGATGATATCGATACACTAGTTCCAGTAGTAAATGTATTGCTGCTAGTTGTAGTTACATGTCTAACATAACAATTGCTATCATTGTTAGTTCCGTATATAACAAAGAATTCATCAGTACCTACACAACAGACATCAACATTACCTTGGTATACGGCATTATTATCAAGAGAAGCAGCAGTACCCCAAGTTATACTTTGTCCACTTCTGGTTCCCACAATTAGTCCAGTATTAGGATGTGTAGTTTTGTATATACAAACTATTCTTCCTGTAGTTTCATCATAAGCAATCTGCATGTCAATATAAGGACTAACTGCATTAGAAGCTTGATCACCTTGTCCTTGAATTCCACTACTCAATGCGTCAGGAACACCAGTTATACCTGAAACTTTTCCATCAGAGTTAACAATAACACTTTGTTCTGCAGCAAGAGTTCCATTTACTACCGCTTGTATTGTTGGAGCAGCTTCTATACCACTTAATTGTGAACCATCACCTCTATATGAAGTAGCACTTACAATTCCAGTAGAACCATATGCAGTAATCGCAGTCCCAACTTTAACATTACCACTAGTTACATCAATATCACCACTAGTTACAT
>CAYNKD010000098.1:0-2539 GCA_964397735.1 uncultured bacterium | reverse complement strand
ATGTTGCCATGGTGAAACCTAGTAAAGTAAAGCCAAAATGACCTAATGAGTAAAGAATGAATTTATTATTTTTTTCCATCTTTTAATTTTAAATATCTGCCTTCTTCCTTGATAAAGCTCCAAAGTTCATTAAATATTTTGTTTTTACTAAAATTTTCCCTGTCTCCGATGATTATCAAATGTTTTTTTGCCCTTGTCAAAGAAACATTCAGTCTTTTTTCATCTGATAGAAATCCAATATTTTTGTTTTTATTAGATCTGACAAGTGAAATAATTATTAGATCTTTCTCTCTTCCCTGAAAACCATCAACTGTATGTACTTCTATTTCCTTTATTCTCTTCTTTATCTCTTTTGTTTGTGCTTTGTACGGAGAGATTATCCCGATTGAGGAAGGTTTTGTTTTTTTTAACTCAAGATGATCTGTTATTTCTTTTATATATTTTGCTTCTTTTACGTTTTTCCAGGAATGGTCTTCTTTTGTTAGGTTTTCTTTAAATAAGCCTGCTGTATCGATCCCAATAATTTCTGATTGTCCAAATGGGGATGTTTTTTTCAATATGTTTTTATACCGTAAGACTTTTTTGGCAGATTTTATTTTTCCTCCATACCACTTTTTATTTGGGAAAGAGAGAATTTTCTCCCTCATTCTGTATTGGGTTTGCAGCATTGTCCCATTTTGAGGTTTTTCTTTTTGAATGTATTCAAACAAAGTATCCTTGAGGCCAAGCTTTATTGCTTTCCTGTTTTTTACAATTGGAGAAAGCTGCCTTCCATCGCCTACAAGAATGATTCTTGCTGAAATTAACATCGTTATTAAAGCAAGAGGTATAGGTGCTTGGCTTGCTTCGTCAAGGATGCAAAGGTCAAAATTATGGTTTTGAAGAATTTCTGAACCAGCTGTACTGCATGTTGCAAGAATAATTTTTGTTTCTTTTATTTCCTTTTCTCTGAATTCATTTTCTGCTTCTTTCAGGTTTCCATAAATTGAGCTGTTCTTTTTCTTTGAACGAACCCAGTTCTGCAGGACTTTGATTTGGTTTTTTCTTAACCCACGATTGTTTGTACCTTTTTTGCTTAGAGACATTATCTCCTCATCCGTTTGCCCTCTTATGAGACTTCTTCCAGGATGTTTAAGTTGATTTAGTTCTTGTGCTGCCAGTATTGCTTCTGTTCTTAACTTGACAATCTTTCTATCTTTGGTGTTTTCTAATTTGTAATCTAAAGAATATTTTTCTAACTCTTTTGCCATTCTTGCAGGGTGTCCAATTCGTAAAAATTTATGATTTTTCATTTCGAGAAGCTTAAATGCAATATTGTCAATTGCTGTATTTGAAGGTGCACATATTAAGACGTTGTCTTTTCTGTCATTTGAGGCAGAATTTGCAATATGTGTTGCAACAGTGGTTTTTCCTGTTCCAGGAGGCCCATGTATAAAAGATATTTCTCTTGTCCTTAAACCAATCTTCCAGGCTTTTAGTTGTGACTGGTTTAGGTATTTTGGTTTTTCTATATTTTTTGAAATTCTCCCCCAGCGGTTTTCTCTTTTGAAAATCTTATCTCTGGTTCTTCTTCCGCTCCCCTCATCTTCATAAAATTTACTGACTGCACTCTCCATTCTCTTGTATGTAATGTCATTTGCTGCTAAATCAATCCTATAAAGGCATCTTTTTTCAAGATTCAAGCTTGATTCTGTAGTTATAGATATTCTCTTTGACATGGACCATACGGTCCCAAGAGCAATTTCTTTTTCTGGCTCTTGCATTTTTGATATCCTGACAACATCCCCTCTGCGAATATCTGTTTTGTCTTTCTTCTTGCTTTCCTTGGTTGAAAATTCTGTTAAAGATCTTTCGCCAATAACAAAACCTGCATTTTTCCCATTTAAGTTAAGAATTGCCCTTCCGCGCTTTTCTCGTTCTTCGGCCTTCAGTTCTTTTATTTCGTTTCTGTGAAAATTTATCTCTTCATCTCTTTCTAAACCGATTGCTTCAATCAGTTTTTTCCAATTTTGATTATTTAAATTCATAATCCTGTGGAAAATAAACAAAAATCAATATGTTTTTCCTGCATTTAGCTTTTAATCCTAAGTTAAGAAGTTCTAGAATAAAGACATCATGATTTCCAAAAACCTAAAAGTTTTTACTGGGACTGGTCATCCCGACTTAGCAAAATCTATTTGTTCTGAAATGGGGACTGACCTTGGAAACATTGAGATATTTAAATTTGCTAATGATAATATTTTTGCGAGAATACGCGAGAATGTTCGTGGAAAGGATATTTTTTTTGTTCAGACATGTGTTCCACCTGTAAACGATCGTTTCATGGAAATATTGATAGCTGTTGATGCCTTTAGGAGAGCAAGTGCAAAAAGGATTACTGTTGTATTGCCTTATTACCCTTATGCAAGAACAGACAAGAAAGATCAACCCAGGGTTCCTATAACTGCAAAGCTTGTTTCAAAACTTCTTTCATCTTCAGGGGTTGACAGGATTCTTGCAATGGATTTGCATGCAGAGCAGATACAGGGTTTTTTTGATG
>CAYNKD010000097.1:0-2588 GCA_964397735.1 uncultured bacterium | reverse complement strand
TTTTGTGAAAATATATTTTTCTAAAATATTCCTCATCACCATCAGGAACAGAACCCGGAGTAGGCCACCTTCCGTAAAAAAATCCTGAATTGTCTGGCAGCCATGCAGGGCTTGCCCAACGCGTATATGGGATTTCATCCTCGTATTTATAGCCATCACCAATCCTCATAACATGTGTTGTCGATCTTTCATCTCCATTTGCGCTAATACCGTAAGCTATATGACTTCCATCTGGAGAAATGCTAAACCAATCAAGGCTTGATGTCCCATCTTCACTCCATGAGTTTGGGTTAAGCAAAATTTTCCCAGATCCATCATTTGGGTTGAGTCTTTTTTGAATTGAGTGTCTATTTGGTGCTGGGTAATCTTTCCAAAAGAGTATTGAGTGGTTTTGCCCAGCTTTTCTCTCTGACCAAAACATGCGATTCCCAAAAAAAGTAGGTGCACCAACGCTATCGTTGCTCATAAGTTTTTCAAAACTTGTTTTTAATTTTTCATGATTTTTTAGATTATGCAAATAGGTTCTTGTTATTCTGTCTTGATCGTTAGACCATTCAAGGACCTCGTTAGATTCCCCATCTTCTAACCATCTGTAATCATCTGTAATCTCAACTCCGTGAATGTTTTCAACAACTGGTATTTTTTTTGTTGGCAACATGAATGAAGAAGCAATAATGCGTTCATCTTCTTCCCGATCATCATCTATAAAAACGGTGTCAACAATTGCCTTTGCAACATCTTCCCCTCTTGCTCTAACTGCTCTACCTTGCTCCATGTGAATGAATTTCCCAGTTGACATTTTTGCAGAAATAGTGCAGGGTTCCAAAACATTATTTAGGTCTCTACCTTGAACATTTGTACCTCCGCATAAATGAAGTTTTCTTATTGCACCTTCGTAATCATTGCACGTGGTTATATTTTCTCCACTTAGGGTTTTTGACAAATTGCCAGCTAGTCGAGCAACAAAACTATTTTTTGTGGTTTTTGAGGATGTCCCGTCAGAAAGGCTGACCCCACTTGCAGCCATGCCATGAATACTTATTGTTACTGCGTTGGGGAAAGCTTCATTTGCTTTCAGGTGCATTGTATGAAAAAGTGTTCTATCGTTATGTGCAGGATCTGAAATTCCATAAGGTTGTCTTTCTGGCCTTGAGCATGCTGTTGTCGTTCCAGAACATCCGGAAAATTCTTTGTTTGTGCATCTGTGTGTGCCGCTGACAATTAAAATTTTTGCATTTGATCTTTTAAATATCTCGATGCTTTCTTGCAGTGTTCCATCAAATATCGGATGAGGAGTTTCTAATATCAGGTCTAATCCCCTCTTTTTGAAAAAAATCCAAGGCAGGCCTTTTTCTAGAGGAGCCCATTGGTAAGTTTCATTTTTCGTATTTGTGCATATCGTATAACTGGATTTTTTTGCTTTATCCAATGCTGCATCAAAATTTCCTTCCAGGACGTGGTCAAAAGACATTTCCCATGATTGTTTGATTTCAGAACTTTCCTCATGGTAAACCCCCTCGCTGCTTTTTAATATTTTGCCAGAATTAAGACGTTGTTCAATAGGGCCATCGCATTCTGGAATAAACAAACTTAACAAAAAAATGAACATTATTTTCTCCTATAGGTTTAATTAATTTCATTATAAGCATTTGTCTGTAATAGACTTTCATTATGAGTTTGCCTGTTTTAGCATTTGACATTGGAGGAACGAAGATTTCTTGCGCTTTGATTTCAAATGGAAAAATTCTTGAGAAACGTGAAGAGAAGACGGTTCAAACGGATACAGCAGAAGATTTTGTAATCCAGATTTCAAAAATGGGAAATCCTTGGGCCGACAAAGCAAGGAGTATTTCAATTGCGACTTTGGGGATTGTTAAAGGGGCATATTGGAGCGCTCCAACTCTGGGACTAAAGGATGGAAAAAATTTTCCCCTGGCAGAGAGGATTCATAATTCGCTAAATAAAGATGTCACTCTTTCGAATGATGCTCAAGCCGCAGCTTGGGGAGAATATAAATTTGGCGCAGGAAAAGGAAAAGATATGCTTTTTGTGACTATCTCTACAGGTGTTGGTGGAGGTCTTGTTTCGGGAGGGAGGCTAATTCGAGGCAAGACTGGCTTGGCAGGACACATAGGACATGTTCAGATTGACCCCAAGGGTCTTGAGTGCAAATGTGGCAGAAAAGGGTGCTTGCAAACTTATGTTTCTGGAGAGGGGATTGCTTTTGCTGCACAGGCTTATTGTGAAAAAGCAACGACAAAAGATGTTTTTATACAAGCAGAAAAAGGAGAGAAATGGGCAAAAGATATTCTTAACACCTCTGCTTCACTTTTGGCCATAGCAATCTCCAATACGAAGAGTATGTTTGATATTGAGCTTGCCGTAATCGGAGGTGGTGTCGGCTTGGCTAATGGCTATACAAAAATGCTCAAGGACAAGATGTCCGAAGAGGATGATTTGTACAGTGTGGAAATTGCTAAAGCTGTCTTGGGAAAAGATGCTGGATTAATTGGCGTTTCTACACTGGGTCAATAATCTTAAAACTGACTATCTAAAAAAGAATCTGGTAAAAACCTTGCAATTATTGT
>CAYNKD010000096.1:0-2590 GCA_964397735.1 uncultured bacterium | reverse complement strand
CTCAAAAGCAAGTGTCCAATAGGGCGTGAGGGTTCGAGTCCCTCCTCCGGCATTAACTTTCGACAATCATTAGAACCTGATCGCTTGAAACTCTCTCTCCTTCAACAACGAGAAGCTCTTTTATTTTTCCCTTTGAGGTTGATGCGATTTCGTTTTCCATCTTCATCGCTTGAAGAGTGCATAGGACATCCCCTTCTTTTATCTTTTTGCCCTCATTTACGTTTATTGAGGATATTATTCCTGGTATCGGGCTTCTTATTTCAACAAGGCCTGAAGAGCCATCATCTTTTGTTCTTGTTAAAAATGAGTAACTTGTTTCTCTTTCAAGTTTAAATTTTGTACCGTCTAGGAGTAGTTCAATTCTGATTCCGTCTCTCGAATAGTTTACAGGAAGTCTTTTGTCCCCAATAATTATCCCAACAACACCTTCCTCTCTTCTCATTATTTCAAACGGTACTTCTTCTTCTCCATTGAAAGTTGCAGTATTTGTTCCAAAGTTCACAGAAACATCATGAACTTTTCCTTTTGAGTCTCTGATCTTTAATTCCAACTTTCCTCTATCTCCTCATTTTGATTTGAGTTCCAACCTTTTTCATCTTTTGAATCCTGGTCTACATTTGGGTGATTTTCTTCATCGGCCAAGAGTATAGCTGCAGCCAAAATTGATTCTTTATTTTCCTGCTCACTTGGTTCAGTCAGCTTGCTTCCTTGGTATTCAACAAATCTTGTCCATATTTTTCCATCCCTAAAGCTTTTATGGCCCAAAAGCCTTCTATGAAATGGTGCTGTTGTAGTAAAACCCCTCACAACCATTTCCCTAAGAGCACGTTCCATCCTTATTATCGCTTCTTTTCTCGTTCTTCCATAAGATATAACTTTCGCTATGAGGGAGTCGTATATTGAAGGGACTGTATACCCTGGACATAAATGTGTATCGACTCTTATTCCAGGACCTGCAGGAAGTATTAATTCTTCAACTGTTCCTGGAGTAGGTGCAAATCCAAACCTTGGGTCTTCTGCATTTATTCTGCATTCAATAGCATGACCGCTTCTTCTGACCTGTCTTTGAGAGAATGGAATTCTTTCTTTTCCAGCTATTCTGATGCCAGCTCTTATTATGTCAATTCCCGTAATTTTTTCTGTAACAGGATGTTCAACTTGAACACGTGTATTTACTTCAATGAAGTAAAAATTCTTACCATCAACAAGAAATTCAACAGTACATACTCCATGATATTTTGCTGCTTTTGTCAGAGCTTTTGAAGAATTGATCATCCTTTTTCTCATTAATGTTGAAACTGTAAGAGAAGGCGCTTCTTCAAGTAATTTTTGGTGTCTTCTCTGTATTGAACACTCTCTTTCATAAAGATGAATAAACCTTCCATGAGAGTCTCTCATCGCCTGTATTTCTATATGTCTTGGTTTCGAAAGGTATCTCTCTATAAAACAGGACCCATCTCCAAAAGCAAGCTGTGCTTCAGATTGTGCAGATTCAAAAGCATCTTTTAAATCTTTTAACTTTTCTACAACCCTCATTCCCCTGCCTCCTCCACCAGCAGCAGCTTTAATAAGGACAGGAAAGCCAATTTTTCTAGATACTTTTATAGCTGTCTTTACATCATTAACAACACCTTTAGAGCCTGGGATTGTTGGTATTTTTAACTCTTTAGCTTTTTTCCTCCCCCAAACCTTATCCCCCAATTTTGCCATGGCATCGGAGTTTGGGCCTATGAAAATAATATCCTCCTCTTCACATCTTTTTGCAAATTTAGCATTTTCTGATAGAAATCCGTATCCTGGATGGATTGCTTCGACATTTGACTTTTTGGCAGCATTAATTATTTTTTCAATATCCAAATATGTTTCAGCTGCTGAACCAGGACCAAGATTAAAAACACTATCTGCGACTCTTGAAGGGAGTGAATCTATATCTATTTCACTAGAAGCAATGACGCATCTTATTCCCAATTCCCATCCTGCTCTTATGATTCGAAGTGCAATTTCCCCCCTATTTGCAATCAGCATACTTTTGATTTTGCTTTTTTTAGCAGTTCTTTTCCTTGGGGTGATTCTTCTAAAAGCCATGGAAAATATTCTAACTCTAAGAAAATGTTTATAAAGTTATAGAATTTTAAATTATGAAAATTGCCCATATAGGTATTGTTGTAAGGAGTCTTGACAAGGCCTTAACTCTATGGTTGGAGGTTCTTCAAGGGGAGCTTTCCTACAGAAGAAAATATGAAAGAGAGAATGTTGAAATAGCTATGCTGAAAATTGGAAAATTAAACATCGAATTGCTTGAGCCTATTGGAGAAGGTACTTTGAAAAAGTTCTTGATTAAGAGGGGAGAGGGCTTCCATCATATTGCTTTTAAGGTTGAAAACTTAGACAAAATGGAAAAAAAGTTCAACTCAATAGGAATTGAAACAATAGAATCTTCAAGACAGGATGGCATTGATGGAGGAGGGGCATTGTTCTTTAACCCTAAATTTACAATGGGGATATTGATGGAAATAATAAAATGAAAAAAAGAATCGAAAACTTAAGAGGGCTCATTGCAAAAGCAAAGCTTGGTGGAGGAAAAGATGCA
>CAYNKD010000095.1:0-2729 GCA_964397735.1 uncultured bacterium | reverse complement strand
CCGGTTTGACATGGTTTTGTGAAAGAGTAAAAAAAATCAAAAAGATGATCGACATCAAAACACCATCCCACCGCCAAAGCAAACGGAAAACACAGCCAATTTCCTCCGGATAGCCATCCAAGACAACTAATTAATAGAGAAAGGTGAATGCTCAAATAGTAAGGCGATTCATTAATAAATCAGTCCACAAGTGCCGGTTCGGGGCTTCTTTCCGATTTTCCTTCATCACGGGTCAAATTAAAAATATGTTGACGCACACGGCGGATTGCCCGCATTCCATAAGTAAAAAGGAATTGCCAATCACGTTTTTGAAAGTTCAACAGAAAGCGAATTTGACGTAAAATGAAAAGAGGATGGAAAGCAATTGAGTAGAGTTCACGTACCCCTTGATAGTACGCATCGTGTGGGATCGGAGTTTCCACAATGAGTTTGCTCATGTCGTGGTCGTCATAATTTTCAGTAAGCAATACCCCTTCCCGGATACATTCTTCGTGATATTCTGTAAAGTCCAATGGAGTACAAAGTGTTACTTGAAGGGTACGTGCAAGTCCACGGAACATCAAATCTTTAACAAAGGAAACCGTTTGATTGAGCTGTTCCTGTGTTTGCCAGTAATATCCAACCATGATTGTCAGGTGCGGATGCAAACCGTATTTGGTCATCCATGTCAAACAGCGCTCCACATGCTGCATTTGGTAACCTTTTTTGAGTCGAGCCAAAGTTTTATCATCGGCAGATTCAAGACCGATTAGAATAAATCGAAAATTTGCTTTAGCAAGTAAAGCAATTGTTTTTTCATCTAAATATTCAAAGCGCGTGTTGAAACCAAAATAACAATTTTTTTTATGCAGTCCTCTGTCTATGATACCTTGTGCAAATTCGCGCGCCTCTTTACCACGATACCAAACTCCCGAATCATCGAAAATTTCTTGAACTCCATAATCGTTGACCAGACGTTCGTATTCATTCAAACTTTGTTCAACGGGAAGCATGGAAAACGTTAGGTCTTCGCCGTTGTAGCGGCAAAATGTGCATTTACCGAACATGCAATCACGGATTACACTGGAGGCGTAAGTTCCGGGAGTTTGTAGATAATTTCCGTTTTCTTCCGCATAATTTTTCCAATGCACCAAATCCCGATCCACCAACGGCGATTTTTCCAGCGGCTCCACTTGCCGGAATCGTCCAGTGTCGCGGGTGCTGCCGTCTTCCAACCGGATCATCAAGCCTTCAATGTCACAGGCTTCCCGCCAGTCTGGATGATTTGCAATGAATGGAATCAGCTTGGCCAGCACAAAATCTATGTGGTTACTGCACAAAACCAAGTCAGTTGGAGACTCCTGCAAAGTTTCTTCCGGACGGCGCATCGAATGATAGCCGGTCATTATGAATATGGTTTCCGGGAGTAAATTTTTGAGTTCAGTCGTTGCTTTCCAATAAAACTTCATCACAGGAGTTGTGCTTTCAAAAACAACCACATCCGGGGATTCCAGCACCAAATCATCTCGCCATTGTTGGTAGTTTTTCAACTGCGCATTGCCGTCATCCCAAAACACTTGATGCCCCAATTGCTGTAACCATGTTGCTGCTTGCGCCTGCACGACGGGCAACAAATAAGTCGGTTTCTGGAAAAACTGAACATTCCGGTTTTGGGAAACCATCGCCTTCTGGCCATGATTATTCACGATGGGAGGATAAGAAATTGCAACTTTCATTTGTTCCTTAGAAAAATACTTCCGTAGTGATGTTTGAACCGGAAACCTCTTGTTCCCTCAAAATATCATAAACTTCATTGACCATGTTCCGGTTTCCACATAAATAATAATGCTTTTCTGCTCCTTGAGGATTTTGTCGCAGATAATCGCTCACACGCCCATGAAAACATCCACCGTTTTCTTGGGAAACACACTGCACATAGCATTCGCTGGTATAATGTGCACTTTCGTAGTTTTCTTCCAAAAGGCGTGTACCGTGTAAAATTAGATAGTCCAACTCTGGATAGGTACGAACAAAACTATGAAACGGCGCAATTCCCGTTCCGGTGGCGATAAAAACGTTAGAATGATTTTCCGGAATCGATTCCGGCAAAGTGAAAAGACCGTAAGCTCCATCAATTTCAATTGAATCTCCATATTTCAAACGTCTCAAGGCCGGAGAAACATCACCGTCTTCAACTTCCCTTACCAAAAAAGCAAGCTCGGGTTCCTGTTCTCCGGAATAGGAGGAATATTCCCGATTGATTCCGGTTTTCGGAAGTCCCAAATTAACACACTGCCCAGCATGAAATTCCATGTCCTCGCGCTCAATTCGTAATTTAAATGTGTTGGCACTCAATGATTCATTGCTCAGCACTTTGTGTAATGCTTTGTGCATTTTTTGAGATGTAAAGATTACAATTTTTGCAAAAAACCCTCAAGAACGGCAGGGTGTGTGTACGACACGTCCTATGCCGGATTACACATCAGCGAAGCCAATGTTGAGGGTTTTTATGGCAAAATAAAAAAATTAATAACCGCAATTTACTTACTAGCCGAGATGTAAAATATCCCTGAATGAATCTCCAGCCATATACCAAATGAGAGCCGACTAAAACCAGTAAAGTCATGCCTGCAATCCCAAAGTCACGAGTTCTTGATAGAATGTCCATTATTGCAAGTAAAAGATAAACAGCAAGCAAAACACCCCATATCTGCCAAAAAAACGAATTGGCAAAGCCTAAGAAAAAAAGA
>CAYNKD010000094.1:0-2746 GCA_964397735.1 uncultured bacterium | reverse complement strand
AAAACAAGTATTATTAACAGATAGATCCTGCGAATTAATAATTCCATTACTAAAAGAACAGGAGTTTCTAAATTCAGTTAATTACTATAACGAAGAAAGTATAGATATTAATTTTGATTTATTTAGAAAAATACCAATTAACTTAAGTTTTTACTCTACTAGATGGTTTTCACATTTAGCAGGTATTAATTTAGATGTAACAGATACGTTTTTATCTGTAAAAGAACACGCTGATATAAAAGATAAAATTATAATACATAGGTCACCACGTTATAGAAACGCTTATATAAATTATAAATTTTTAAATGATCAAAAAAATTTGCTATGTATAGGACTTGAGAGTGAATATAAAAACCTTAAAAAAGAAATAAATAATTTAGAATTTCATAATTGTAAAAATTTCTTAGAAATGGCACAAATTGTTAAAGGAAGTAAATTTTATATAGGAAATATGTCATTCCAATACATAATGGCAGAAGGACTTAAAGTGCCTAGACTTTTAGAGGCATCACCAGATTTTCCTGTTGTATTTCCTATTGGAAAGAATTCATATGATGCTTATCATCAAGTTCATTTTGAAAATTTTTTTAAAGAATTAAATCGCCTTTAACAACATAATTTATATTAGTTTAGATTTTAGTCTAAAAGTATCTTTTTCATAATTACTACCACCTCTTAAACCGCAAGCAAAAGTAATTAGAGTAGAATTTTTTGTAGATTTAAAAGCATGAGCTTCGTATGGTTTATGTGTTATATAAGTATTTTTTTTAATAACCCTTTTACTAATTTTTTTAAAATCTCCATTTTTTTTATTAATTTTGGCATAGTATAAAATTAATTCGCCACTTAATAAGAAAGAGAATTGTGTAGATTTTTTATGATAATGATTTCCTCTGATTGAACCCTTTTTAAAGGTTACTATAAGACAATGATCTTTTGGCGAGTTTACAAAAACATCCAAAATTTTACCTCGTTTATCTTCAAAACTTTTCTTCAATAGTTTAATTTTAGGCATACTTATTTTTTTTATATAATTATTTTTTTAATTTTTTAACAATATTTTGAACAGAGATATAAGGTCTTTTAGTTTTTTTTACAAATTTTTTAATGAGATAACTACTTATATTCCAGGGTAAAATTACTAAAGCTTGAAAATTTTTATAACGATTTTCATCAACAATTTTAATACAACTACCTGGGGTATATTTACCTATTTTAAGTTTAGATTTATCTAAAATAAATTTTATATCAGATGATGTTAGGCCACAGAAATTAAGCAAAGTATTTCCTTTGGTTGCAGCACCAATTCCAACAACAATTTTGTTTTGTTTTTTCATTTTAAAAACAAATTCCCTTACCCTTTTTTTTATAATAAACATATTTTTTTCAAATTGAGTTATTTTTCTAAAACTTAATACTCTTTTTTTTTTAAATTTAATATCTTCAATACTTTTTTTACCATAAACACGCAATGAACCTGACATATAGTTTATTTTTTCAATTTTAATTATTTTAATATTTTGCTTGCTAAAAAGTTTGTGAAGAGAATTTTCGGAAAAATAGTTTCTATGTTCATGGTAAATTGTATCAAAGCCTGCTTTATTTATAAGTGATTCTAAATCGGGCACTTCTATTACTATCAATCCATCATTCTTAATTACTTCTTTGATGCCTTTTAAAAAATCAATCAATTCATCCACGTGGTTAAAAACGTTGGCACCAAAAAACAAATCTGATTTACCATACTTATTTGTAATTTTTTTTGAGGAACTAAAATTAAAAAAATCATTAAATGTATGTAAACCCTTTTTTTTTGCTAAAATTGAAACGTTTTTAGATGGATCAACTCCTAAGACCTTTGAATTTGATATTTTCTTAATTGAATTTAGAAAAGTACCATCATTACTCCCTGCTTCGATTACAAAACTTTTGTTATTTAAATTGCAAAATTTTGATAACTTTTTTGCTATATTAGCAAAGTGTTTGCGCGACACTGGAGAATTGTCAGCAGTATAAGAATATTTAAACTTTTGATATCTTTGATAACCAGAAATCTTATTAATTGAAGTAAAGTGAAAACAACTGCAATAGCCAATCTGCAAAGGAAACCTAGGTAAAGTATAAGCTTTTTTTTTTGACTCTAAAAAAGTATCAGCACATGGTTGTTTACCAAGATCAATTATTTTAATAAATTTTTTTTTGCAAATAGCACAACTATTATTTTTTTTCATTTAATTTAGCCAATAAATATTTTTTAATCACATTTCTGGAAGACTGTTTTGAGTAAATAGAATTTTTTGAATTTTTTCTAATAATATTTTATTTTATTTTTTTTGACATAAAATAAGCGATAAATTTTTTGTTAAAATATAAATATAAATAGCTATTATATATTTTTATTATTTCATCAATAGTTATTTTGTCTAGACTACCAAAATCTTTAATAAATGATTTTTTTAAGAAAGCATTTTTTAGTAATATTTTAGAAAATTCATTTATATCAGCATAACCTCTTGCATCTTTTTTATTTCCTTTAAATGTATAAGACTTTTTTTTTTGTATAAACATAATTTTAAATAGTAGACTATGAAAGTGATCAGTATATTTCTTGTACTCATAATTAATTAGATTAAATGGTCTCCATATTTGAAGTACTTTAAATTTTTTTTTATTTGAAATTAATAAACTTTCAATTTTACGTTTATTCACTCCTACATAGTGATTTTTTATGTATATAGTTGGAGAT
>CAYNKD010000093.1:0-2774 GCA_964397735.1 uncultured bacterium | reverse complement strand
ATTTAGAAGGTAATTATGAGTTTTTGATTACCGATGAAGCTGTTATGACTTCAAAAAAAGGGCACTGGAATTCTTTAGAAAAATTTTTAAATAATCTAAGTTCAAAATTAAATAAAAAAATTATTATTGCAGGTCACCCCAAAAGAGACAAAAATCAAAACTCTTTTTTAAGTCATGAAATATTATTCGATCAAACAGCTAATTTGATTAAAAATGCATCTTTAGTAGTAGGACATAATAGTACAGCAGCAAGTTATGTTGCTTTGTTTCAAAAACCATATATATGCATTACAACAAATGAATTGATGAAAAATGCATACTTTTATTCTTCGATAAAAAAATTTTCTAAAGAATTGGGAAGCGATTTAATAAATATAGATCATTTTAACGATTATGATACATATAATTTTTTAAAATATGATAAAAATGCCTACACGACATATATAGAAAATTATATAAAAACGCCCAACGTAAAATCTGAAAATTTTTGGTTAGATTTTATTAATTATTTTGAAAATGAAAATAAAAATTAAACTTATACTATATTAATAAATGTCTATTTTAGTTACTGGCTGTTCTGGTTTTATTGGATTTCATACAGTTATCGCTTTATTAAAAAAAGGTGAAAAAGTAGTAGGGATAGATAATTTAAATGCTTATTATGAAAAACGACTTAAATTCTCTAGAAACCAATATATTTTAAATTTCATTAAAAAAAATAATTTAAAAAATAAATATAAGTTTTATAAATTAGATATTTCAAACAACAAAAGATTAGAAAAAATTTTTAAAAAACATCATTTTAAAAAAGTTATCCATCTTGCAGCACAAGCTGGAGTAAGATATTCATTAAAGAATCCTTTTTTGTATATACAAAGTAACCTTGTAGGTTTTGGAAATATTTTAGAAAACTCCAGAAAGTATAATATAAAACATTTAGTATATGCTAGTTCGAGTAGTGTATATGGAGAAAGAGAGAAAAAACCATTATCAGAAAAAAATTCTGTAGATCATCCTATACAATTATATGCGGCAACTAAAAGATCTAATGAACTAATGGCTCATTCTTACAGTCATCTATTTAATTTAGCAACAACTGGTATAAGATTTTTTACTGCATATGGTCCCTGGGGCAGACCCGATATGGCTTTATATAAGTTTACAAAAAATATAATGAAAAAAAAAAATATAAATGTTTTTAACAAAGGTCAGCACTCGCGAGATTTTACTTATATTGATGACACAGTAGATGGAATTTTAAAATGTTTATACAAAATTCCAAAAAGAAATAATAATTTAAGGTTAAATAAAGATCCCTCAGTTAGCGCAGCTCCATTTAGAGTTATAAATATAGGGAAAGGAAAGCCTACAAAGTTAATTAACTATATTAAAATAATTGAAAGTAATTTGGGCAGGAAGGCAAAAAAGAAATTCCTAGGAAAACAAATGGGAGATGTAAAAGATACATGGGCTAATGTAAGTAAAGCTAATAAAATTTTAAAATATAAAGCTAAAACATCTCCAGACGAGGGTGTAAAGAAGTTTGTTGAATGGTATAAACAATACTATAAAAATAAGTAGCACAATGAACCAAATAAAAATTATTGCTGAGATAGGATGGAATCATATGGGGAATATGTCACTAGCAAAAAAAATGATTTTAGCAGCAAAAAAAAATGGTGCTGATTTTTGTAAATTTCAAACGTGGTCAGAAAAAAATCTAAAATCAGGACCATGGGATATTGATGGAAGAAGAAAAATTTATCAAAAAGCAGAATTAACATTGAAAAAGCATTTCATACTAAAAAACTATTGTAAAAAAATTGGTATAAATTTTTTGACATCAATTTTTAGCACAAAAGATTTAGATTTATTAAACAAAGTTAAAGTAAGAGAAGTGAAGATTCCAAGTCACGAGATTCATAATATTAAACTAATTAAAGAAGCCAGTAAAAAATTTAAAAAAATATATATTTCTACAGGTGCTTCTAAATGGAAAGAGATAATTAATATTAAAAATAAAATAAAAAAAAAAAATTTAGTTTTAATGCACTGCGTCTCAGCTTATCCATGCAGTATAGATAAAATAAATATTCCAAGACTCCATAAGCTAAAAAAGTTTAATTACGATGTTGGATACAGCGGACACTACCAAGGTATAGATGATGCCATAGCTGCTATTTGCAATGGCGCTAAATTTGTTGAAAAACACTTTACTGTGAATAATAAACTTCCGGGAAGAGATAATAAATTTGCAATTTTACCTAATGAACTTAAAAAACTTTCAAATTTTAGAGATAACTACCAAAAAATGCTAATTAATAGAGGGTTAGATCTTCAGAAGTGTGAAATGGATATTTATAAAAAATACCGAGGAAGATGGAGTAAAAAAATATGAATAATAAAAAAAATCAAAGTATATCAGTAATTATAAGATCAAAAAATGAGGAAAGATGGATTGGACACGCAATTCAATCTGTTTTAGACAACTTAATAAAACCTGAAATCATTATAATTGATAACTTTTCTACTGATGAGACTATCAATATAGTAAAAAGTTTTGTTGTTGATCCATTATTAAGCAATAACAAAAATAAAAATTATACAAAAATAAAAATTTTCCAACTTAAAAATTACTCACCAGGAAAATCAATCAATTTCGGTGTTAGAAAAGCTAAATTTAATAATATCATGATTCTTTCTGCACATTGTGTTGTAAAAAAAATTAATTTTGAGGACATAAAGAAAAATTTAAGAAAATATGTTGCTATATT
>CAYNKD010000092.1:0-2791 GCA_964397735.1 uncultured bacterium | reverse complement strand
GTCTTCATCGCCCTCGACCGTGAGATCGTCACCATTGGCTCGAATGACTAGGTCAATGGAGCGCTCGCTTGCACGGGCTCTCATTGCCTCAACTACTTTCTTCGAAACCTGAGCGAGATCAACCACACCCCGTTGCGGCTTAGCAACGCCTGCTTCAATGCGGCTGATGTCGAGCATATTGTCGACAAGTCGAGAAAGTCGAGCAGATTCCTCATGCACGATTCGAAGGAAATCCGCCTGTTGTTGGGCACCTTCGACTTCTCCGTCAGCAAGCATTTCGATGTATGCGTGAATTGAACTCAGTGGAGTACGCAATTCGTGACTTGCTTTTGTGACAAAGTCACTTTTCATTCGTGCGACTTCTCGATCCCGTGTGACGTCGTGCAGAACTACAACACATCGATCACTGGCATCAAGCCGACGAATTGAAACTTGCCATGCTGTCGATTCCCCGTCGTGTGGACCAGGAGTCTCATGCTCAAATCGTCTGGTTTCACCGATGGTGGCACCACGTGCAGCTTCAGCAACTGCCCCAGCTAAAACATCGTCTCCAAGAAATTCTCGAAGTGTTGGCTTCCCTTGATCTTCGCAATGCGAAATCCGCCTTGCTGCCAGATTGGCCTCAACGACTTCAGCGAACTCGTCAAAAACAATGACAAGATCATCGAGCGCCGCAAGCACACGTTGCGCTTCTTGGGCCTGTTCCTCGGCAAGTCGACGAGCAACCAAGCCATCTCGGACTGCACTTTGGAGCTGCTCAGCGAATTCTCGAACTGGCGTGGCGACTTCGGCTTCAATACCAGTTGCGTGAGGATTCACTTCCCCTCGAGCTGCACGGCGAACTCGTATCCGAATGGTGTGCTGTGTAATGAGCACCGAAAGTGCAACACCGCCACCAGCGACTAGGGCGACGAGCACCACGGATGATGCAACCATCGTTGTAAGACCTACAACAGTGGCGACACCACATGCTCCTGCAATTCCAATTAAAAGCCCCTTCATCCCGAAAGCGCCTCCACTCACACCACCCCGACTCGGTTCTGCTTCATTCCATGATCTCGACGACTTGTGTCATCAATTCATCAGCGTGTTCGCTATCGGCTTTCGCATAGGCGCGAAATGCCTTTACAAGATTGCCAGATTGTTCATAGCTCATTCCTAATGCAAGCCATGTCTCATTGCGATCAGGAGCAATTCGAGCTGACTGCTCGAAAAAAGCGATCGCTTTCGAGTGATTGCCTTCTTCTAAGAACGAACAACCCAGCATGAAATACCCTTCGAATCGGTTTCGATCCAGCATTGTCAACCGGTTTCCAGCCTGTCGAAGTCGCCGAACATCACCAATCTCTCGACACACCAGGCCAAGGTCAATCCAGCCATCGATGTCATTAGGAAATTTATTGGTGTATTCGCATAGTGCACGATGAGCATCTCGGTGTCGACGTGAATCGACATAGCAACGAGTGCGCATTCGCATGAGATCACTTTTAGAGAAACTCGGATCTGGGTGCTGTTCAATTTGCGAAAGAGTGTTTAGACAACTGGCATGATGCCCAGCTGCAAATTGTGCTCGGGCGTATTCCGTCAACAGCCATACATCATTCTCATCGATGAGGGTTGCGCGCCGAAGGGAATCAACTGCATCTGTCCATCGCCCATTCATCATTGAAATCTTGCCACGCAAATGATGAATTACTGAGTTGTTTCGGAAGCGAGCGGCATCACGAGAAAGAAGTGTCTCCGCCTCTGCAAGTCGCCCTTCACTGATGAGGACCTCAGCTGCTGCCGTAAGGTACTGCGGAGATTCGCCATCAAGTTCGTAGGCTTCTAAAAATCGAGCGGCTGCCTGATCAGATTCCTTCATGCGCTCCGCAGCAATTCCGAGGTAATACCTGGGATCAGGAAGATCTGCATCCAGCCTTACTGCCTCTTCCAAAGCCTTGATTGCGTTTTCCATCTGAGAAGTCTCAAGACAGATTCGCCCCAGAAGGACGTAGTATGTTGCATCATCTGGCAACTTGGCGATCGCGGTATCGAGCAATCGCCTGGCTTCGAGCATTTGCCCACGATTGAACGCCTGCATTGACTGGTCGTAGTCAATCTTGCTACGCACTTGATTGAAATTTCGAGCTGCATTCTCTCGAGCCTCTTTGCCCATCTTGGTCGGGCCCATGCAACCAACTGCCATGCTAAGTATGGCGACGAATGCGATTCCAATTGTACGTGAGGGGGTCATGTTCATTTTCCTTGCCAAGTGTCTAGGCATACCGTTCATTCTTCGTCCTCAATCACCTCAGCAACTGCGGTCGACTCTGTGGACTCAGTACCAGCAGGTTTCATCTGGCGAGCATTTTCTCCTGCCATTGCAAAAGCGTGTGCGTCTTCGCTTGCAAGCTCTGCAAGCCACCACACTCGAAGCCACGCAGACTCAAGTGGAGCAAGACGTGGTGCTTCTGCAGGAGTTTCTACAGATGGGCTCTCATCAACGGCTGCGATTTCTTCTGTATTTGTCTGAGCAGTTCTGACCTGAAGCGTCTCGTTCTCCTCTGCCACCTCAGGCATCGCCTCGGTCGACAATGCCTCAGTCACTTCAGTCATCTCAGGCATTGCCTCAGTTGGCGATACCTCGTTCTCCTCTGCCACCTCAGGCATCGCCTCGGTCGACGACTCCTCAATCACTTCAGCCATCTCTGGCATCGCTTCGGGGGATGCTTCCTCGTTCACTTCAGCCATCTCTGGCATTGCTTCGGGGGATGCTTCCTCGTTCACTTCAGCCATCTCAGGCATTGCT
>CAYNKD010000091.1:0-2802 GCA_964397735.1 uncultured bacterium | reverse complement strand
ATGAGAAGAAAGGCTTTGGCTTTATTGAGAAAGAAGGTGGCGGAGACGTTTTCGTCCATTTTTCTGATATAAAGACTGAAGGTTTTAGAACTCTCGCTGAAAATCAAGCAGTTGAATTTGAAATAACAACTGATGATAAAGGCGAAAGAGCCACCAACGTTAGCTAGTTTTCCGATTTAACAATTTTTCCTACTAATCCCTTATGGCTGTTTATGCAGCCATTAATGAGAGAGGCTTGAATTGCCCCGCCGAGGGCTGCCGTGTCAAATTCAGAAAGAATGGACACTTCTGATTTGAAGATATTGGCAATCGTTTGACTCCATAGGCTGTTTTTCGCCCCTCCCCCAGTGATTCTTATTTCACGTGAAGGGTTTCCCGTGCCACAAATTTTTTCATATCCAGCATGAAGGTTTTTCGTTATTCCTTCTATTGTTTTTTTATAAACATCACCATAAGAAGATTTGCTCCCCCCCTTGTTCGCAAGTTCGATCAGCTGGTTGTGAGAAAGGCCAGAACGGTTCACAAGCTCCTCTAACTGCAAGGTGCATTCTGCGAGACAGAACAATGGCAGCCATCCACCAACAGCATCGCAGAATGTAGAAATATCATTACCTAGGTCCCTAATCGGTTCTGGGCTATGACAAAAGACCGTTCCGCTGGTTCCAAGACTGATGACAAAAATCCCTTCTTGGGTTGCTCCAGAGCCAATAGCGCTCATCATGTTGTCACCACTTCCAGCAGAAACAATTACATTTTGACTAATTCCAAAAAGGGCTGAAACCTCTTTGCGTATTTTTCCTATTGGCTCAACCTGACTTACGAGTGGGGGGATTTTTGAGTGCAGCTTGCTGTCAATTGCATCAATTGCACTATTGTCAAATTCCCTTGTTTCGACATTAAAGAAGCCAGTACCACTTGCATCCCCTGCCTCCATTACCTTTTTCCCAGTCAGGTAAAAGTTGATGTAATCATGGGGGAGCAACACTGTGTGTAACTTTGAAAAATTTTCAGGTTCATGCTTTTTCATCCAGAGTATTTTGCTTGCTGTAAAACGGACCGGGATTGGTTTTCCAACTATGTTGGAAAGATATTCAGCTTCTTTTTCAGTTTCTACATCACACCACAATTTTGCAGGCCTAATAACATCGTTTTTGCTGTCAAGGGCGACAAATCCGTGTTGTTGTCCAGAAACACCTATCCCTTCTATCTTTGACCTATTTCCGCTTTTTTCAAGCGCTTCTGAAACCGCATTCACAACCCCATCAATCCACACGGATGGGTTTTGTTCAGCTCCCCCATTTTCATTGGAGATCAGTCCATAGCTATACTGCCCCTTGCTTAAAACCTTACTGTTTTCTGGGTCATAAACAAGTGCTTTTGTGCTTTGTGTTCCAACATCTATACCGAGATACAAGGACACGTTAACGAGTGCCCATTATGTGTTCGATTGCAATTTGGTCAAGTTTTTCGTAACGTGTTCCAATCTTAGACAAGACAAAGGGATCGATATCTGCTGACTGTATTTTTTTTACATTTTGTGAAGAGTAATTCAAGATGCCGGAGAAACCTTTGCCATCGGAATGATTTTTCTCCAAAATATCTTTAACTTCAGGATCTTCATTGAATGTTTTTGTTTTTTCTGCAAGAATCTTGTATGTCCTCATGCAGCCCTTTGCGAATTCCCAAACGCCATCCTGGTCTTCTGTTCGGTAGGCATGCGCATCAAAATGCTTTGGACCATTGTATTTGGGGTACCCGCCACAACCTTCAAGAAGCCTAACAAGGAAGAAAGCCCCTTTTAGATCCTCGCTTCCAAACCGAAGATCTTGGTCATACCTGCCTATCTTTTGTGCATTTAGGTCAATGTGGAAAAGTTTTTCTGCTTCCATTGCTTGGGCAACAGCAAAAACCATCGAAAGGCCTGTCATGTTCTCATGGGCAACTTCAGGGTTTACTCCACACATCTCCGGCCTATCCAGCGTAGAGATGAAATGAAGCATTGCCCCTGTTGTGGGGTAATAAATATCTCCTCTTGGCTCATTCGGCTTTGCCTCAAGGGCAAAATTCAAATCCCAACCATTGTCTGTAACCCAATGGCTTAAAAAATTAATTGAATCTCTGTACCATCCAATTGCATCCCTTGGATCTTTTGCAGCATCTGTTTCTACCCCTTCTCTTCCTCCCCAAAAAACAATTGTTTCTGCACCAAGGTCAACACCAAGCTCAATAGCCTTCATCGACTTTTGAAGAGCAAAAGCCCTTATTTCAGGGTTGCTGGAAGTGAAAGCGCCATCCTTAAACACCGGATGGTGAAAAAGGTTGGTTGTTGCCATTGGAACCTTTAGGCCAGTTTCATCGAGTGCCTTTTTGAAAGATGAAACAATGACCCTCTTCTCCTTGTCACTTACACCAAACGGGACAAGATCATTATCATGCAGGTTGACGCCATAAGCTCCACATTCAGCTAGGCCGTGAACGACTCGAATGGGGTTGATCTTATCTCTTGTCTGGAGGCCAAAAGGATCTGCTCCAGGGTTGCCGACTGTCCACAGTCCAAATGTGAACTTGTCTTCTCTTTCAGGATTGTATTTGTTTTTCACGAGGTAAATTGTACGTGCGCATTTGTGCAAAAAGCACCATGCGCACGACACGCATCTTACTTAGAACATCTTTGGATTCTGGACATAAGACCCATAGTGATAAGGGTCCATCCGATGAAAGGCATTACTGCATCATTCCATGTCCAATTGTTTGCAACTGCTTCCATGCCGAGCATCCAGCCGACACCAGCCCAAACGCAAA
>CAYNKD010000090.1:0-2843 GCA_964397735.1 uncultured bacterium | reverse complement strand
AGGATCCACAAATTGGATCGCCTAAAGGCTCCCCGCTCCCACATCCAGCTAAAAACAAACCAAGCAAACAAGCAAATAACCTCAACTTCATTTCATTCAGATTGTATTAAGTAATTGTTTAAAGATGTATTTGGAATCGACTTTCGTACTATCGAACAATAATCAGCAATCTTGGGCAATATTATTTGTATACAGCAAGGGTGTCTACAGTAGCTCCTTTCCTTGGGTCTGCAGCCCCCTGAAACTCCCCATTTTTAAACATTGCGACCTGTACAACACCACTTCCCCCAACCTTGAAAACGAATCCTTCTTCGTTGAGTTTCTCTATTAGCTCCGATTTGAAATTACGCTCATGCCAAACTGTTGTGGGAAGCCATTGGTGATGGATTCTTGGAATAGAAATTGCATCTTTTGGGCTCATCCCTCCATCCAATATTCTCAAAAGAGTTTGTATCGTTCCGGTGATTATCCTTGGACCGCCAGAGGCCCCTAATGCAAGATATACGTCTTCCCCGTCCATAACTATTGTTGGTGACATTGATGAAAGAGGTCTTTTTTTTGCATCTGGAGCATTTGCCTCTCCTTGAATCAGCCCAAAGGCATTTGGCACCCCTGGCCTTGCTGCAAAATCATCCATTTCATTGTTGAAAATTATCCCCGTCTCTGGGTCCATCATCTTGGCCCCAAATGCTAGGTTGATTGTTGAAGTTAATGCTACAGCATTCCCAAACTTATCCAATATTGAAAAATGAGTCGTGCCATTGTCGTCATTTTGATTTGATACTGGCAACTCCCCTCTTATTGATGCAAGCCCTGATTCTTGAACAGGTTGAGGTCCCTGTCTTGGGGACCATATTAACAATGTTTTATGCAAACCCTTGTTCAAGAGTCTGTCAATTGGAATGTTGGAAAAGTCGGGGTCCCCTCCATATGCCGCCCTGTCAGCAAAAGCATGCGTCATGGCGTGGATAAAAGTTCTGGTTGAATTCAGGCTTTCGTCAAAAACCAACCCTGAAGATTCAAATATCCCGAGCATCTCAAGTATTGCAATCCCCCCTGACGATGGCGGTGGCATGCTGTATATTTGAAAACCATGATAATCCCCTTTTATCGGTTTTCTATATTTTGTTTCATAAAATTCAAAATCAGCTAAATCAAAATCACCTGACTTGGAATTAAGAAAAGAAACAGTCCTCTCTGCCGTATCCCAACTATAAAAATCAGCTAAACCAGACTCTAGTTTTTTCAATGTTTTTGCAAGATTTGGCCGTTTACAAATATCTCCCTGCTGCAAAAGTTCCCCATGGGGGGCAAACACTGCTCTCAAACCCTCATCATCCATGATTGATTGTGAATTTGACCTGATTGCACTTGCAAGAACTGGGCCTACGACAAAGCCTTCCGCTGCAAGCTTGGTTGCTGGAGAAACAACATCTTCCCATGGGAGCAGGCCTCGTCCTTTGTGAAGTTCAAACAACCCTGCCAATTCTCCTGGGACTCCAACAGCCCATGCTCCTGTTTTTGAACTTTTTTCTCCAAGAAAAATTCCTGGATGAAAGCTCCCTGGAGCCATTTCCCTAAAGTCAATAGAGTTTATGCTATCTCCATTTTTAAAAACCGCAAAACCCCCTCCACCAATTCCACTACTTTGAGGGTGTGTGATGCCAAGAACAAGCGCTGTTGTGACAGCCGCATCAAAAGCATTCCCATTTTGCAAAACCTGTGCCCCTTTGTCAACAGCTACCTGGTTGTCAGCGACAACTATCCCTTTTTGCCCGGACATTGCTAAAACAAAAAACACAAGTACGGGAAATTTAATTCTCATTTTAAAAACCAACCTCAAAAGTACCTATCTCATAAGGTTTCAAATTTACTTTGAAATAGCCCGATTTACTGCTAACCTCAGCCTCTCTCGACTCAAGGAGATTCACCTTCCAGCATGTTTTGATCTTCTTTGAAGTTTGAATCTTTTCAACAACATCTCCACCTGTAAGATTAACCATTCTGACAATCATCGTATCCCTGCTTTCATGCTTCTTGATTGCTGTAATCGCAACTGCATCATTCTCCTTCTCCAATAACCAGTTGTCAGAAATGGAATTGTCCTCAACCCCTTGCATTGATTTGATTGGTGTTTTGTAGCGTGTTGCCCAATGTTTAACGCGTGCATCAACCCAATCTCCTGCAAATGGATAGACCGCATATTCATAAGAGTTTAGCCCCTTGCATTGCGCATCGGGAGTGTGAATTGTTGGTCCAGCATTATTGTTTTTGCGTGATTCGAAATCATCTCTCGAAAGCCATCCAACAGCTCTTAGGAGTGTTAGCCAAAGCCTTCCTTCCTTCATTTCGATTTCATGTAACCCTTTTGAAAAAACCGCTAGGCCATTTTCCCCATCAGAACAAAATGAAAAATCTTGCTGTGGGTATGTTTTTGTTGGAGGTTGAGCCCAGTCTTTCCCATTAGGGAAGGCAAGAGGTCTTTCATTTGTGTAAAAATGCCCGTCAGAAAAAACGCTTTGCGTATCAGGCATTCCGAATCCAGCCCTCAGCCTATGGTCTTCAACCTGGTTGTCAAATGTTGTTTTAATTCGGACATATGGTTCAAGATACTCAAGTGAAATATTGACTTGAACACTGCATTTTTTTGTCGCCCGAACCCTGTCATTCCTTTCATTGTTCACAGAGACAGGCAAATTTAAATTGAAATCAACCTGAAGAGCTCCTCGATATTCAGTTTCTTCGACAACCTTGATTGAAGCAATGGTTTCTTCTGGGGTAATTACAGTTTTGTTTTGGCATGGGCTGTAATCATATTCATCCCCTGTATCACCAGAGCTTTC
>CAYNKD010000089.1:0-2886 GCA_964397735.1 uncultured bacterium | reverse complement strand
TATTGGTTGATGAGGGTTTGGTTACTTCAGACCAGCTTAAAGAAGCTTTAGGCAGTCAACAAAAAACAGGGAAAAGACTTGGGCAAACAATTATCGACATGGGAATTTCAACCCCAGACGAAATACTGGATTCACTATCCAGGCAAATGGGAATTCAAAAAATTGATCTTTATGAAGAAGAGATAGATCTGAAAACTGCTCGACTTCTGTCTGTTGAAAAGATTCAGCAGTTTAAGGCAATCCCAATAAAGGAAGTAGACGGGACCTTGCTAGTTGCAATGGTAGACCCATTAAATGTTATTGCAATTGACGATATAAGAATTTCAACTGGAAAAGCTGTTAAGCCATTGATTACAACTGAAGAATCCTATAAGAGTGCATTTGATGAGTATTTTGGAAAGGCTCATGAGGCTGAAAAGGCTGTAAAGGAATTCGAAGAACAAAGACGCGCCTCTGGATTACTTTCCGAAGAGCTAGAAAAGATGAGCAAGACTTTAGATGTTGATGATGCTCCAATAATTAAACTTGTTGAGAGTTTGCTTACAAGCGCTGTCGAAATGAGAGTCAGTGATATCCACTTAGAGCCAAAAGAAACAAAACTTCAGGTTAGATATAGGGTTGATGGAATACTTCAAAAAATGATGGATATTCCTAGAACAGCCCTGGCTGCAGTTGTTGCACGTTTTAAAATTCTTGCTAATCTAGACACTTCCGAAAGAAGGAAACCTCTAGATGGGAAGATAGCAAAAGAGGTAGGCGGAAAGAAGATTGACTTTCGTGTATCTACCATTCCTACAGTTAATGGCGAAAAGGTTGTAGCCCGTGTCCTTGACAGGTCAGCCTCTATGTTGACTCTTGAAGATTTAGGATTTACTAAGAAAGAGCAAGATATATGGGTTGAACTATTAAAGAAACCACATGGTATTATTTTGCTAACAGGTCCAACAGGTTCAGGAAAAACAACAACGCTTAATGCGAGTTTGTCACGAATTGCAACTGATGATATAAATGTTACGACAATTGAAGATCCTGTTGAGTACCAGATACCAAAGATTAATCAGGTTCAGGTAAACAATAAAGTTGGGTTAACTTTCCAGTCTGCATTGAGGAGCTTCTTGAGGCAGGACCCAGATGTAATGATGGTTGGTGAGATTCGTGATTTTGAAGTTGGAGAGATGGCCATTCAGGCCTCCCTTACGGGGCATTTGGTTTTCTCTACCTTGCACACAAATGATGCTGCATCTTCAATTACAAGGTTGACAAATATGGGGATAGAGCCTTTTCTTGTTAATGCAACTTTAGCAGGAGCAGTTGCTCAACGGTTAGTTCGAAAGCTTTGCGATCACTGCAAAGAACACGAAGAGATGTCTTTAGAGGAATTTGACAGACTCCGCCCTATATTAAAAAAAGTCGGGTATGAAAAAGACACCCCGCCACTGATTCACAATGCCAGTGGGTGTAAATTTTGTAGTGGGACAGGTTCAAAGGGAAGATCTGCAATTTTTGAAATGATGGTTATGACAAACAACATAAGAAACATGTGCTTGAAAGGTTCTAGTGAAAAAGAAGTCAAGATGCAAGCAATTGTTGATGGGATGGACACATTGTTCCAGTCAGGGCTCATGAGGGTTCTTGATGGACAGGTTTCTCTTGATGAGCTCTTTAGAGTTTGTCCGCCTGAAGAACTTGCAATTGAAATTGGTGGAGAGTATGAAGGAACTGAAGAAAAGACAGGTGGCACAACTGGGAAGAAGGTTCCAGAGCTTGCTGAAGCGCCAAAGATGCTTGCCCCATTTGTTAAGGATTAATAGGAGGTTATTATGGCAATAAAAGAAACAATTCTCGAACTCTTAGTCAGGCTTCATGAAGAAAATGGGAGTGACCTTCATGTTTCGGTAGGAGCCAAACCTTCTTGCAGGGTTTTTGGAGAAGTTAAACAGTTCGAGGAATTTCCTGTCCTTACAAGTGAAGACACTAGAACTTTAGCTTATTCAATGATTCGAGAGGAACAATTAAAAAAATTTGAAAATGAAAAAGAATTAGATTTCGGATATGAACAAGAAGGACTCGGGAGATTCAGGTGTAATTTTTTCTTCCAAAGAGAGTCAGTTGCTTTTGCGATAAGGGCGCTTCCATTAAGGATTCCAACAATGGAGGAAATCCTTTTGCCAGAAGTCATAAAGAAGAAAATTTTTGAACCAAGGGGACTTGTTTTGGTTACAGGCCCTACAGGTTCAGGAAAAACAACAAGCTTGGCTGCCATGCTGAATCACATCAACGAGACAAGCAGGAAGCATGTCGTCACACTTGAGGACCCTATTGAATTTTCCCACAAACATAAAAAGTCGATTGTTAACCAAAGAGAGATTGGAACAGATTCTTTTTCATTTGCAGAATCCATGAGGAGGGTTTTAAGACAAGATCCGGACATTATCCTCGTTGGGGAAATGAGAGATTTGGAAACAATTGGTGCAGCAATTACGGCAGCTGAAACTGGGCATTTGGTTTTTGCTACAATCCACACTATCAATGCGCCTATGTCTATAGACAGGATCATTGATGTTTTCCCCGCTGAGCAACAGGAGATGGTTCGAGCTCAGCTTGCAAACTGTCTTCAGGTTATCATGTCCCAAACTCTTTTAAAGAGGGCGGATAGAGATGGCCGTTTAGCAGCTTTTGAAATGATGGTAGGTATTCCTGCGGTGAGGAACCTCATAAGAGAAGGAAAAATTTATCAGATTCAATCAACCATGATGACCCACAAGAAAGAGGGGATGCAGACAATGGACCAATGTTTGAGAGATTACTATTTTGCAAACTTGATAACTTTAGAAACTGCAATGTCAAGATGCCACAGCCCAAAGGAATTGAGAAATCTAATAGCTG
>CAYNKD010000088.1:0-2920 GCA_964397735.1 uncultured bacterium | reverse complement strand
CCTTCAGCCTTTTCTATGTTTACCCCGGAATCTTTATATGTTATTTTTTTTCTTTTCATATTTTCACAAGTATATATGTAGATTCTAATTTTTTTCAATCTAGAATTTAAATAATGGATAGAAATTTCTGGTCATGGTTTATGACTTGCCTTTTCGGGTCTTTTGTTTTGACCTGTTTTGTTGTGGTTTTGACAGATGAACCACTTGTAAGATCTGATATTTTTCCAGAAAAGATAAACAAAAATCTAGATTCAAAAGAAAGTTTTGGCAATGATGTTTATTTGCCTCAAAACGAGCCTTTTGTTCTCTTGGCTGACTCAAACCTTTCAGAACCTTATGGTTTTTATAGAGCATTTGATTACCTAGTTGTTGCTGATCCACATAGGTCTTCGGGAGAAGGGTATGTTCGTTTTTATGACATTCAAACGAAAAAAGAGAACGAGGATAAAAGGTATTCAGCAAAATTTCCAGCACAAATTTTAGAATTTGGCCAAAAGCAAATCCTTATAGACAACGGTTCTGGTGGTTCTGTCAAAATAATACAAGACGGGATAGTTTTATCTACATATGAGGGAGTTAACGATCCAAAAGATGGATTTTTTGACTTTGAAGAAAATTTAATATATGTAGCTGATAGAGGAAATAAGAGAATTTTAATACTTAATACAAGTCTTGAAGTTGTTGCTGAATGGGTGCCTAAAAACAATTTTGAGCCAAATGGAATCACTGTTGGCCCAAATGGAAAAACCTATGTAACGGATAAGATTTCTAAAAAAGTATGGATTTTCCAAAATGGAAAGATCGTAGATTCATTTACCCCAGACTCTCCTGAAAAATTTTTATATCCTGGAGGGATAACAACAGATTACTGGGGAAGGGTTTATGTGTCAGACTACAGTGCAGACAAGGTGTATATATTTTCAGAAGATGGAGATTATGTAGGCTTGATTGATAAAGACTTGGTAAATGATTCTTCATTCAAGAAGCCAAGAAATCTTTTTTTTGATAAAAGCAGTGGAAGGATGCTTGTTTCAGCTGGTGACAGGTTGACGAATGCTGGGAGGATATGGAGTGTTCCGGTTCCATTGCTAGAAGAATGAAAGGTGGGAAGAAAATAAAAGAAAAAGGGTTGAGTATTTCAGGTGCTTTGTTGTTGCTTTTTGCTGTTTGGTCTGGTGTAAAGCTAGGCTTGATTTTTATGCTATGGGTTACTGCGGTTAATTGATGGCATCTAGATTTTACGGAAAAAGATCTATTGAAACTCAATGGCCTCGTGGATGGAATATCCAAACAAGACTTCCTGAAAAAAGACCTTTCGTTTTAGATGAGTTTGATATCCTGGAAGATGCATTGGAACAACCTGTTGGAACAAGAACTTTAGATAAGGTAATAAATAAAAAAGACAAAGTTTTAGTAATAGTCCCTGACTCAAATAGAGAATTTAGATATGAAATTGTTATCAAGTCTGTCGTTAGGAAGATCTCTGAAATTAGTAAAAATATAGTTTTTATGGTCGTCAGTGCAGACCTCAATGAGCCTCATTTAGAGGATGGGTATCTTGAATTCCTGAAAAGTTTCAAGAATGTGAAGAGTGTAATTATGAACTCTTCTAAGATGGAATTTGATTCAAGCGGAAAAACAAAAGCAGGAACTCATATAAAAACAAACAAGTACCTCAACGCTTTTACTAAGATAATAACAATAGATCAAATAAACTTCCATGACCTATTGGGTTATTGTGGGGGGCCAGAAACATTGTCAAATACCTGCAGTAAAGAGACCATTATTCAAAACAGGTCATTGGTTTTTGAGAAGAATAAAACAAAAAATCCTAGATGTTCAGCTGCGAGACTCAAGGGGAACAGGATATATGAAGACCTTATAGAGATTTCGGCAAATCTCAAACCTCATTTCAATATCAATGTTCTTTTGGATGAAAATAAAAAAATAGCCAGGGTTTTTTGTGGTGACTTTAGTTATTCTCATATGGACGGATCAAAAGTTGTAATGGGTTTTTACAGAGCAATTGTGCCCAGAAATAATGTTTTAATAGCAAGTGCTGGAGGTGCCCCTTTTGACAATACGTTTTCAGAAGCCTTAAAGGGGATTCTGTTTTGGTACAAGACAGTTAAGCCAAGAGGGGCTTTACTCTATTCTGCCGAATGCTCTTTGGGGTTTGGGAACAAGGAGATGTTCAAATGGGCTTCTTATCCACCTGAAGTCTTGAGGCAGAAGCTTGTCGAGGATTTTAATCCTGTAGCTTATACTGTATTAAGGTTGAAAGAGGCTCAAAAGCATTGTGACATATTCATTCACTCCTCGCTTCCAGAAGAGGAATTGAGGTTTTTAGGATTTAATCCAGTAAACAATTTCCCTGAAGGCTTACTGAAATTAAGAAAGTATTCAGAAGGTCTTCCTGAGCTTTCATGGATTCCAAATGCATGTCAGGTTCTTGGTATTCCAGGATGAAGATTTTTTCAACAAACAAAAAGGCTCACTATCTTTATGAACTTTCTGAAAAAATTGAGGCAGGAGTTTCTTTGGAGGGTTGGGAAGTTCGTTCGATAAGAGAGGGTAGGTTGAGCTTGAATCAGGCCCACGCAAGGATAAGGGGAGGGGAGCTTTGGCTTGTAGGTGCGCATATAGCTCCTCTTCCACAATCTTCAGTGAATCAGGACTCAACAAGAGAGAGGAAATTACTCCTGAAAAGGAAGCAAATACTCGATATCGACAGGAAGACTGAACCGAAAGGTGTAACGGTCATTCCTGTGAAAGCTTATCAGTCTCGAGGTAGAATAAAGATAGAAATTGCTATTGGGAAGGGAAGGACTAAAGCTGACAAGAGATCAAGAATCTTGGAAGAGTTGGATAGGAAGGAAGCGAAAGAGTCAGTTAAGAGGGCGATGAAGGGTAGTGATTA
>CAYNKD010000087.1:0-2948 GCA_964397735.1 uncultured bacterium | reverse complement strand
TTCAGATAAGAAGAGTCAGCAAAACTGTTGCTGGTGGTAAAAGATTTAGATTCTCTGCTTTGGTTGTTGTTGGAGATGGAAAGGGTAGATCTGGAGTAGGTTTAGGGACAGCTATCCAAACCCCTCAGGCTATCAGAAAAGCTTCTGCATCAGCGCAGAAAAGCCTATATAAGCTTCCTCTCGTTAATGGGACGATTGCTCATGAGGTTAAAGGAAAGCAAGGCGCAACTACAGTTCACTTGATTCCTGCTCCTCCAGGTACTGGTGTTATTGCTGGGGCGACCGTTAGGGCTTTATGCGAAGTTGTTGGAATTAAGAATATATATACAAAAATAAGAGGTGCAGCTACACCTTTGAATGCCGCTAAAGCAGCAATGAATGGTTTTAAGGCTTTGAGAGATCCAAAAAAATTAGCTGCTCTTAGGGGCGTTCCTGTTAGCTCTATTTGGTTTAACAAGGAGATGCCTGAATAATGGATTATAAAGACTTGGTTAAAACCACAAAAGATCGTGTAAGGGTTGGTAGAGGAAAAGCTGCAAGAAGGGGAAAAACTGCTGGGAGAGGGATGAAAGGAACAAAGTCAAGAAGCGGAGGAAAATTACCAACAATGTTTGATGGAGGAAGTCTTCCTTACTACAGAAGAGCAAGGACTTTGGGTGGTTTTACCAATAGAAACTCAGTAATTTATCAAGTTGTTAATATCGCTGATATTAATAAGATTTTTGATGATGGTAAAAAAGTAACTATAAAAGACTTGCTCAAGAAAAGGCTTGTCAGAAAAGGTTTTAAAGTTAAGCTTCTTGGAAATGGAAAAATTGAAAAGAAGCTTGAGATAACAGTTAATGCTGCAAGCAAAAGTGCTGTTGGGAAGATTGAAAAAGCTGGAGGCAAAGTAAACATCAAATGAAAAAACAAGCTCAATCTGCAGTTAATGATGCGCTAGCAAGCCCAGAATTAAAAAAAAGACTTAAGTTTGTCGCTTTGGGCTTGCTTATATTCTCTGCAGGTGGACATGTGCCTCTCCCTGGAATAAATAATGATGCCTTACAAAACCTATTTAACTCTGGAGGAGTTTTAGGGTTGTTGGATTTGTTTAGTGGAGGTTCCTTGAAAAGGTTTTCAATTTTTGCTTTGGGCATCATGCCTTATATAAATGCTAGCATCATGATGCAGGTTATGACTTTTGCTATTCCTTCACTCGAAGAGATTCAAAAAGAAAGAGGAACAGAGGGCAGGATTTTGATTGGTAAATGGACAAAATATTTGACAATATTTATTGCCTTTGTTCAGTCTTACAGCTTCCTTGCTTTATTTAAAACTCAGAAAATTCTTGTCAGGGAAGACTTTTTACATCTTTTTGTAATAATGATAACGCTTGTTGCAGGGACGGCTTTTCTGATGTGGCTTGGAGATGAGATAACTGAGAGAGGGATTGGAAATGGTATCTCTCTTTTAATTTTTGCAGGAATAGTTATGAGCTTGCCAACTGCACTAGCACAACAAATAAAAATTGCCCAACAAAATGTTGCTCAGGTAGGACCCTTTCTTCTTTTTGGAATATTTGTTTTGATAATGATAGGTGTTATAGTTTATATGCAATTAGCCGAGAGGAGAATCCCTATAAGGTATTCAACTAGGACAGTTGGCCAAAGAGTTATAGGTGGTCAGATTTCTTATCTACCTGTAAGGGTTGATATTGCTGGTGTTATTCCTATTATTTTTGCAATATCTGCGCTTTTAATACCTCAGACAATTGCAAATTTCTTACCTCAAGACCATCCTTTTGCAATCAGTATAGGACAATTCCTTTCTAACTGGGGGTACTATGCCACATTGGGAATCTTAACTTTTTTGTTTACTTTTCTTTATTCGTCTATTACCTTTAAGCCTGAAGAGATAGCAAAAAACCTAAAGAAAGCTGGAGGGTTCATTCCTGGGATAAGGCCAGGGAAGCAAACTGAAGAGTACATACAGCAGATCCAAGAGAAAATTACTTTCCTAGGAGGTCTATGGCTTGCTCTTATAGCTGTTTTTCCTATACTTGTCGCAAATGCAGCAGGTGTTTCATCTTTTGCAATTGGAGGAACAGGATTACTAATTGTTGTTGGTGTTAGCTTAGATACTATGAGGCAATTGGAAGCCCATGTTGTCAGCAGACAATATAAAGGATTTATGAAAAACGTAAGATGAAAAGTTTGAATAGCTTAAATTTAGTACTTCTTGGTGCTCCAGGGGCTGGCAAAGGAACTCAGGCTAAAAAGATTGTAGATGCTTTTAAATTAACGCATGTTTCTACAGGTGATTTAATTCGTGAAGAAATAAAATCCGAATCTTCTTTAGGGAAAGAGGTTAAAGAAGTTGTTTCTGAAGGAAAGTTGGTTTCTGATGAATTGGTCTTTAAGCTAGTTGAAAACAAAACAGAAAACTCTAAGAGAGGGTATCTTTTTGATGGCTTTCCGAGAACTTTAGTTCAGGCAAGTATGCTGAATAGAGAATTAGAAATTGATAAAGTTTTGTTCATAGATGTAAGTGATGAGACTGTTGTGAACAGAATTGTTGGAAGAAGGCTTGACCCTGAAACAGGTAATATCTATCATGTTGACTTCAATCCTCCTCCATCTGAAATAAAGGGAAGGCTTGTTCAAAGAAAAGACGATACAAAAAAGGTTGTTGAGGAAAGGTTGAATGTTTACAAAAAAGAGACTCAACCTTTAATTGATCTTTACAGATCTGAAAAAATATTAAAAGAGATTGATGGAGAGGGGTCTCCTTCCGAAGTTGAAGAAAGGGTTATGAATGAATTGGTTGAAGGGGCTAGAGTTTAGTGAAATCCGAAAATAAAATAGAGCTAAAAGGAAAAGTTTTAAAAGCTTTGCCAGGAGGAAGATTTCTCGTAGAGGTTAATGGAAAGCACAAGGTAACTGCGCATATTGCAGGAAGAATTAGAA
>CAYNKD010000086.1:0-3087 GCA_964397735.1 uncultured bacterium | reverse complement strand
GCACTTGCTCCCCATTTCTTCATTATTCCTTCAAACTCTCTTTCTTTTGAATGAGAAATACCAACTATTGAAACATAGTCAAAATATTTTCCTATATCTAGTTTCTTAATTTTTTGTATTTGGGTTTCTTTATGACCCTTTGTCACAAGTGCCATTTTCATGGAAGAGCATAGGTTTAAAAACTTTTCAGCAGAGGAGAATAAGGTTAAATCTTTAATGTCCCTGTTGTAATAGGCATCAAATCCTGCCTCAATCTGTTCTGGAGAGCAATTAAGATCTTTTTTTAAAACATCTTCAAAACTTTTTGAAAAATTGTCAGATATTGTTTTTTCCAAGATCCTTATCCTTTCTTTAAAAGTTTCTTCAACAGACATCTGAAAACCTGCTTGAACCATTGCTTCAGATGCATCTAGGTGAGCGTTAAAGACCAAATCCTCAAAGGTATTGCATAAAGTATCGTCTAGGTCAATGATTAAGATTTTTGCCCTCATGGTAATATATGATTTTATCTGTTATGCAAATAAATGAATTACTCAAACGTCTAAAAAAACAATACCCAGATACAAAAACAGAACTTTCTTATGAAAATGAATTTGAATTATTGGTTTCTGTTGTTTTGTCAGCACAGGCAACAGACAAGCAAATAAACAAATTAACACCCAGGCTTTTTAAATCATTTCCATCTGCTGAACTTCTATCTAAAGCAAAATCTGAAAAAGTTGAAGAATTGATAAAGTCAAGTGGATACTATAAACAAAAAACAAAGGCAATAATAGGTCTTTCAAAAAAAATCACCAAAGAGCATGGTGGAAGAATTCCAATGAATATGGATGATTTGACAAAGCTCCCTGGGGTAGGGAGAAAAACAGCAAACGTTCTACTGGGAGAATACGGAGAGGTTTCCGGTGTAGTTGTAGATACCCATGTTGGAAGAATATCTAGAAGACTTGGCTTAACGTCTCATAAAAACGCAGAAAAAGTTGAAATTGACTTAATGAAAACCCTTCCAAAAAAAGAATGGATTGCTTATTCTGGAATGCTCATCAGGCTGGGAAGGCAAGAGTGTAATTCAAGAAAGCCCAGATGTTTTGAATGTTTTCTTTCAGACATGTGCCCCTCAAGTGGAATTGCTGAAAAAATCAAATAATCTTAGTTGTATACATTTTCATGAAATCAATAATTGCCTTTGATTTAGTTAAGGGCTTGATTCCTAAACCCTCAGCACCTTTAATTATTGACTTTGAAGTAAAGTAAATTGCATTTATCAAACCCTGATTTTTTGGCTCAGTCAAAAGCTCTTTCTCAAAATTCCTATTAAGGAGAACAATATCCCTTAAAGAAACCAACTTTGGAATTCCCTCTGGAATATCATTATTTTTATTTACCCCTCCTGGTGGGAAAAGAAGCCAGCCCTCTAAAACCTGGCATCCATTTGAAATCTTTGCCCCCTTGTTGCCTCTGCTTTCCCAAATTTCTACTTCAAGCTCTTTTAGATCAAGGCAAAAGTACGAACCATCAGGTTGTATAAAATTTGAATTTTTGCCTTTTTCGCCAAGCCTCAATCCAGCAAAACATAGTTTTTCAATTTTTTTATTCAAGATAAAGTTATTTTATTGGCATAAAATTTAAGACGATGAAAGATATGGCAAAAAAACTTGCAAATGTTCTTGTGAATTACTCACTAGAAGTTCAACCCGATTGGGAGGTTGCAGTTAACACAACCCCTTTGGCAGAACCTTTAATTAAAGAGCTTTTAAAAGAATTGCTAAAAGCAAAAGCTTATCCAAAAACAAACATACATATAGATTCCTGTACTCCTATATTTATCCAAAATGGAAACGACAAACAACTGTCTCATGTTTTTCAAACATCTTTACTAGAGGCAAAAACAATTGATGCAAGAATAGGAATAAATGCAACAAGCGATACAAGGCTTTTGTCAAAAATCAATACAAAAAAAATATCAAAATTTTACAAAAGTTCAGAAGAAATAAGAGACATAACTTTAAAAAGATCTGCTGATGGAGATTTTCATTGGGTCGGGACGTTATGGCCAACAGAAGCTTTTGCAAAAGAGGCAGGAATGCCTTATGAGGATTTTTGTAAATTCGTTTATCGTGCTGGGAACCTTCACCTCGACGACCCATCTGTGTTTTGGAAAGAATTTGAAATTGAACAAAATAAACTTGCAGAAATCCTTAATAAGGGAAAAATTCTAAGAGTAGTTTCCAATGAAACTGATTTAACAATGGAAGTCCAAGGAAGAACTTGGATACCCTGTTCAGGAAAGCTTAACTTTCCAGATGGAGAAGTTTTTACTGCCCCTGTAGAAGGCTCTGTAGAGGGAAGAATAAGATATAAGTGGCCAACGGTCTATCAAGGTGTTCTTGTCCAAGATATTAATCTTATTTTCAAAAATGGAGAGGTTACAGATGCTTCAGCAAAAATAGGGGAAGAACACCTGCTTTCACTTATAAACTTGGACGCAGGTGCAAAAATACCTGGAGAAGTTGCAATAGGTACAAATTACTCTATTGACAGACATATTAAAAATATTCTTTTTGATGAAAAAATTGGAGGAACATTTCATATGGCACTTGGTAAAGGGTACCCTGAAAGTGGATCAAAAAACAATAGCGCATTACACTGGGACATGATTTTGGATCTTCGCGAAGAGGGAAAAATAATTCTAGACAATGAAGTCATACAGGAAAAAGGAAATTTTACAAATAGCAATATCGATTTTAAAAAAATATTTAACAAATAATGCAAAAGCTATTCAAAGCTAGTTGCATGAGAATTAAATTCTCTTTCACTTTACCTAAACTAAAGTTGAGGGAGTTTTTCAATGAACCCACCCAGGCATTGGACCTCCCTCAACTTCGTCGATGAAATACCTCAAAAAAAATACAGTTAATTTTTGGCCTGTAGTTTTCATTATTATTTTGATACTTTTAATTCAAAAATTGATCAGTAATCAAAATACAGTCGTTGAAGAGGGTGCTGCTGAAATGATCACAAACAAAGAGACTCCTGTTTACCTTGAAGTGAATGAAGAGGAGGAGGTAGGGCAGATTCCTTCTGAAG
>CAYNKD010000085.1:2223-3143 GCA_964397735.1 uncultured bacterium | reverse complement strand
CCCCGGCCCGTGAAGCTCCAGGAAATCAGAGCTGGAAAAGCAATTTCCTAGCAATAGCAATAATGAGAAGGGTCTTTTTGACAACCTGCCTTCTGATGGCCGGTCTCGCGTTGAAGCCGGGGACCACCGCTCAAGAGACCGCTCCTGAGGAGGAGCCGGAAAGGGAGCGCTTCGAGGTGGCCGCCTGGATCGACCATTTCGATTTCGCCCGGGTTTACGACACGGAGAAGATCGAGGGCCTGGAGAAGCTCCTCGACCATGTCCAGGAAACAGGCGCCACGACGATCTGGTGGCGGCCCCACTCTGGGGGACGCGTCCGTTACAGGAGCGAGGTCGACGCGGGCTATCACAATAACAGCACCATCGACAAGCGGATCACCTTTGACAGCCAGGAGGTCTACGGCTGGGTGCGTTACGGGGAGACGGATTTCGACATCCTAGAAGAAGCGATGAAGTTGGGGAAGAAGCGGGGGCTGAAGGTGGGTGTCCACTGGCCGTTCGAGGAGACCCACTGGGCCGTACAGAATCTCGGCGACTTCAACGTCGAGCACCCTGAATACTGGGGCCGGGGCCGGAACGGCAGTCTCCGGATGATCAACTGCAGCCTTGGCTACGAGGAGGTCGTGCAGCACAAACTCGCGCTCCTCGACGAAATGATCGAGCGGGGTATCGAGGTGCTGTACATCGATTTCATGCGGAGTTCGCACAACCCGGCCTACGAGTATGTCGAACCGGTGACCGACGCATTCAAAGGGGGCGACTGGAACGCGCATGTTGAGGGGTACATCACCAACTACCTGCGGCAGGTGCGGCAACGCCTGGACGCCTCCGGGCGCAAGATCGAGCTGATCGCCGGCTTCCCAAATGTGCACCCGGAGCAGAAGCACGTCTGGCAGAGAGGGGTGGGCGGCGGCCCGGCC
>CAYNKD010000085.1:0-2213 GCA_964397735.1 uncultured bacterium | reverse complement strand
CTGGTCGATACGCTGAACGTGATCAGTATGAATTGGGATGCCGGTGACGCGTTCGGCAGCACCCGCGCCCTGGGCACCGCGTTCGTCAACACCACCGCGGGCCGCTGTCGCGTGCTCCTGCCGATCCGGCAGTACAAGCACTACACCCGCGGCTTCTGGCACTACGAGAAGGCGACCGGCAACAACCAGGCCGAGATCGCGCGGGAGCTGATCGGCATCGCGCACGACGTCGGCGCCCACGGCGTCGCACTCGAGTGCGTCGACTACAACAACTACGGGCCAGAGACACGTAAAGCCCTGAAGGAGGCGGCCGAGGGGCCGTGCCGGTACAGGGTGGAGAGATGATGGCGACGAGTGGCACGGACTTAAGCTGGGATCGAAGCGACATGGCAAAGCAAGCCAAAGCGGTGTCGCCGCTAGCGCTCTGCCACCGCACTCCAAACTTCGCGTCAACCACTTTTACGCCCTTAAGTCAGTGCCTTGCCGCTCTGGCGGCCGCCGTTCTACTCGCCGCTGTCGCCGCCGCCGCGCCGGAACCGCTCACGACCGGTCCCGGCAACGACACCGAGGCGCGATTCTCGCCGGACGGACGGAGCATCGTCTTCCAGTCGGACCGGTCGGGCACGCTCGATCTCTACTCGCTTGACGTGAAGAATGGGGAGGTGAAGCGGCTGACCGAGACGCCGGGCCACTCCTGCTTTCCCGTCTTCTCACCCGACGGCAAGTGGATCGTCTACTCGTACGCCCACTTCACGAAGACCGCGCTGGAGAAGCAGGAGCACGGCTACAATCTATTCGTGATCCCGGCGAATGGCGGGGGCGAGCCGCGGCGGCTGACGAGCGGCCTCCAGCGCGACTGCCTGGCCGAGTTCGGCCCCGACGGCGAGACGGTCTACTTCACGTCGACGCGCGGCGTGGACAGCCGGTACTCCGGTGAAGCCCCCCCGACCATGGTCTTCAGAATGCCCTTCGCCGGCGGCGACCCTGTGCCTGCGATACAGCGGTTCTCCGGTCACATGGCGCAGCCGACGTTCTCGCCGGACGGCCGGTTCGTCGCCTACGGCATCATCGAGGGCTACGACCGGCTCTGGCAGATTAACGTCACCAGACTGAAGCGGCTCAGCGACTACGCCGTCAATGAGCCGGATAAGCCACGGAATCTCTGGGACCTCGGGACCGATTTCGGTTTGGAGGACAACCCGAACGGCCAGTGGTCATACCTGCACCTCACGCACTACCGTGAACAGAAGGGCCGGGGCAGCGCGGCCGGCAATCCCCCGGACACTTCAAAGGCCATCCTGATGTCCGAGAGCACGGGTAAGGACGAACAGGGCAAAGAACGCGACGGGTGCCTTGACTTCTGGTACAAAGGGGACGAGAAGAAGTACGTGCGTCCCTATATCGGCGTTGCCCGGATGGGCGGAAGTTCCGGCGACCCGTACTATGCGACGTTCATGGCCGGGGAGGTCGGGGTGCATCCTGGAGGTGATTTCCGCCCCGGGGACGGGAACAAGAGCGTTCTGGCGATCGCGCGCTGGACGGCGCCGCGCGCCGGCGACATCATCGTAAAAGGGAAGTTCTCGGGCATTGCGGACGGCGACCGTGACTTCTACGTGATCCGGAACGGGACGAAGGTCCTGGTGGATCAGTATTCCTTCCGCTACACGGACCACCCGTTCAGGATCCCGCTGAAGGTCAAGGCCGGAGACACGATCGACATGTGCGTCGGCCGGGGGGTACGGATACCCAGCAGCATGGCCAAGGTGGAGGCGATGATCTACTACGCTGGGCACGAGAAACTCGGTGAGCAAGGGAAGCTTCTGCCCACTGATCACAACAGTGATCGCATCATCGGGAGCGTCAAGGAGACGTTCTACGCCCCGCGGTGGAGCCCGGTCGGCAACGTCATCGCCTGCACCGGATTCAAAGCCGGGGACGGCGGCTGGAAGTCGTACCTGATCGACCTGGAAACCGGCGCGAAACGGCGCTTGAACGGCGAGCAGCCGGGCAACAGCCGCAGCCCCGACTGGTCACCGGACGGCAACACGATCGTTTACGAGAACAACCAGACGGGAACGTATAAGCTGTTCAGGACGGCGACAGATGAGTGACGTGAGAAGCGCTTCACGATCAACACAGGTGATTGCACCCCCACCTACCCCGGGCCTTCAGCCTCTAGGAAACCCGGCCTGAGAAAGCAATTTACTAGCAGT
>CAYNKD010000084.1:0-3157 GCA_964397735.1 uncultured bacterium | reverse complement strand
ATTATTTTTCTTATATCTTTTGGTGAAAAATTTTTTATATTTTTTTTAACCATCACCAGGCTCTTGAGAATAATGCTTTTATTTTAGTTTTTGAACCATCTGGCGCAATTGATTCAGTTGAATCCTTAAAACACCTTATTGTTGCTTTTGTTTTTTCTTTTATTTCTGCTTCAAGCTCTTTATTTTCTGGATTCCAGGGAATCCATATTGCCAACTTGGAATCAATTGCATTTTTGATTTCGTCAACATTTTTTCCTTCTGTTATTCTGCTGTTCATTTTTTCCTTTGCATTCTCGAAAAGGGATTTTTGAATGTCTTCTATCAAGAATTCGCAAACTTCAAAAATGTTTTCAATATTGACTTTCTCTTTGCTTCCGTCATCTCTTCTTGCTATTACGCATGAATTTTCCTCAATGTCTCTTGGACCAATTTCAATCCTTATAGGGACACCTTTCAATTCCCAGTCATTAAATTTGAAACCAGGTCTTAGGTTTTCTCTATTGTCATAGGTTGTTCTGAACCCCTTCTTAGAAAGTTGCTTGAATAGTTTTTCTCCTGTTTCGTTTACTTTTTTATTTTTGTCTGCAGCAATTGGGATAATGGCTATTTGAATAGGGGAAACTTTTGGAGGCAGTATTAGGCCTTTGTCATCTCCATGTGTTAAAACCAATCCTCCAATGAGTCTTGTTGAGACCCCCCAAGATGTTTGATGGGGATGTTTTCTTTTTTCATCTTTATCTTGAAACCATATCTCGAAAGCTTTTGCAAAATTGGTTCCTAAGTAATGGCTTGTACCCATTTGCAAAGCCTGTCCATCTGGAAGGATTGTTTCGATTGTATGTGTTTCAACAGCTCCTGCAAATTTTTCTGATTCAGATTTTTTTCCATAAACCAAAGGTACTGCCAGGAGGTTTTCAACTGTGCTTTTATATATTTCAAGTATTGACAATGTCTCTTTAATCGCTTCTTCTTTTGTAGCGTGAACGGTGTGCCCTTCTTGCCATAGAAATTCTGTAGTCCTCAAAAAAGGCCTTGTTGTCTTTTCCCACCTCATGACATTTGCCCATTGGTTTATTAATACGGGGAGATCTCTATAGCCATTGATCCATTTTGAATACATGTGGCAGATTATCGCTTCGCTTGTAGGTCTTATTGCAAGTCTTTCTTCAAGCTTTTCACTTCCAGCTGTTTCAACCCATGCAACCTCTGGAGCAAATCCTTCAACATGCTCTGCTTCTTTCTTCAGGAAAGATTCCGGAATAAGTAAAGGAAAATATGCATTTTGATGACCTGTTTCTTTAAATCTTGTATCTAGCTCTTTTTGTATCTCTTCCCATATAGCGTAACCGTGGGGTTTGATAACCATTGAACCTCTTACTGGCGCATAGTCGACAAGACCTGCCTTTAGGACTGTGTCCGTATACCATTGAGATAAATTTTCCTCTCTTGAAGAAACTCCTAGATTCTTTGATTTACTCATATTGTTTATATCGTACTATTTATTGAGCAGTCTATTCCCCAAGACTTCATAAAAGACACTGTTTCTCCAACATCGTGAACTCGTAGCAAGTTTGTTCCATTTAAAACACTCCAAAGCCCTACAAACAATGATCCTTGTAGCCTTTCGTTAACATTTTTTTGAGTTAGTTCTCCAATTAAAGACTTTCTGCTTACTCCAATTGCTATTTTTTTACCCATTTTTGTAAATTCTTTGAGGTTGTTTATTATTTCTACATTTGCATTTTGGGTTTTTCCAAAACCAATTCCCGGATCAAGATAGTAATTTTTTATACCTCTTTCCTCTAGAAGGTTTATTTTCTTGGCAAAGAAGGATTTTAAATTTTCTAAAACATTGATTTTTTTCAAAGGTTTTTCTTGCATTGTTTTTGGAGGCCACAATGAGTGGTTTGCAATATATGAAAGTTTTTTTTCAGAAATAACATTTATCATTTCCTTGTCAAAAACCCCCAGAGGATCATTAATCATGTCTATCCCATAGTCTGAAGCTTTTAGAGCATTTTGGGGATGGTAGGTATCTATGCTTACCTTGGTTCTTTTTTTGTCAATCTTTTTTTCTAGTTTTGGCAGAAAATTCTTGAGCCTTTCCCATTCTTCTTGAGCTGTAAGTTGTGTTGAGTTTGGTCGTGTTGACTCTGCACCTATATCTATCCATCTTGCTCCTTTAGATGACATGGACAAGCATTTTTCAACAGCTTCATCTTCTTTGTATCTGCTGTTTTGCCAAAAAGAATCTGGAGTTAAGTTTATAACCCCCATTATTTCTATGCTTGTTGAATTTTTATTTTTCAATCAAGACTTTGCCATTTCCCTTTGTTATTTCTCCTATCTTCCAGGATGGGTATGGCAGTGATGAAAGGCACTCAAGGCATTCTTTTTCTTTCTTCTTCGGAACAACGATCCCAAAGCCAATACCCATGTTGAAAGTTTTATAAGCTTCTTCACTTGATATTCCAGAAGTGGAAACAAGCCAGTCCACTATCGTGGGTCTTGAAAATGCTGTAGGTTTAATTACACAGTCAAGATTTTCAGGAATTATTCTTTCAAAATTCCTAATCATTCCGCCACCAGTAATATGAGAAAATCCGCGAATTTCTTTAATGGATTTTGAAACCTTTTTAACGAGGGGCCAGTAAAGTCTTGTTGGCTCTGAAAGCTGGATGCCTATTGGGGTGTTAGACCCCTTTCTTGGCTTTTCAATGTCTATTTTCATTTCATCTATGATTTTTCTAACCAATGAAAAACCGTTACTGTGAAATCCCGAAGAAGAAACCCCTACAACAACGTCTCCGGCTTCCATTTCCTCATGAGGATTCAAAAGCTTGTAATCTTCAGTAAAAGAGCCAAGCCCAAATCCAACTATATCGATTTCTCCTTTCTCATAAAACCCGGGCATTTCTGCTGTTTCTCCACCCAAAAGGACAGTTTCAGAAACCAAACAAGAATCTGTAATTCCCTTAATCACTTTGTAGAAAATATCTGTATCCAATTTTCCCGTGGCATAATAGTCCAAAAAAACATCTGGCTTTGCTCCGCTTGCACATATGTCGTTTAAAACCATCCCAACACAATCTTGTCCTGCCCAGTTTTCTGTACCCATTTTTAAGTGAAGTAGTGTCTTTGTTCCAACACCATCACA
>CAYNKD010000083.1:0-3167 GCA_964397735.1 uncultured bacterium | reverse complement strand
TTTTGTCAATATTATCGTAAGGCCTGTAATTGATGAATAAAGGTAGACAATAAATACAAGGATGTATATTTGAGGTTTATAACTTATATCTATTAGCCTAGATATTTTACCTAACGTAATATCATCAAAGATAAATAATACGAATGATAAAATCATTGAGAAGCCAACTAATATCCAAACAATTGAATTAAGAAGATATAAATCAATTAAATATACAAAAGAAAAGAATAAACTTAAAATATATGTATTTCCAGAGAACCTTTTTTCTTTCGTATTCATATATAAACTTGTATAGATTAGTTGAAATTAATGTTATCCGTTATTTTTTTTTATTAAACGTTCTTGATGATCGATTCCGATTTATTAATATTAATATTCTAAACAAGGCGCCAATAATTAGGATAAGGCTAACAATTAAAAGGATGATAACTACCAGAGCGGATCCTATAGTTGCCAATGAGTTGACTATATTGATGAATGATGATGATAGTTGTAATAATGTTTCCTTAGATAAGCGCGATGTTATGAATGTCCTAGGTAATGTATTTAGGAATCCTACTAAGTTACATCCTATTGTAAGCATTACAATAGCTTCCCAAAATTGCCTTCTTTTGCTTTTAGAAGCCTTGCTTTTAAATATATAAGACCTTTTAGAGCTATTCCTTCTTTTTAAATTATTTGTCTTCATCTTTTATTATCTAAAATCTTTTTCTTAATTTTGACTTGGAAATTGTATTAGTCAAGATTTAATTGTTAATATCTTTTGAATAGGTATTATTTTCTATAATTTCTTCTCCAGGAGCAGATGAGGGTTGAAGGGAAGGTATATTAAGATACAGAAAAGCAGTTATAAATAGGCAACTTATACCAGCTAGTGGACTTATTATTTCCTTGAAATGAGAGGAATTCTTGTAAAATTTGCTACATGCAACTGGCTTTGATAGAGGAACTAACCAACTAATAGCTATATGGCTATCAACTAAAATTTTATCTAAGCACCTCGTTAAATCTGTTAATTCAGCATCATCTAAAATTATAGTGAGTGGTTCAACATCCTTTTTGTTACTCACAAGTTTTAATTCATGACCTCCTTTTACTCCTGAAATCTTAATAGAGTTAGCCATATCAGAAATAGAATCAGGAAGTCCAGAGATACAGCTCCTTGAGTATGAAAGGATTACATATACAAGGTTTATTAGGTGCTCTTTTTTACCTTCGAGGACTGTTAATCCAATTAAAGTAAGTTTCCATGAAAGCAAAATACCAATAGTATCTGAGCCTTGGCCTAATGACTGATCAGGGATTCCATCAACCTCTAATGCTGCTATACCTTCTTTGTAGGATCTACTAGTTTTCATGATCTAGTTAATTATAATAAGGGTTCAAAAATACTTGAAGATAGACGCTTTAGACCTCCTGGTCCAGAAGATAACGCTAATATAAGTAGCAACTGTTTGTGGAAACTATCAGAGTTTGAAGTCCTGATTAGATATTTTTTTACTAGTCCACGCCTAACATTCATTCTTTCAGTTATTAATTCTTCCAATCTCAAACAAAACTTATTCCATCTCTCAGATCTATATTGGATGGAACCTTTAGAAGTTAATAGTTCTCTAATTCTTGGATAAAATTGGTTGGACATTGACGAAAGTATTTTTATCAATCCCTCAAAAGAGTCAATAGATAATGTGGAGTTACTTGATGACCTCCTCAAAGGGTTATGGCATCTAGATTTCCAGATGGCTACATAATTAGGGAAGACATGACTCATCTCTAGATCTCTAGCAATAAGCTCAAATGACTGAGATGTATTGACATCAAGTGCTTCTAGGGTTAAAAAAAGTAGGTCGATTTTCTCTATCGACCTTCTCCATTTAGTAGTCTGCATTCCAAACAGAAGGTTGGGGTTGATAATATTCAATCGTTTTGTTGTTGAGTTGAAATCAATAGAAGATTGTTTTTTTATCATCACATGGATTTCTTGCGAAAACACTCAGAATTAATTTTCTTGAAAGTCTTTATGGTTTCTAGTGGAAGAAGGAGCACTTAAAAGAGGAATGAGAGTAATGAGAACAAAAGGCAGCAAGTTACCTAGCGAGTATATAAGTAAATACAACCAGATTATAGCTAACAACAATCAAATATACTCATTATCAATAATCCAATCTAATAATACTTGATATTGTTCAACTGTAATTAACCCAAAATTCCACAAAACAATCGGGAATGGGGCTGATTCTAAATTACTATGTTTAATTGCTAGTGAAATCGCCTGATCATTTAAAGAAAATTCCTCTTTAAGAAATATTAGTAAATTTTTAGACGGTAAGGATTGATTATTAAAACTATTATTCATTATATATAATTAAAGTATTAGCTATCGTGACCTTTAGCAAAAAGGAAAGAAAAACCATCTGTAAATATTGTAAGGAGTAATCTCCTTGAATAAGGTACTTTACGTAATAGATTAAATGTTAAATACCTAATAAATCTTAATATCGGAAAGCTATTTGAGAAAATTAGAATCAATGAGTGAGTTAAAAAAGATGTACTTAGTATATCTATATATCTGTTCAAAATAAATAAAGATTTGGATCGTTTAGAAATTAGACCAATGTGATTTCTATTTTTGCGATCATTTAACAATAATGTTAATGCATTTATATCTCTAATAGAAAGATTTAAACCTTGTCCTCCAACAGGATGTAAAGAATGTGCAGACTCTCCCACGAGGAACTTATTAGCTACAATCAATTTTTGGGAAACACTAAGAGATATCGGAAAGACTTCTGGATTATTATACAACGAATCTATTTCTAATCCACTAGGAAACAGAGTTGATACTTTGTCTATGAATAAAGAGGTTGGCAATGTTATAAGATTCTCGCAAATTGAAGATGGAGAGCTTATTATTACTTGGTAAAGGTCGTTACCCATAGGAAGAATTGCCATAGGTCCCTCTTTCCTAAAAATTTCATATGCTCTGTTCGAATGATCGACTCTTAAAAGAGCTTTAAATGTAATACACTTCTGTCTATATCTATAAGAATAAGTCCCTATATTCCATTTATTTCTAGATTTAGAAGAGATTCCATCAGCTGCAAAATAGTAGTCATACTCTAAATCTTCTTTAAATTCTAAACAATTTAATTCTAAATTAATATGAT
>CAYNKD010000082.1:0-3206 GCA_964397735.1 uncultured bacterium | reverse complement strand
AGAGAAAAGGTGTTCTTCATGTCGTATGTCCCGACAGAAGACATAGGCAGAGGCAAGGTTAAGGAGTTTTTTATGGCAAGAATAGCAGGTTTTGAAATCCCAGACAATAAAGTTGCCTGGATAGGTTTGACTTCAATTTATGGAATAGGTCCAACAACGGCCAAAAGAATTTTAGAGAAAGCAAAAATTTCTTTTGAAACAAGGATTAAAGACCTGGACGATTCCGCCCTAACTCGAATTAGAGGAGTTATTGATGAGGACTGTTTGATAGGTGCGGAGCTAAGAGAGAAATTACAAAAAGATGTTCAGAGATTGATTGATATTAAATGCTATAGAGGGAATAGAAGGATAAAAGGTTTGCCTTGCAGGGGTCAAAAAACTCAAAAAAATGCCAGATCCCACAAGGGTTCTAGAAGAAGTGCGATAAGGAGAAAATAATGGCTAAAGGTAAAAACATTAAAGGAAAGTCAAAAAAGAAAAAGATAAGCGTTCCAGTAGGTAGGCTTTTTGTTACTTCAACCTACAACAATACAGTGATCACCCTTTCTGATCAGAACGGAAATGTTCTTTCTTGGTCTTCTGGCGGCCATATTGGCTACAAGGGAGCAAGAAAATCCACTGCCTTTTCAGCACAACAGGCTGCAGAAAAATTAATTGAACTTGCTTTAAATCAGTTTCAGATGAAGAAATTGTCAATTCTGAGCAAGGGTCCTGGACTTGGACGAGAGCCAGTCATAAGGTCATTTCAAGGTTCTCCTATTGAGGTGACTTCTATAAAAGATGTAACTCCTAGGCCACATAATGGCACTAGAGACCGTAGTATAAAGAGGAAATAATAAAATGATTGAATTTGAACAGATAAAAATAAATTTAGTTGAAGAAAGCGAAGATGCTTCTTCTGCAGTGGTTGAATTGTGGCCATTGGTTAGAGGTTGGGGTGAGACTATTGGAACTGCATATCGTAGAGTTTTAATGTCAAGCGTTTCTGGAACGGCTGCAACCTTTGTTTATTTCAAAGATTGCCAACATGAGAAGAAACCTTTTCATGTATATCACGAATATCAAAACCTTCCCGGGGTCAGAGAGGCCGTTATTGAAATAACCCAAAACATAAGAGGTTCAAGTTTTATTCTTGACGAAGGTACTGACATGGTAGTTGTGGAGCTGACAGCAAACAAAGCTGGACCTGTTACCGCTGGAATGATTGGTGCTCATCCAGGTTTTACTGTTGTTAATCCGGATGAAGTTTTATTTCATTTGGAGAAAGATACAGAAATAACTTTAAAGATTGGAATGAAGAAAAATCGTGGCTTTATTCCTGCTACACAGTTAAGACCTTCTGACATTAACAAAGACTGGAAAGCAAGATCTAGTTTCCCGGCTGGGGTTATCAGGATTGATTGCTCTCACAGTCCGGTCATTAACGTTTTTCCTGAAACCGTTCAGGAGAGAGTTGGGGAGGACGGCTCATATCAGCGTTTAAAACTTTCAATTGCTGTTAAAGATGGCTATAGGTCAGAAGAGGTTTTTAAAGAGGCAACAGAAATGTTAAAAGCACATTTTGAAAAAATTTCTTTTGATGATTGGCATGTTGATTTTGATTTATTTTCAAAGAAAGATGAAGATGAAGTTAAAACCTTTAGGCCTTTGTCCGAACTTGCCTTGAGGCCAAGAACAGAAAATGCCTTGAGAAACAATGGAATTAACACAATTGAGGAATTGTGTGCATTACGGAGAAAGGAGTTAAAGTCTTTGAGCAGAGTTGGAGAGGTTGCACAAGTTGAAGTTCAAGACAAAATGGCTAGAGCCGGGTTAAGCTTGAGAGAAGATTAAAAATGAGACATTTATTACATAAAAGAAAATTAGGATTTGGAAAACACAGATCAAAAGGTGCAAGAAGCTCTTTTCTGAAGAATCTTGCTGCCTCTCTAATCCTTGAAGAAAAGATTGAAACAACTTTTGCAAGGGCAAAAGTAATTAATTCTTATGTCGACTCCATTGCTTCAAGAGCGAAAAAATCAAACGAAAAAAATAATATAAGGTACATAATGAAGAAGTTACCTTCTGGAAGATTAGGGGAAAAGGCTTCAAGAAAATTATTTTCAATTGTATCGAATTCAAGCAGATCTACAGGATTCCTAAGGGTCGTAAAGACAAAAACAAGACTCGGAGATTCATCTCAAATGGCTTCTGTTTTTTGGATAGACTCTATCCAAAAAGAATCAGACTCTGCTAAAGAAGAGAAGGAAAAAGGAGCAAAAGATGATAAATAAAGGTACAAAAACATCACATCTTAAGATCCAAGAAGAAAGGAAGTGGTTTATCTTCAATGCAGAAAATAAAATTTTAGGTAGGGTTGCTACAAAAATAGCTTCTTTGCTTATGGGCTCTGAAAAATTAGACAAATCTCCACATATAGACAATGGATCTTTTGTTGTTGTCTTAAATGCTAAAAAAGTTCTTCTTTCCGGAAAGAAAGAAGACGATAAAGTTTATTACAGGCATTCAGGAACTCCTGGAGGCTTGAAGTTTGAATCAGTTTCTTCTCTTAGGGCCAGGAAGCCTCAAGATTTAATTAGAAATGCAGTCAAAGGAATGTTGCCTAAATCTGTAAACAGAAAAGAAAGATTAGCAAGATTGAAAGTTTATGCCGGGGAGGATCATCCCCATGGGGCTCAAGAACCTGAGGAGGTTAACTAATTGTGAGTAGAGTTTATTCAGCCGTTGGTAGGAGAAAAAGTTCTGTAGCTGTAGCTGTTTTAAGAGATGGTGTTGGACGGGAAGGTTTAAGAGTGAATGGAAAACCTTTTGAAAAATACTTCACTCGAAAGGAACTTCAAGAAGAAACGTTAATGCCTTTAAAAATTGCTCAAGAAAAATACTCTGAAGAGGAGTTGGCAATTTCAATTACTGTAAAAGGAGGAGGTCAAAGAGGTCAGTCTGGAGCATCAAAGCTTGCCATTGCTAGAGTTTTATGTGAGGTTGACCCCAGCTTGAGAACTTCCTTAAGGGATTCGGGGTGCTTGACAAGGGACTCTAGGTCAAAAGAGAGAAAGAAGTATGGTTTGAAAAAGGCCAGAAAGGCTCCTCAATTCTCTAAACGTTAGTACTTTGATGTAAACTTTATAGGATGCTTTTTAAAACTGTTATCGAGACATTGTTTGTAACAGTCCTTTTTTATACTGTTTTAAGACCCCTAAGAAGTA
>CAYNKD010000081.1:0-3255 GCA_964397735.1 uncultured bacterium | reverse complement strand
ATTCAAAAAAATTATTTAAAACATGCTTTATTGCCTTGATAGCCACATCATTTTCGTTCATTGTAAGGATAATGCTTCTCGATAATGTTTGGCAAGAAATGTTCAATCTCAGCGAAACCCAAAAAGGAGAAATCTTTGGAGTTGGACTTTGGCCATTTGCTATAAGTATTGTTCTTTTTTCGCTTTTTATTGACAAGTGGGGATATAGGAAAGCAATGTTTTTTGCTTTCTTCTGTCATGCTTTGCAGGTTTTATTGCTTGTTATGGCAAAAGATTATTGGTGGCTTTGGTGGGGTTCTTTTATAGGGGCTTTAGGGAATGGGACTGTCGAAGCTGTTATAAATCCTGCGATTGCAACTGTTTACAAGAAAGCAAAAACAAAATGGTTGACAATTCTTCATGCTGGATGGCCAGGTGGTTTGGTTTTGGGTGGGCTATTGGCTCTCTTAGTTACAGCTACAGGTTTGACATGGCAGTGGCAGGTGATTGTTCTATTGTTCCCAGCAATTGTCTATGGGCTTAGGTTGAAAGATACAAAATTCCCTATTCATGAGAGAGTTGAAGCGGGCGTATCTCATACTGTTATGTTGAAAGAGATGGGGTGGATGGGGGCATTGATAGTCACATGGCTCGTTGTCTTTGAACTTGGAACCAAGTTTTTGCCAATTGAATATATGGGATTATCAACAACGCAATTGATTTGGCTAATCACTGCTTTGATTGTTGTTTGGTATGGAAAAGTAGTTTCTTGGGCTGCTGGAAAACCTTTATTTGTTTTCTTGTTGTTGTTAATGATTCCATTGGCTACAACAGAACTAGGAACTGATGCCTGGATCAAAGATCTTATGGGTCCTGCAATGGGAAAGATTGGATTAGATGGAATATGGGTTTTGATTTATACAGCAACACTAATGACAGTTTTAAGACTTAGGGCTATTGGCGATTTGTCAAAAAGGTTTTCTCCTTTGCAGATACTGGCATTCAGTTCTATTTTTGCTGCTTGTGGAATTTATTCTTTATCCGTAAGTTCTGTTAGCCCATGGTTCATCTTGGGTGCAGCAACAATATATGGAATTGGACAAACATTCTTTTGGCCTTGTACTTTGGGACTGGTTGCTGAACAGTTTCCTAAAGGAGGAGCTTTGACTATTAATGCTATTGCTGGAGTTGGAATGCTTGGTGTGGGAATAATTGGAACACCTTTGTTAGGAAATCTTCAAGATACACAGATATACAAAACTCTAAAAACAAATCAACCCGAATACTATCAAGAGTTTATTCTTGCAGAAAACAAGAATAGTGTTTTTGGGGAGTATCAGCAACTGGACCAAGAAAGTATGAAAGAACTTGACGATAATTTATCTAATGCTGACGATGGTTCAGAATCATTCACAAGACTTCAGGAGAAGAAAAAAGCGCTTACGCAATCTACAACTGAAGCTAAAAGCAATGCTTTAAGACTTGCTTCAATACCGCCTATCTTTATGGCTTTTTGCTATTTTGTTTTGATTAATTATTTCAGAAGAAAAGGTGGTTACAAGCAGGTAAAACTTTAGGAGGAAAAATGACAAGACCAGTAACACTTTTTACAGGACAATGGGCAGATTTAACCTTAGAAACAATTGCTGAAAAGGCATCTTCTTGGGGTTACGAAGGGCTTGAGCTGGCTTGTTGGGGAGACCATATTGACGTTACAAAAGCTGCAAATGATATTGATTATGCAAAAAGTAGAAAAGAAATTCTCTCAAAGCATGGCTTGAATTGTTGGTCAATCAGTAATCATTTAGCGGGACAGCTAGTTTGTGATTTGAATAATGATTCAAGATCTGACATGTTTGTTCCTGAAAATCTCCATGGTAACGCTGAGGGAAAGAGGGATTGGGCAATTCAGAAAATGAAGGATACCGCTTATGCTGCAAAGAATATTGGTGTTGATGTTGTTAATGGTTTTACAGGTTCTTCGATTTGGCATATGATTTACAGCTTTCCTCCTGTTTCTGACGAAATGATTGAAGATGGATTTAAATATTTTGCAAAAATGTGGAACCCTATTTTGGATATCTTTGATGAGTGTGGCGTGAAATTTGCATTAGAGGTCCATCCTACGGAAATAGCTTTTGACATAGTCACTGCAAAGAGAGCATTAGGTGCAATTGACAATAGGCTTGCTTTTGGTTTTAATTTTGACCCAAGCCATCTGCATTGGCAAATGGTTGACCCTGTAAGATTTTTATATGAATTCAAGGACAGAATATATCATTGCCACATGAAGGATGCTGCCTTGCAGCTTGATGGCAAGACAGGCATACTCGGAAGTCACTTGAATTTTGGAGAATCTCAAAGAGGTTGGGATTTTAGGAGCCTTGGAAGAGGTGAGGTTGATTTTGAAGAAATAATTCGTGCATTGAACCATATTGGATACAAGGGCCCATTGTCGGTTGAATGGGAAGATGCTTTAATGGATAGGGAGCATGGAGCAATGGAGGCATGTTCTTTTGTCAAGTCTTTGGATTTTCCAAGCAGTGATAGAGTTTTTGATGAAGCTTTTGGTGATGAGTAAAAAAAGATTTTCTTAGATTTTTTTATTCACATTTGATAACGTTTTTTCACAAAGCTGATTGCTTTTTTCTAAATATTCATTAAGTCTTGACTGAAAGTCTTTCTTGAATTTCTCGTCCTTTATCTCTTTCAGGTTTATTTTTACATTTAAACCTGCAGATTCTGCTCCTGCTTTTGCCATTAGGGCACCAGATCCGACATCGCTTGCCATTCCAGCATCCATGATTTCTGATATTTCAAAGCATACTTTTAAAGCTTCAAGGCAATTTCTAACTGTTTGAAGTGGAACATCAGTTGCTTTTTTATAACCTTCTTGCATCATTTGATTTCTGATTTCTTTTTCCTCTTCAGTGTCTTTTGGCATTCGCATCGCCTCTATTACAGAATCAAATGCATTTGTATCTTCGTCAACTGCCTTGACAAGAGCATCTTTCACATTTTGTCCTGTTTCAGAAATCTTACAAAGCTTTTCGTAACTATTGTCAAATTTCGACTTTCCTACAGAGAGGTTCGCAACCATTGTTCCCAGTGCAGCTCCAAGTGATCCAGCAAGAGCCGCTACAGACCCTCCTCCTGGGGCAGGGGTATCTCTTGAGACTTCGTCGACAAAATCAAACGTTTGTTTATTTACAAGTTTGCCATCCATCACTGGTAACCCTAACACTTTTTCATCAATCTCAAAAGGAGAAACATCTC
>CAYNKD010000080.1:0-3296 GCA_964397735.1 uncultured bacterium | reverse complement strand
TTATTTGAATTTGAAAAATTAAGTTTAAAAAATTAAAAATCATTTAAATGTTTATACCGAGCCAGTCATAAAAAAGAAATTGAAATCTTCCGATCAATAGGCTAATACGAGCCATAACCGTGTAACCAAAAGATGCACCAAAAGAAATCATTAAAAAGTATATTCCTACCTTGTTCATGACTTTTAAAACACCTTTTGAAGGAAGACTGAAGAAGAAATATGCCACAGCGCAAAGCGTTCCTATAAGCAATAAAGCAGAATTTATCCAGAGAGACGTAGTTGCAGTTTGTGGATCTAGACCAGCTACATTAGCACAATTTGCATTAAAAATACAAAAATCCCTAACCGAACCTTGTGCCTGAATCAAAACTCTTGTAGCCATTGAGGCAGGGATAGCAATACCACTTGCAACTCCAATATACCAAGCAAAAGATATCCTTGAAAGCCAAGCATGTTTCCTGGAAATGAAAATAAGGAATATGAAAATACCCAAAAGCAAAGGAACAATCATCCTGAGGTGTGGTTCAGCAATAATAGAACCATTCTCATCAAGGCCAAAAGCCTTTTGTAAATTTCCTTCGCCAATTGCTGCAAAACCTTTTCTCATCTCATCAATCAAGTTTGGCTTTAATGTATTCCAATAATAAATTGATATGTAATAACCTGTAGAAACACCTACAAATAAATGTTCGGCAAATTTGTAAAAAGGGTTATCCTTGTAAAGGAAAGAAAAAATGCATAAGGTTAAAAAAGCAGCAATCCAAATACCTATACCTTCAGGCGTGTTGAATGGAGCAATTAGATTAAAAATCATTTCTCACCTTCTCTTAAAGACTTCAACCTTGAAACTTCCTGCCCTTTTGTTCCAAAGAAATACCCCAAATTACCCAAAATTATAAAAATAATAATAACAATATGGCCTAAAGATTGTGCATCCATGCCTTGGACAGCAGCACCAGGAGCATTGACTAAAAGCTCATACTCAGCAGCACCTTTCATTCCTCCCATCAAGCCAACTATTTGACCTGATTGGTAAAAAACATAAGCTTCTGGAGCAGAAACAGCAGTCATACCTATTCCTATAGGAACCCCCATTTGATCACCAGCATATTGAATCCAAAGGTCTGAAATTGCAGTTGCCTCAAGCCCAATAACCATAGCACAATCCTCTAAACTTTCAATGCCTTCCATGATAGGCAGTTCATCAGTGTTATTTCCATAATAATCTTTTGGGAAAGGTTTTGAAATCCCTTGTCCCATCTGAAGGATAACATTGAGAGTCCCTACCTTATAGCCAAGATAAGCTATATCTTTACCCATAACAGCATTGAGTTCAGACTCTGCCCATTTCATAATGTCATTAGCAACACCTGGAGCATCTGGAGCCAAACTGACACCTATAACCGGAACACCTCTTGACAAAGAATGTCTTATCACGGCTTTTGCCATAGGTGTTAATTCCGGAGCTGTAGAAGGACCGTAATCAAGACCCAAAATAATAGGTTTTGTACCATCTAGAGTTTCTACAAAAGCATGTATGTCCTCAACCTCTTTTGTTGTAGTTACCGGAAGCCCAAGAGGTTTTAGTACTGGAAATGCTACAAAAAGAGCCATTGCAAGGAACACCCACCTTCTGTCGATGGAAGCTAATCTTTGCCAAATGTTCATTTTCCACTTCCCATATAAGTTCTTTCAATGCCAAAGATGATCTTTATTGCTGTTGCTGTCATTCCCAAACCAACTCCAATCGTTATAGCTCTTTTTGCAGCAGTGTTTGGAATATCCAAAATCCATTCAGCTATTGCGGGTAATGAAAAAGATCCAGTTAAATTGAGTGCATCAGAAATAACAGCACCAATAGGGACTCTCCCTATCATCACTATTGCTGCAGCAATTAACAACAAAGTTGCTTCGGTGTTTCTAGCCCTGAAAGCCCTATAAGCTGCACTTGCAACAAAGAAAGCTAAAAGAGAAAACATTGTTGCGGAAAGAGGGACTTGGAAATTATTGAATACCCATTGGAAATTGTCATTTGTACCGATACTATCACCCTTGGTTTGAGCTAAACCTATCCAAGAAACTACAAAGGTTGAAAGTATAACTATCCAAGAATAAATTGAATCAGGACTCTTATCCCTTATGTTTTTAGCATGTTTTATTATGAGGGTTGCTACTCCTAAATACAATACAAAAACTCCAATAACTATGTTATTTTGATTCAGTTCTTCATAAATAATTCTTACCCAATCAACATTATCCCTCTGTACAAAATAAGAAAAAGCCATAAATATGCCGGTTAAAAAGGCTATAGTTAAAGGAAGTTTTGTTTTCATTTGCCAAAAACCTCAAAGATTAAAGGATTCCCAAGAAATGTCATAATCAAACCAACAATTATCAAAATACACAACAAGGCTTTTAGATAATCTGCTGCCTTTAATGAAGACATTAGGTCAGGCGATTTTGAAAGATATGCTCCTGCAGCATACAGCTCTTCCCCAATCAATGTGTAATCACAAGAGGTGATAAAGAATGGTAATTGATGTATCGCATCAGTTCCAGCAATCTGAATAGCTCCGATTGAATTTCCTGTCTCAGCCAAGAGTAATGATTCAGCATAAAACATCCCCTGCAAAAATATAGTTGCTGGTCTTTCTCTTACCATAATCCCATTAACTGCAGCGGTATAACCAAACTGATCTTCAGTTATAAAAAAGTTGTCTTCTTCATTTAAGATCTCAGGCTTTCCTGCCTGAAGATAAGCATCTCTTAAAGTCTCTTTTGCAACACTCATTACAATGGGGTCCCTATGCGGAACTATTAACCGACTTTCATAATTTGCAACCCTTTGTGCAACCCTTCCTAAAATATTCAAACTTGCCAAAGTTGCAACATCAGCAGCACTTGAAAGCCCTGGGCAAAAAAGAATTGGCTTTCCCATTTCCGTAGCTCTTCCAATGGCTTCATTTACTGCATCCAGTCCAGGAATTGATCTCACATAAAGGTCAGCTCCCTTTCTAGCTTTTGATAATGTAACCAAAATTGCTGTAACAAAAAGGAGACATGCCCAAAGTGTAGTTTCTTGTCCTTCGTTAAAAAAAGAAGAAATAAAAAGAATGTTCAAGATGCCAACCTTTCTATGTTAGCTCTTGGAACGATGGCTTCTTTGCCATCTTCAAATTTAACCTTCAAAACCCTCACCTTTGCTTCTGATTCTAGCCTTTGTGGCTCAACAATCAATTCAGAAACAGTTCCAGTCATTCCAAAATAAGGATTCCTTATGACGACAATCTTTGTTC
>CAYNKD010000079.1:0-3370 GCA_964397735.1 uncultured bacterium | reverse complement strand
CTGTTGATTTTTCTGGAGGGCTGGATTCCGAGAATGCGAGAGCTTGGATTTCTGGTGCTGGGGAAATCCCGAATGAAGAAAATTTAAAAATTTTCAGATCCCATGTTGAAAAAAGAATGCCCATATCGTTAGAAAAATGCAAGGGTAGCGTAATGCCCGGGATTTTCCCATTGTTGAAAAAATTAGACAAAATGAAAATTTCCTACGGCCTGCTAACAGGAAATTGGGAAAAAACTGGCAGAATGAAGCTAGATTTTTATAACTTGAATGATCATTTCAGATGGGGGGCATGGGCAGATGATGCATCCACTCGTGAGGAATTGGTCCCAATAGCTCTGGAAAGGGCAAAAGAAAATGGTTGGGAAGAGACTGGTAATGTTTGGATTATTGGAGATACACATAGAGATGTCGAGACAGCGCATGCAAACAATGCTAAATGTCTTGCCGTAATGACCGGATGCCATAACGAGAAGATAAAGCAAAGGCTCATTGATTCCCAACCAGATGTTTTGGTGAAGGATCTTGCCGATATTGAGAAAATAATCGAAACTATTATTTGAATTACAATTTCTTTTTCAAATTTTTTTTGGACAGAAGGGAGGTCTGATGAACAACAATCATCATAACGAAGTGCATACAGAAAAATTTTTTGCTGGCAGGAGAACCTATTACGTGGATGTGAAAAAAACATCAACGGGTGATAGATATTTAAAGATTACAGAAAAGAGAAAAGAGGAGGGAAGGGTTAATCGTTTTTCGGTCTTCGTTTACGAAGAAGATATGAGCAAATTTTTAAGTGCTTTAGACGGATGTAAAGAACATTTTGACCTGACCAAAAGTTTTGTCAGAAATGAAGAACAGAACAATGAGGAAGAATCTGAAGAGTAACTTTTTCAAAAGGACGTACTTTTTCAATAATTGTGAGATAATTCCCATATTAGGAGGGTTGGCCGAGTGGACGAAGGCGGCGGTCTTGAAAACCGTTAGGCGGGCAAACCCTGTCTCGGGGGTTCGAATCCCTCACCCTCCGTTGAAATTGAAAATATGATTAATTTTCTAATTATTTTTCTTGGGTTTTTAAATCCGATAGATTTATTTTTAAGGGATGAAGAAGGCGCAAGTGTTGACATGGCTTCTTTGCTGGAAATCTATCAGGCTGATCATAATGACTTAAAGCGTTTCCACAATCTTGTTTTAAGTGATTTTTATCTTGATAGGCTCGTGGTTTTTCAGGAAGATTGGCAAAGCAAGATGGATTTGATTGATTTTAATTCTCTCGAAAAGGTAGAGAAAATTGACTTCATACTCCTCAAAAACTATATAGAACATGAACTAGATGTAATAGATTTTAAAAAAGAAGAAAACAGAAAAACAAAAGAAGCATTCCCTTTTGTCAAAGGCATTCTTTCCTTAGAGGAGGAACGGAGGTCATTGAATCAGGTTGATCCTAAAAAATCTGCAGAAACTTTAATGAAGGTAGAAGAAGCTATTCACTCTAAGAAAGAGGAAATTGTCAACTCAAAAGAGAATTTAGACCCAGTTTTTGCAAACAACTCTTCCAAAAAAATAAACCAGTTGAAAAACAGTCTCTCAAATTGGTTCAACTACTACCACGGTTTTGATCCTGAATTTGATTGGTGGGTTGAAGAACAGTACAGAAAAACAAACCAGGCATTATCAGATTTCTCTTCCTATCTAAAAAAAGAGGTTGCAAAACAGAAGGGGGAAGAAGGTGATCCGATAATAGGAACTCCAATCGGGAGAGAGAAGCTGTTATCTGAACTGAGATATGAAATGATTGCCTATTCGCCAGAAGAAATTTTAGAAATTGCGAATAATGAGTTTAAATGGTGTGAAGAGGAGATGGAGAAGGCGGCACGTGAATTGGGGTTTGAGAACAGCAATGATGCTCTTGAATATGTAAAAAACATATATGCTGAACCCGGGATGCAAGACGACATTGTTGTCGATCAAATGAGAGAATCTCTCAGCTTTCTCAAGGACAGAGACCTGATTACAATCCCGAAACTTGCTGAAGAATTCTGGAGGCTTGAAATGATTAATGCAAGTTCTCAGAAATATTTTCCATTTGCCTATTACAGTGGGCAGTCAATGGGGGTTGCATTCGCAACATCTGAAATGGATCACAACACAAAACTTCAAAGCATGAGGGGAAATAATGTGCATTTTTCTCGCAATGTAACCCCTCATGAATTGATTCCAGGGCATCATCTCCAAGGGTTCATAGCAGCAAGAGAGAATACTCATAGGAGGATGTTTTATACTCCTTTTTACGTAGAAGGCTGGGCGTTGTATTGGGAATTCAGGTATCTTGATCTAGGTTGGGCAAACACCCCAGAAGACAAAATGGGGATGCTCTTTTGGAGAATGCATCGTGCAGCCAGGATAATAGTCACAATTAAATACCATTTGAACCAAATGAGTCCTGATGAAATGATTGATTTTCTAGTGAACAAGGTTGGGCATGAGAGGAATAATGCTACAAGTGAGGTAAGGAGATATATTGATGGAAGCTATGGACCTTTGTACCAGTGTGGCTATATGTTGGGAGGAATCCAGATTAGGAGTTTGCATCAAGCCCTTGTTACTGAAGGAAAAATGAGCGAAAAAGATTTTCATGATCGGGTTCTTTCGGTGAATTCCATCCCCATTGAAATGGTACGAGCTTCATTATTGAATATCGATCTTGATAGGAATTATGACCCAAAATGGAAATTTTATGAATAGGGGGAATGTATGAAAAATCCAATTATTAGCTTATCAGTGTTTTTATTTGCAATGTGGCTTCATGTTTATGGACATGCACAAGTCGAACAAGGAGGGCCTTGGTGGAATTTCTTTTCAATAGTTGTTGCCTTGTGGGCAGCAACATGGCTTTTGGTTTCAAAATCATGGAATAAAATTTCAGAAAGGAGCTTGTCAATGCTTGAGATACTTTCAAGAGGGACATTGGCAATTGTTTTTGTAAAGCATGGGATTGGCAAGGTTCTTGCTGGCCCATCAGGAGATCTTTTCATGTTTGTTGTCGGGCTGATTGAGGTTGGGGGAGCACTAACGATGATTGTTGGTCCAAAAAAGTTGAGAATGTGGGGAGCCTTGGGGCTCATGGCAATTATGCTTGGGGCCATTTTTAAGATTCACTTCAATGCAGGGTTTTCAATGGGGGGCGGTTGGGAGTATCAATTCTTACTCTTTTGCCTTTCTTGGGCAATATATGTCTCTTCAGGAGGTTGGTGCCCATTGTCTAATATTGCTAAAAAAATCTATTCTGGAAACGGTGGATGTTGTTGTGATAACGGGGAAGACTGTTGTTCTTCAAAGGAGGCTTGATTACGAAAAAGAAAAAAGA
>CAYNKD010000078.1:0-3425 GCA_964397735.1 uncultured bacterium | reverse complement strand
CAAATTCAAGATAGCACATACAGAGCAATCAAAAATGGTATAAAAATTAAAGATATATTTAGAATAGTTAAAAAATTTAAAAAAACTAAAAATGCTAAACCTGTTATTTTAATGGGTTATTACAATACCATTATTCAGTACGGTGAAAATTATTTTATAAAAAAATGTAAACAAGTAAAAGTAGATGGACTGATTATTGTAGACCTTCCTTGGCCAGAAAATAAAAAATTTTCAAAAAAATGTAAAAAAAACTCAATTAATTTTATTCAGCTTATTTCTCCCACAACATCTAAATATAGGATGAAAAGAATTATAAATGACTCCCATGATATGATTTACTATATTAGTATGTTATCAACAACAGGTGGGCAGCTTAAAGTTTCATCAAAAAAGATATTAAAAAACTACAATAAAATTAAAAAAATAGACAAAAGAAAAAATATAGTTATAGGATTTGGTATTACAATAAATACTATCTCTTCTCTAAAAAAAGCTGATGGATTAGTCGTTGGAAGTGCTTTATGCAAAAAAATTTCAGAATCGGTTAAATATCGACAAAATCCTGTCACAAATGTAAGTAATATGGTAAAAAAACTAAAAAGAAAAATATCATGAACTGGATAACACGCTGGAAAAAAATTAAGATTCAAGTAAAGCAAATTTTCAAGAAACAACCTACTGGAGATGAAAAATCTGAATGGAAAAATTGCCCCCAATGTAAAAAAATTTCTTATCTTCCTGATTTAGTTTCTAATTTTTTTATATGTGAATGTACTTTTCATTTTGATTTTCCACCAAAACTTCGTCTTGATAATTTATTTGATTCTGAATACCAAATGATAGAAGCACCAGATAATATTAATCCAGACCCTTTACAATTTGAAGTAAAAGAAAAATATAAATACATTGATAAAATAAAAAAATATCGAAAAACTACCGGCCAAAAAAGTGCTATTGTTTGTGCTCTAGGATCTATATCAAATCTTAAATCGATGGTTGTTTGTTTTAATCCCAAATTTGGAGCCGGAAGATTTGGACCATTAGAAAATGAACACTTTCTTAAAGCAGCTGATTTGGCAGTCAAAGAAAAGGTAGATATATGGGTTGTAGTCTACCAAAGCTCAGGGATTGACGTTCATACTGGTGTAACAGGACTATCCGGGATGACAAAAAGCATAATTGGAATGAATGAAATTAAAAAAAATAACATACCAACTTTTTGTGTTGCGGCGCGTGCAACAGCTGGAGGAACATACGCTTCAAGTTTTTTTATGCATGATTTTATTATTGTAGAATCTAAGTGTGTTGAAAATTTATTATTTTCAGGAAAAAGAGTCACAGCTAATATTTTGAAAGGAACTGATCAAATCCCTGATGATTTTGGCACTGGACCTGGAGTTATGAAATCAGGGTTAGCTGATATAACTCTTGATAATAGAAAAGAATTAAAAGACACTATAGCTAATTTAGCTAATATAATTTTGAAGAAAAACGAGTCGCACTTAACTAATGAAGAAGAAGCAAACGAAAATAGAGAATCTAATATCAAAGTTTCTGCTTCTTCATAATCGTAAAATTGATTTAAGTTTAGATCGAATAAATAGACTTAATAAAGATTTAAAAATAAACCTACCCAAACTACAATCAAAAACAATCACAGTTAGTGGAACTAATGGAAAATGGTCAACTGCTAAAACTATAAGTTCGATTTTTGAAGCTGCAGGATATAAAGTTGACCTATTCACTTCTCCACATGTTCAAAACTATACGGAAAGATTTGTATTTGAATCAAAAGAAATTTCAGAAGAAAATTTATTTAATTTATTATCAGAAGTTGGATTAAAAAATTCCTCAAATCCAATCACTGTATTTGAATTGTTAACAAGTGCATTTTATTTTTATTCTTCATCAAAATCTAAAAGTGATATTGTGATTGCTGAAAATGGTTTATTTCAAAGATATGATAGTGTTTCTTCAATTGGTAAACATTTGATGAACGTAACATGTTCAATTGGCCTTGATCATTTAGATTGGTTACCTGATGGAAAAAAGAACATTGATCAAATAATTATAGAGAAAATGTCAAATATTAATAGTTCAAATATTATTGTTGCAAAACAAAGTAATAAGCAAATTTTAAACAAAATTGAAAAAAAAATAAAAAATAATCCAGCTAGTAAAATTATTTTCTCTAAAGATTATAATTATGAAGTTAATGATGGTGGATTTTTGTATAAAGATAATATTGGCTCTATTCAACTTCCAAAACCTAACTTGCTTGGGGATCACCAAATTTCAAATACTGCATGTGCAATCGCTGCCATTAGAAATCTTAAAAAATTCAAAATAAAAGATGAACATATTATTAATGGAATTAAATCTATAAAAAACATGAGAGGAAGATTGGAAATTATTAAGAGAGGTTCACTAAAAAAAATTGCGCCGACAAGTACTATTATTTGCGATGTAGCTCATAATCCAAGTGCAGGAGATGCTATTAAAAAGTATTTAGATACTTTAGATAAAAACAAAAAAATTTATATAATTTGTGGCATGATGAAAAATAAAATTCATAAAGAATTTATTTCTAATTTTAAAATAGCCAATGAAATTTTAACAGTTGATATTCCAAATAATAATAATTGTATTAAGAAGGAGGAATTAAAAAAAATTATAGAAAAAATTGGAATAAAAACTAGAACAAATAGCTCAATTGAAGATGCGGTAAAATATGTGGCTAATAAAGATAAAGATTCAATAATTTTTATTGTTGGATCAATTTTTTTAGTTGGTGAGGTTTTAAATTTAGGCTAGATATTCTCTTTAATCCAAGAAACAATATTTGATTTTGTAGTAGCTCCAACTTTAGTAGCTTTTAATTCACCACCTTTAAATAATAACATGGTTGGTATACCTCGAACTCCATACTTTGTTGGCTGATTAGGGTGGTCATCAATATTATGCTTAGCTACGACAACCTGATCACTCATTTCATTTGATATTTCTTCCAGGATTGGTCCAATTTGTTTACACGGTCCACACCATTCGGCCCAAAAATCTACCAAAGTAGGTTTGCCAGCTTTCAAAACTTCTGTTTCAAAATTTTCATCAGTAACATTTTTGGTAGCCATAATTAAATCCAATCTATTAATTTTTTATCTAAAGTCAACTAGCCTTTTGGTACATCTTTTCCATCTCTTCTATATAAGAGTTTATTTCATTAAGCATTTTTAATTTTTCTTTATCGTCTTTAAATTTATTTCGCAAAGTATCTATTTCTGAATATGTTCTTGGAATAGTATTCCACTTTTCTTTATTGGTACTTAAAACTCGGGCAGCAACTTCTTTATGGATTGAATTATATTCTTCTTTTGGAAGAGCTTCTGGGCTCCCTTCATGGAGTGTTTTTTTACCAATATATCTCA
>CAYNKD010000077.1:0-3465 GCA_964397735.1 uncultured bacterium | reverse complement strand
TCTTTTCTACTATCAAAGTCTCATATTTGCTCATATTAGTGATTCTAGATTCGAATTAGTATCTAAAATTAATAATATGGCTTCCCATCTCCCAGTTCTCAGTATTGCTCAAATGCGAGAATTGGACAAAAGAACAATAGTTGAAGACCTTCCTCTCTTAACGCTGATGGAAAATGCTGGGAGATCGGCTTTTGAATTTTATCTGGAGAAATGGGATGATAGCCCAATGCACTTAATGGTTGGCAAAGGCCATAATGGCGCTGATGGAATTGTTATGGGAAGGTGGGCAGCTGCTCATGGCCTGAATGTAACAATCTATGGAAATCAGGAAAATCTTGGAGAGGTTGGGGAAATCCAATGGAGACTTGCTAGGAAAGAAGGTGCAAAATGGTCTACAAAAACACCTGAAAAACTGGGTGATAAGAATGGGGTAATTGTTGATTGTCTTTTGGGAACTGGAGCAAAGGGGCCTCCTAGAAAATCATCTTCGAGATGGATAACCGCAGCAAATAAAGCCCCCTTCAAAGGAAGGATGGCTTTAGATAGCCCAAGTGGGATCGATATGGATGACGGTTCAAAAAAAGGTGTTGCTTTCAAGGCTGATTTAACTGTTACTTTTGCATACCTCAAACCTGGACTTCTATTGAATCCTGGAAGAAAATATTCTGGAGAAGTCTGTATTGCGTATATAGGGATACCAAGCAAGCTGGACTTCAGGCCAATGGGGTATATGCCAAATAAAGAATCGATAAAAGAAATGTTGGTTGATTTTCCTGTTGATGGACACAAAGGAACTGCTGGAAGACTTGGCATTTGGGCTGGAAGTGACAAGTATCCAGGAGCAGCAAGACTTGCAATGGAAGGTGCATTGAGAAGTGGTACGGGCGTAATTCATTGGATAGGTCAATCCAATGATGTCCCGCCAGAAATCATTCAGGAAAAAATCTTGGCAAATGAAATAAAAAAAATAGATGCCTGGACAATAGGGCCTGGACTGGGGAGAGATTCGAAAACAGTCAAAACATTAAAATCCCAACTACAAAAAATAACCTGTCCAGCAGTGATTGATGCTGATGCCTTAAATGCCTTTTCAGGAAAAGAGGATCCTGAAAAAAGACTTAAAGGCTTAGGTTCAAGTATTGGGGACAGGGTTTTAACTCCTCATCATTCCGAAGCCGCTAATCTTCTTTGTGGAGAAATAAAAAAAATTGAATCAAACAGGATTGAAGCAACAAAAACAATATCATATATGTCAGGAGCAATAACGCTGCTGAAAGGATCTCCTACACTTATATCAGATAGAAACAATCCAATTTTTTTCATTGATTCTGGAAATGAAAATTTGGCAACTGGCGGAAGTGGTGATATCTTATCTGGGCTTATTGGAGGTCTTCTTGCTCAAAAAATTAATCCTTTGGATTCTGCAGTTATCGGTTCATGGATACATGGAAGAGCTGGAAGCATCATTGCAGAAAATGGTACCCCTAGGCAATCTGTATCGGCATCAGATATAGCTGAATCAATAAAATCAGCATGGATGGAATTAAATGTATAGAAGAGTTTGGTCAGAAATAGACCTAGACAATCTTAAACACAATTTAAGAATCTTGAAAACATACATAGGGCCCGTAGGGCTTTGGGCCGTAGTAAAAGCTGATGCTTATGGACATGGATCTGTAGAAGTTTCAAGAGCAATACAAAATTCAAATATAAGAGGTTTATGTGTTGCAAGTTTAGAGGAAGCAATTGAATTAAGAGAAAATGGGATCAAAATTGAAATTCTTATCTTGGGGGAAACAGTTCCTGAAGGAGTTCCGTTGCTTCAACATCACAAAATCACACAATGCCTCTTTAGGCCAGAACATTTGGAGGGTTGGGAAAAACAACTTGACTCGAATCTACCTCCACCAAATATACATGTCAAAATTGATACAGGAATGCATCGCTTGGGAGTACCTCCAGCAGCTTTGAAAAATCTTGCAAGAGAATTTCAAAAAAGCCCATTTGAACCAACTGGGATTTTTTCCCACTTCCATATTGCCGATACTGACCCGAAATCAACAGATTTAGCTCTGAGAAAATTTAGGAAAAGTTTGAAAGATTCCAAATGGATGGAAAAATTTCCTGAATGTGAAAGACATATTGCTAATTCTCCAGCATTATTGAGAGGTCCGGAATATTACATGGATTCCGTTCGGCTTGGATATCTTCTTTACGGATCGAAGCCTAATGGAATTAACCTAAAAGCATGCCCTCCAGTTTTACCTGTAATGAGTGTTCACGCAAGAGTTGTTGATAGAAAAACAATAAAAAAAGGTGAAGGTTTTGGTTACGGGAATATAAAAAAATTTAATGAACCGAAAAGGCTTGCAGTCGTTCCGATAGGCTATGCTGATGGATATATGAGGAACCTAACAGGATCTTCAAAAGTTCTAATAAGGGGGAAAAGGGCTCCAGTTGTTGGAGCAATATCAATGGACTTTTTATATGTAGATGTATCTAAAATTCCCAATGTAGGAATTGGAGACAAAGTAACTCTTTTAGGGAAGCAAGGAGATGACGAGATAACAATGATGGATTTAGCTTTATGGGGAAAAACAATACCTTATGAAATGCTTTGCTCTTTTGGCAAGAGGCCTCCAAGACAGTTTAAAAATAGCGAAAGCAAATTAAGAATTTGATAACTTTTCAACTAGATTACAGGTAATGCTGGAATGATTTTTATAACATGGCTTATGTTCAGTATCCTGTTCTACTTAATATAATTCTTTCCTGGTTACAAAAAAATGAACAAAACAGTCTTTAAAGAAAGCGTTCTTGAGTTAAAGAACTTAAGTATTGGATACGATTCAAAAAAACCAATACTTGAAAACATAAATTTAGAAATTGAAAAAGGGGAGATAGTTGCACTTGTTGGACCTTCAGGGTCTGGAAAAACAACACTTGTAAAAACAATAGCTTCAATAATCCCAGAAATATCTGGAGAAATATGCATACTTGGAGAATGTTGTGCTGACTGTCTTCCATCTGGAAATATTGGATATATTCCACAAAGACTTGGTCTTGTAAACAATAAGACGGTTATGGAAAATGTTATTTTTGGAAATTTTCACAAAATGAACTTTCTAGATGTTCTCTTGTCCAGTCCTAGTGATGAGATAATTTCAGAAGCAATGACGATATTGAACTCACTTGAGATAAGCCAAAAAGCAAATGAGCAAGTAAAGTTCCTCTCTGGAGGAGAAAGAAAAAGGGTTGCAGTTGCAAGAACACTCCTTCAAAAACCAAAAATAATATTGGCTGATGAGTTTCTCGGTGAACTTGATGATGAAACGTCTATAAGTGTTGGATTTAAGATGTTTAATTATGTAAAAAAGAACGGTTCAAGCATCGTGTTTGTAGACCACAACCCTTCCAGGGCTATGGGTGTATCTGACAAAATTTTTAAAGTCTGTGAAAAAAAAG
>CAYNKD010000076.1:0-3500 GCA_964397735.1 uncultured bacterium | reverse complement strand
AGCAATTAATCCTGCAAGTCATAGTTATTATTTTTATGTTCTTGATAAAGATGGAGTTAATCATTACTTTTCTGAGACTTATGATGAACACTTAGGGTATATAAAATTATTAAGGGAGGATTCAGCAGGTGATTCCTAAACCAACATTTTTTTCTGAGAGACTGGAAGATATAAGTATGAGCCAGGTGAAAAAATATAAGGCAATTTTGATTGATGTTGACAATACACTCCTTAAACATCATGAAAAATCAATTTCTGAAAAAAAAAGAAAATGGATTTCTTCTATCAAGAAAAAGAAAATCAAAATAGCACTTGCTTCAAATACTTCAAAAAAAAGAGCTAAAAATTTATCAAAAATATTAGATCTTGATGTTTTTGTCGCATATAAACCTTTTCCTTTTTCTATAAAAAATTGGATCAAGGAAAACAAGCTACAAACAGATGACGTGTTACTGATTGGGGATCAAATTTTTACAGACCACTTAGCTGCAATTTTTTCAAAAATTGATTCTGCTTTAGTGAAGCCCATGACAGATAGGGATTTCATTGTAACGAGGCTAATTTCCAGAAGGTTGGAAAAAATAATCTACAATCTATGGTCCAGATGAAAATTGACGGGAAACAGATTTCTTCATTGGTTAGAGATGAAGTTAGAGAAAAGGTTTCCTTGCTTGAGAAAAATATAACTTTAGCAGTACTTCTCGTGGGGGAGGATCCCGCTAGTTCAATATATGTAAAAGCCAAGGAAAAAGCTGCAGCCGAGGTTGGAATAAACTCTTTAGTGAAAAGAATTTCCTCTTCATCAACACAGGATCAAGTTAACGAGATTGTTGAAGGTTGGAGTGTGGATCCAAATATTGACGGGATCCTTGTTCAGATGCCTCTTCCTTCTCATCTGGATTCAGATGAAGTTATAAGGAAGATTCCCCCATCGAAAGATGTTGACGGATTGACTCCTGCAAGCTTGGGATCCTTGATAAGAAAAGAAGATATTGTTGCAGCTTGCACCCCTAAAGGATGCATGAGGCTTTTAGAGCATTCAGGATGTGACCTGAATGGAAAAAATGCAATAGTTATTGGTAGAAGTATTCTTGTTGGCTTCCCAATGGCTGTTTTGTTGACGCATGCAAATGCTACTGTCACACTTGCTCACAGCAGGACCGACGACCTGGAAGGAAAAATAAAAAAGGCTGATATTGTCGTAGCGGCAACTGGAATGCCTGGGTTAGTGAAGGGGGAATGGATTAAAAAAGGAGCTTATGTTCTTGATGTTGGAATAACAAGAACCAAAGATGGTCTTAGTGGGGATGTTGAGTATGAAGAAGCTTCTAAAAATGCAAAAGCGATAACTCCTGTACCAGGAGGGGTTGGTCCTATGACGGTAGCTATGCTTTTGGAAAATGTTTTTATTTTGGCATCTCTTAAAAAGTGAATTTTATAAACCTTTTACAAGTATTTATTTTTCTTTTTTCACCAAGCTTTTTCGCAGAAGAAGTGAATTATGTTGATGGAGAATTCATAGAAGTAAAAGGAGATGTTGTTTTTGAGACAGAAGATTTAATAGTTTCTTCTGAGTTGATGAAATTTGATACCGACTACTCCACTTTCTCTTCGAACTCTTTAACAACAATATCCTCAGGAAACTTGCTGTTCTCTTTGGGGGGGATTTTTGGAGAGTTCAATGTGGGTGAAAATTCAATAGAAAAATTAACCTCTAAAGATTTTGAACTAAAGATTAGGGCTGCAGACCCTCTTTCACCAAATTGGATATTCAAGGGTGAGGATTTTTTATACGAAAACAAAAAATGGACTTTTTCAAATATTAATTTTGGGAATTGGGAACCATTGCCAAATTCAGGATTTTTAATTACTGCAAAAAAATGTACTTTAGAGAAGGTAGAGGGTGATTTATACGAATTAAATTTTGAAGATGTAGATTTTTACATACTTTCTACAAAGGTATTTTCTTTAAAAAGCATGAAGAGGCAGTTTCGTTCAGAGGATGAATTTGGCAACATTTTAACTTTTGCACCTGTTTTTCAAAATCATGAGGATGAAGGCGCTATGCTGAGCTTCAAGCTAAAGGATTTTGGTGCCTTTGGAGGATTGATTTCGAGTTCACTTACAACTACTGAGTCTGGGAAAACTGAATTATTTATTGATGGGAAATTGCCAATAGGTGACAATGCATCTTTCTCTGTTGGCCTAGGTTCTGTTTTCGAGGTTGACAAAAGTGGAAATGGTTATTGGATATCTTCATCCCCGTCTTACAGATTGAACACCTTTCTCAAGAGCGGAAGCAAGAGGTTTGATGTTATTCTTGACAGTGGTAGGTTCTCTGTAGGAAATGGGTCCTTGTTCAATGTTTCAGGTGGTAGTTTTTTATTTAAAAAAGAATTTAGCCATGCGAGTTTTGATTTTCATTTTTCTCGTTTTTCCGGAAATGAAAAAAATTACGAATCAATTGGATCAAATCTTTATTTCAGCAAAGACATACCAAAGGCAAGTTTTGTTTTCGGCCTTGGTCAAAGGGAAATTGAAGGTTTAAACCCCATCCCATCTCGACAGGGTTTTTCTTGGAAGGGGCCTTATGTTTCTTCATTTGTGAACTTTTCAAAAGGATGGGCTTTTAGAACAAAGTCTGAATGGGATATTGATAAAAGCGATTTCGTTACAAATGAAATTTCTTTGATCAGATCATTTAATGGTATTGCTTTAGAGCTGGTTTTTGATACTGAGGAAGAGCTTCTGTCTTTCTCTTTTGAATTGATGTCTTTTTAGTATTTCTTACTCTTTTTTCCCTATCAGGAGGATTGCACCCATTGGAAGAAGCTCTTTTGAATAGGTTATTTTTAATCCAGAATTTTTCATTATTTTTTTCATCATGTTTATTCTTGGGAATGTTTTTACTGAATTTTTCAAATACAGATAAGATTCTTCAGGGGCATTGAAGAATCTAGATAAAAAAGGCATAATTGACATCCACAAGTTAAAGAAAATCCTTGTAAGAAAGTTTTCAGGTTCAGAAACGTCCAAACAGCCCCATGAGCCTCCTTTTTTCAAGGAATGTACATGATTCTCGATTGTTTTTTTTATATTCGGAATATTTCTAATCCCAAAACTAATAGTTATCGAATCGAGGTTATTTAGCTTTGGCTTTGATGCATCGTCTTTGAAGAATTTGATGTCCAAACCTTCCTCAATAGATCTTTTTTTTGCTATTTTTAGCATATTTAAAGAGAGGTCGCTTGCAAAAACTTCTGCGCCTGTCTTCCCAAGTAGCATAGCTATGTCTCCAGTTCCTGTAGCAAGATCAAGAACTCTGTCTTTTTTTTCAACTTTCATCTCTTCAACTAGTTTTTTTTGCCAGATTTTATAAAGCCCAAATGTAATCACTTTGTTCATCAAATCGTATTTTGGAGCTAGTTTTTCAAACATTTCAACGGAATGATCGCTTTTCATAACCAATTATCTTATTAAAAATATTATGATTTACTAAA
>CAYNKD010000075.1:0-3670 GCA_964397735.1 uncultured bacterium | reverse complement strand
GTCCTTTTGCTGCCAAGTATCTTGGAGGTCATGATATGAGCAGAGCACACAAGGGCGATCCTGGAGCTCCTGCACCAATATCTTTCATCCCTTATGCAGAGCAAGAAAGAGCTTTAGCTCTTCTCATTGAATCTTTGACAGTGGACACTGCCATGCTTGTTGACTTTTATCCATACATGGTTAATTCCTTCAGGTCTTATGGTTTAGGCGGAAGAAGTTTCATGCAGGATCTCAATACTGACATTCATAGCACTGTTGCTTCCAGGAAAATGATGACCTTGATGTATCTTTTTGACAGTGGCAGATTAGTGAGGATGAGAGATGCAGCTTGGTACCACGAATCAAATGAAGCAGACTCTCTCGCTATTAGTGATGTATTTGGTGCAGTTCATGAAGCTTTATGGAATGTCGATGCTGCCAATTCTTTCAACAGGGATTCGCAATCTTTATGGACAAGTTATTTGATTCAAATGGGAAATAGCGGTCCTGACATGACTGCACTTTCTACAGATGCTTTGATTGACATGCATGAAAGTGCTACTGAGATGTCTGAGGATAGTGACCCAATGGTTGCTGCCCATATGACAAATATTGCTTACGAAATAAGAAGAGCTTTAGATCTTTAAGGAGGATTAAAAAAATGAGTCATTCTTTACCAGAATTAAATTATTCTTATGATGCCCTAGAGCCTCATATAGATGCTAGAACAATGGAGATACACCATACAAAACACCATCAGGCATATGTAAATGGCCTGAATGCTGCTTTGGAGAAAGAGCCGAATCTTGCAAATGCAGGATTGGGGAATCTTTGCCAAATGGTTAACAATCTTCCTGATTCAGTGAAGACTGCTGTCAGGAATCATGGAGGAGGTCATTACAACCATTCTTTGTTTTGGTCAACAATGTCTCCCGATGGAGGAGGATCTCCGTCAGGCAATTTAGCTGACCTCATCGATTCTTCGTTTGGATCTTTTGATAAATTTAAGGAAGAATTCGCAAATGCAGCGATGACAAGATTTGGTTCAGGGTGGGCTTGGCTTGTTTGCAAAGATGGAAAAATTTCAATAACATCGACAGCAAATCAAGAGAATCCGTTGATGACTGGTGAAGGAACCCCTATTCTTGGTTTGGATGTTTGGGAACACGCTTACTACTTAAACTACCAGAATCTAAGAGGTGGATATATAGGAGCTTGGTGGAATGTTGTTGACTGGAACGCTGTAGAAGAAAGATTAAATAACTGCTAGGACCACTGTAGCTCTTAGGCTGTAGAAGACACTTTGCCTAATGGCTTAGTCTCCCCAGGAGAATATTTCTGGAATTGGTAATTTGTATATTTTAGATCCCGTATTTGTTCCCCATCTTACAGGTATTTCTTCTTCAAAAAAAACCCAACCCCAGTCAAGGAAAGAATTTTTTACTTCTGGTAGCTTTCTTTTATTTGCTGAAATCAAAAAAGTTTCATTTTTCGAAGCAATCAATAACAAGCTTTCTTGAGTCCATTCCCTAAGAGTCCCATCAGGCAGCTGTATTGATTTTTTATCAGGCCAAAACGTTCCTCCTGGCCCTAAAGATGCAATCGTCCCTGTTGGCTGAATCCATTCAGTAATGTTTTTTGAAGCAAGAGATTCAAAAAGGAGAGGTGTAGACTTGTCTCTCTCTAACCCTCCTGGGAAAAAACCTTTTGAATCAATTTCTAAATTTCTCGGAATCCATTTGGATGTAATTTTATGTACAGAGATTTGAGGCTTTAGAACGATAGTTTTTTCAAGAATGTTTTTGCTATTGGATATTTTTATGTTTAATATTGGCGAGCATTTTCCATTCCAGTCAAAATAGATAGAAGTTTCATAACCATCTGCAAGTCTTGCTACTTTTGTTTTCGACAGTTTTGCAAAAGGCCAAAATATTTCTGAACATTCTTTTTGTTGGTATTTTTTTTCATATTCAAGGAAGACACTTTGAAGCCTAAGGGTATCTTTTCCATTTGTTTTTTCAAGATGAGCTCTATCAGAAATTCTCCTAGAGAGAGCTGTAGTTTTTTCATCGATATAAGAGTGGACAATCCTTCCAAGGGGATCATTCTCAATAGGTCTTTTTACATTTTCCCACTGGTATGCTAAGTGTTTTGATATTTCTGAAAATCTTAGATCATTCTCAAGGTAATTTTCTGGAACAACAATAACTCCCTTTTGGCTAAGCCATTCTTTTCCCTCTAGCAAAACCAAGTCATCTTTTTTGAAAAAATTCAGCTCACTCTCAATTTTTTTTATTTTTTCAAGAATGTTATTTATCCAAGATTGATGAATCGTTTTTGATTTTGTTGTTATTATTTTCAGGCTTTCAGCTTGGATGATTTGTTCCTCTCCAGAGAGTTGGAAGATTTTATTTTTTACATCACAGAGATAAATCAAAGCATTTGGGTCCTGAAGAGAATTTGCAATAACAATCTCTGAATTTTTTAACTTAACAGTTGTGCATTTCCTTTCTTTTAAACTAAGTGGAAGAATTCCTTTTTCCATATCTAACTCATGGTATGAATTATTTTTTTCTGCAAACAACCCAGAGTAATTGATAGTTATCTCATAATTTCCCTCAGGGATAGAAGGTAAGAACCATCCATTTAAGCCATTTTCTGATTCTTTTTTTTCATAATACAGATTTGTTCCCCCTCTTGTGAAAAAAACCTCATCTATCTCCATGTTTTCCGAAATGTAGAAATCAATATCATTTTCTGATTTTTCTATAATGCATGTTGCAGACCCTTTTGTAAGATTGTTTTTATTTACTTCGATTTCGGAAACACAAGGCAGGAAGAAATATTCAAGAAAAAGCATATTCAGATTTTAATGATAGTAGGATTTAACTCATGGAAAAAATCAGCATAATAGATGAAAAAGACTTAGAAAACAACGATATTCCTAAAATTTTAAGAGCATCTATAAAAAAATTAAAAAAAAGATGGAGCCCGTTGTTTCCTTTAGCCATCCTTGGGGACATTTCAAGACCAATTGGCCTTTTTCCCAACCTTAAGGGGCTTGATTTATGTGGGTTTTCTGAGGAAGAGGAAAGAGATATAGATGTTTTGAAGAAAAAGAACCTAAAGATATATACCACTGAATGGTGTGGAGATTGTCATGTTTTAAAAAGATATTTTTCACAACAAAAGGTACACTGGAATTCTTTAGATATAGATTTTGACGAAGACTCTCTCAAGGAAGTTCTTCTTGTTTCACTAGGGAGAAGAGTGATTCCAACTTTGGATTATGGAGATTTTGTATTGATAAACCCTTCTCTTCAAATTCTTAGAAAGATTTATGAATAAAGAACCTTATATTTACCGGAATGAGATTTCCAGAGTTCCTCCAGGCCAGATTGCTGTTAAAAAATGGCCCAGGCTGGATGTCAATCCTCCAAGAAGTGTAATAAGTTCAGGTTCATGGAGAATGAAGGTTCATGGGAATGTTTTAGAGCCAAGAGAATTTTCTTTTGAGGATCTTTTAAAGCTTGATCCGTTCAAGATGAATGCGGATGTTCATTGTGTAACTCATTGGAGCCTCCTCGATAATGATTGGGAGGGTGTTCGTTTGTCGAAAATTTTAAAAAAAGTGGGATATAAAACTGATTCAAAGCAGGTCATGTGTCATGGCTTGGTTGGATATTCAACA
>CAYNKD010000074.1:0-3684 GCA_964397735.1 uncultured bacterium | reverse complement strand
ATCTTCAAATACCAACAAGACATGCTCAATCTGGAAACATGCTCTCTAATGGAGTTTCTGCTGGTGCAAATGGGGATGTTCAAAATGATTTCCATTCAGCTGCTTTTGGGCAGTGGAGCGATTGGTCAATCATAGATTCTGAAGACCAAAGACCAGATTCGACTGTTATGGAGAGTTCTGATTTTGATGACAACAATCAAGCCTTTGGGCAGTATTCGTTGTTCTTTGATTCAAGTCCTCCAAACAATCCTGAACATACAGTTATGTTTAATAGGTTTGTACACACTTCAGACGATACTGCTATAAGCGGTTCTTTTGGAGGCTGGTTCAACATGAATTATGAAGATCAATTTGTTGGAAGCTCACAAGCAGGTTCTAATATCTCTGTTCTTGATTCATTTGGATTTGGTATAGCTATTGATTCTGCTGACTGTAGTTCAAATGCAGTACAAGGTGTTTGTAGGAATGTTACAACTCTTGAAACAGGGCTTTATCCAAGCTTGGCAGATGTTTCAAAGAATTCAAACCCTGCTTCCCCAGATATGTTTGTTGCATTTAGCTCTACTAATAAGACATTAACAAAGAAAACAACGGACAGGGGTAGAAGTTGGGAGAATGTTTCTGCTGTGAACAATAGCGGAACAGCTGCATCTCCACTTTACTTAAGGGTTAGTGCTGATATCTCTGATGATATACTTGCTGTCGCTTGGGCAGACACTAGCTTGAATTCAACTGAGAGAGTCACTTTGGGATGTACTAACAATATGAACCCAACTTGGCAGCTTACGGATTATTCGATTGGAGATTCAATACAGTCACCTAATGTTCAGCATAGTCCAGCCATTGAGATTTTTGGAGATATCATCTTCTCACTTTGGTCTGACAACAGGAGAGGCGGACAAAGCAGTGAAGAGATTTTCTTTAAGATATTTGATGGAACCAACTCTTTGAACAATCCGACTTCCTGTTACCAGTAAGCTTTTAGGGAGGCAACAAGGAATGCAGTAAATGCATTCCTTGTTTGTTTCTTTAATCTATTTCTTTTTTCTTTGAAGGTCTTTCCAAAAGTGTTTTTACGACATTTCTTACTGTTTTTTTTTCGTAAATAACATCATTTATAGCAGAGGCTAATGGAAGGTCTATATTTTTTTCATTCGAAAGTTCCATGAGGCCGTTTAGAGTTCTGATTCCTTCACTTTCTCCAGTAAGATTTTTAAGAGATTCCTCAAGAGATATCCCTTTTGCAATCTGGTTTCCAAGTTGCCAGTTTTTACTGTCACTTCCTGTTGCTGTAAGTATGAGATCCCCTAATCCAGCTAAACCCCAAAGTGTTTTTTTATCTGTTTTGAAATAATCAAAAACCCTTGAAGTTTCAACCAGTGACCTTGAGATCATTGCAGCTCTTGCATTTTTGCCAAGATTAGCACCATCAACCATGCCAGAGCCTATGGCATATACATTTTTAAGTACACCGCCAAGACTAACTCCTAAAATATCATCAGAATAATAAGTCCTCAGTGAACTGTTTTTTAAAACCGCTTCAATTTTTTTTGGTCTTTTTTCTCCAGCAATCACTGTTGCCGCTGGAAGGCCATGAATTATTTCACTAGCAAAGTTTGGCCCAGACAAGACGTAAATGTTGTTTTTTAGATTTTCATTTAACCAATTTCCTATTGGATTAAAGCCTGTTGGAGCTAATCCTTTTGATAAAACAAGAATGTCAATACCCGAATAATGCTTTAAGAAATCTTCTGTAATCCATTCTTTTGTGAATTTTGTTGGAACAGACCAAACTAGAAAGTCAGGGATTTCTGAAATTTCTTTTTTGTTTATCGCTGTAATTCTTTCATTTAGTTTTTTTCCCTTGAATAATGGATGAATTTTCTCTTCATTGAATTTTTTCTCATCTTCGTGATCTGTTGTTAATATTTTAATTTCAGCATTTTGACCTGCAAGAAGGTTTGAAAATGAAACCCCCCAAGAACCAAATCCAGCTACATGAATTTTCATTTGATTTTGCTTTCAGTTCCCTTTTTCAATCTCGTTAAATTTTCTCTATGTAAAAACATAACCAAAATGATTATAGGTAATGTTTGAAGCAAGATGTATGGGAAGTTTTCATCCAGGCCAATAAAGTAATCTCCGCTTTTATGAATGATTTTCAAGTTATTTTTCAGATAAAGGTATGAAGTTAATGGAAGCAAGGATGTTGAGATGATCGATCCAAGTGAGACGAATTTTGATTTTTTTATTGTTATCAGGTAAACAGAAAGACAAATTAGCATATATTCAAAATTAAAAAATATAAATGAGCCGAATGTTGCAGCAACACCTTTTCCTCCTTTCCAATTCATGAAAGGAGAAAAGGCATGACCTAAGACTGCAAAAAGAGGAAGCGCGCATATGGCAAGGTTTGCTCCATCTTCATTCTGCATTGTAGATAAAAGCATGTTGTAAGAAATTAAAACTCCAAAATACCCTTTCAACATATCGAATAAAAGTGTTATGTAACCATATTTTGAACCAAAAGTTCTTCCGACATTTGTTGACCCAATATTCTTGGAACCATGTTTTCTTATGTCTTTCTTGAATAAAATTTTTACTAGAACGTATCCCGAAGGTATTGAGCCAAAGGCGAAAGGTATAAGAAAAAAGATCCAAAAAGATGAAAAGAAGTTTTGCATTATGTTTAATATTAATTTAAATCTTCTAGAATTTGGTATTAGATGTTTAGTAAAGTTAAAAAAATAATTAAAGATTCAAAGCTAGACTGTATTCTTATTTCAGACCCTGTACATCTTTCATGGTTTTCGGGATTTTTAGGCTCAACCGGTGTCTTGGTCATTACTGAAGAGGGTGCTTTGCTCGGGGTAGATTTTAGATATCACGAAATAGCGCAAGAGTTTAAAAAAGATTATCTTGATATTTACTGCTGTTCAGAAAAGAACTTGTTGAAAAGTACTTTTAGGTATCTTTTTAAAAAAGGAGAAAAGAGAATTGGCTACCTTTCTTCAAGAAATACAGAAAAGCAAAAATTATTATTAGAAAAAAACACGAATGGAGAACTCATTCAAATTGACGAAGCTATTGACTTTGCAAGGTCTGTAAAAACAGAAGAAGAATTGCAAGGGATAAAAGAAAGTGCAAAATTGAATGCAGCCTTATTTAATTACACAAAAACAATTATCCGGCCAGGTTTGTCAGAAAGAGATTTGGCTTCTGAAATTATTAAATATGCAATAAGAAATGGTGCTGAAAAAATGGCTTTTGACCCTATAGTTGCGTCTGGTTCATATTCATCCAGACCTCATGCTTCCTTTACAAACAATCTTCTTCAGGCTGGAGATCCCTTGACATTAGATTTGGGTGTTTGTTTGGATGGATGGATGAGTGACATGACTAGAACATGGCTTGTCCCTGGCAAAAAGCCAAAAAAAGAATTTTTAGAAATATTTGAAATTACAAACAATGCTAAAAAAGAGGCAGAGGATAATTTAAAAGAGTCAGTTTCTGGACACATTCTTGACGAAAGTGCAAGAAAAATCATTAGAGATTCTGGATATGGAGAATACTTCGGACATTCTTTGGGGCATGGTGTTGGGAGAGAGGTTCACGAATCTCCAGGTTTGTTTCAAGGTTCAAAAAACATAATGATGAAAAATATGGTTGTTACTATAGAGCCAG
>CAYNKD010000073.1:0-3699 GCA_964397735.1 uncultured bacterium | reverse complement strand
CAGGAGGAATGGGTTATTCAAATGAGTATAAAAAAATTCCTTATGGAGCTGTAACGATTGAAGATGCAATGGCTATGGCAAAAATGCAGGAAATGGGAATCCCTATAAGGGTTCAAATGAAGCTGTCAGCAAAAACACACCCTGATGCTCTTTCACATAATGTTATCGGTGAAATTAAAGGAAGCAAGTATCCCGATGAGGTGGTTATTGTTTCTGGACACCTTGATGCATGGGATGTTGGGCATGGAGCTTTTGATGATGGAGCCGGGGTTGTTCACGCAATGGAAACCTTAAGCATAATTAAAAGATTAGGCTTAACCCCAAAAAGAACAATAAGGGCAATCCTTTGGACAAACGAGGAAAACGGGGCAAGGGGAGGAAGTGAATATTCCAAAGAATACGGGGAAAACACGTTTGCCGCAATTGAATCGGATTTAGGTGCTGAAAAACCAACCGGATGGGTATCGGAAGGTAATGAAGAACAGAAGAAAATGCTTGAAAATATTCTCAAAGGAACAGGGTTGGATCTTATTGGCAATGGAAGCGGTGTTGACATTGGCCCAATGAGAGAGCACGGAGTTCTTTTGATAGGTTTGAGAAATATCAGCGTTAGGTATTTTGATTACCATCATGCACCTTCAGACACATTAGATAAAATCGATGAAAAAGAGTTTGAGGAAGGTTTGGCTCATATTGCTACATTAACCTGGGCTCTTGCCAATATTGAAACTTTTGAAAATTAAAGAAAATCAGATATTTTTTTTAGAATAAACTTATATGCCGAAGGGAACAAAAACAATTGCAGTTATAGGAAACCTAGCGGTCGGAAAAACTCTTTTAGTTGAATCTATGGCTTATAAAGCCGGAGCAGTAACAAGGGTTGGGGAATTACAGAAAGGAACAAGTAAAATCGCTGTTCATCAAGAAGAAAAGGATAGGAAGATGAGCCTTTTCCTTTGCCCTGCATGTTTTGACTTCAATGATTACAGGTTTCAAATGATTGACACCCCTGGATCAAATGACTTTAGGTGTGATAGAACCGCGGGACTTGCTGTTTCTGATGCTGCACTTTTGGTTATTGATCCAACAATAGGTGTAGACATGGCCTCCAAAAGGCTTTTGACAGAAGCACAGTCTTTCAAGCTTCCGGTAATGGTTGTAATCTCAAGAATGGACAACAGCAATGCAAACTCGGAATGCTGGAAAGATTTTGGTGTTGATTCTGTAGTCCCCTTTCAAACAAACATAAACGCCGGGAGTACATTCGAAGAGCCAACTGAACTACTGGCAGAAGGATCTGATTTGCCAGAATCTCTTTTGGATAAGGTTGTTGAACAAGATGAGGATTTGATGGAGTCTTATTTTGAAGGAAATGAATTGCCTTTTGACAAGTTGAAACAAGCTTTTGCTGACGGTGTATCCAATTCAGAAATAGTACCCGTCCTATTTTGTTCGTCTACCTCTCAGGTGGGAATAGAAAGCTTAGCAAATGCTATTGGAGATTTGTTCCCAGGCCCAGAAAGTTCAATTTTTTCAAAAAGATCAAATCTTTTAGGGAAAAAAGACCCTGCTTTGCAGATATTCAAAACACGCCATGAAGGAAAAATGGGGGAAGTCCAGTATGCAAGAGTAGCTTCTGGAAAAATAAACAAAGGAGACACTCTTAAAAATACTCGAACAGCAGACAATGAAAGATTAACCCAACTATACAAGGTCAACATCGGAGACAGAGAAGGTGTTGATTCTGTAGAGGCTGGAGATATTGTTGCACTGGTGAAATTAAAGAGCGCATTGGGAGGGGACACCCTCGGCAAAGGAACTGTAAAAATTAATGATATCCCTTTTCCAAAACCCACGTCATGGGAAGCCATTGATTCTGAAACAGAAAAAGATGCAACAAAGGTTAGTGACGCCATAAAAACTCTCTTGAGAGAGGATCCAGCAGTAACCTATGGATACAAGTCAGAAACACATCAAAATGTTATTGAATGTTTTGGAGAAATTCAACTTTCTGTTCTTTCTTCAAGAGCGCAAAATGAATTTGGTGTGAAGGCGATCGCATCAGCTCCAAAAATTCCCTTCAAAGAAACCTTTACAGGTGGAGGAAGTGCAACGTATAGACATAAAAAACAATCTGGAGGTTCAGGGCAATTTGGAGAATGCGCATTAAGAATTAAACCACTTCTTCGCGATGAAGGCTTTGAATTTTTAGACAGTATTGTTGGTGGAAAAATACCAAAAAAGTTTATTGGCTCTGTAGAAAAAGGGGTTTCTCAAGCAATGGAAAAAGGTTCTTTGATTGGAGCTCAAATTGTGGATATAGAGGTTGCAGTTTTTGATGGGAAAACACATGATGTTGACTCTAATGACATATCTTTTCAAATAGCAGGCCTACAGTGCTTTAGGCTTTTAGAAAATCAATGTCAAAAAATAATTCTCGAACCCATTTACAAGGTGAACATTACTATCCCTGATAGCCTAATGGGAGAAATTATCGGAGATTTGAATTCTAGAAGGGGGAAGATATTAGGACAAGACGCTAGCGAACAAGGCTTGACGACGATAAAAGCTGAAGTCCCCTTGATGGAGATGTATAAATATGACAACACCTTAAGGTCTATTGCGAAAGGAGATGGTTTTTTTGATATGGAGTTTCATACTTATGAACCATTGCCTGCAGACCAAACAAAAAAAATCATAGCCTCACACCAATCAGAAAAATAAATTGTGATTTTTTCCCTTCTATTCATTCTCTTGCAACCGCTAAAACCCGATCATGAAAACATTAACTACAGCTTCGGGCTTTTCCAAAGAACAGAACTTGACTTATGGCTTGCAGATTCCGAAAAACCAACACCACTAGTTATTTATTTTCACGGTGGGGGTTTTGTTGGCGGAGATAAAAGTTCTATCAACCAGCAACTTCTCAAAAAACTCCTTGCGGAAAAAATTTCTGTTGCAGCGGTAAATTACAGGTTAACTGGCGAGGCTCCATTTCCTGCACAAATGCAAGATGCGGGAGCTTCAATACAATTTTTAAGAAGCCTCTCAGGTGTTTTTAACCTCATTCCTGAGAAGTTTGGAGCAATCGGGGGTTCTGCAGGAGGGGCCATATCCTTATGGCTTGGATTCAATGATGATTCGAATCAGCCAAAAAATCCAAGAAATATCTTTCCTCATCGAATATCAGCAAAAGTTCAAGCTGTAGTTGCAACACATGCACAAACAACACTTGACCCTAGGGAGATAATGAAACTCTTTGACACCAATCAGTTAGATCCTCCAATATACGCCCTTTATCGCATGGAATCTTTTGATGATATTTCAAATCCAAAATTTCATAATTCTTTCGAATGGGCATCCCCAATCAATCATCTTGATAAAAATGACCCACCAGTTTTTTTATACTATGGACAAAAAAATGCCCCTTTGCCAAAAAACAGCCCAGGGGGGGTTTATATTCACCATCCAAAATTTGGTTTTCTCTTGAAAGAAAAAATGGATGAATTAGATCTTGAGTGTATTTTGAAGCTTTCGGAAAATGCACAAAATGAAAACATCAATGATCAATTTGTTCGATTTTTTACAAGGCATCTAAATTAATAATATATAAATATATTATTTTTCAGTCATTACAATTATTCTTAAATATTTGTTAATAAGGAGGATTTTTATGAACAAGTTAGCTAAGATACTTTT
>CAYNKD010000072.1:0-3719 GCA_964397735.1 uncultured bacterium | reverse complement strand
ATTTAAATTGGCTAGACAATGAAAATATAGTATTTTTAGAAGAGAGCCCCTCTCCTCCTTTTGGAGAAAAAGTAAAATTTATAAACATAAATAAAAATGGAGTTTTCTTGTCAATAAACCCCATTGGGCGGATTGTCAAAACAAATAATAAGAAAATACTATGGAAGCAAAAAACGATTACGGGACCAACAGTATTTTGGTATGGCGAAAGTGGTGAAGAAAAAATCATTGCAGAATCTCAAACGGATGTTAAAAAAAATGAAATTTCATGGACTGATTCTGGAAAACTTTGGATAAGAGGGTGGGTTAGCGATGAAACTTACCTGCTTGAAAATCATTTCAAGATGTCAAAATCTGCATACGAGAATGTCTATTATCTAGAAGGGAAAAAAATAAAGAAAATATCTGAAAATAATGAAATTAAAACAATTTACCAAAATGAAGAAGCAATCACAGAGATCTCAAGTTTTGCTATTGACAAAAAAGCTAACATAATCCTCCTAGAGCATAAAAATGGATCGAGTCGCCTTTTGCTTTTAAAAAACAGATCTGAGGAAATTGTTGTTGTTGTTGATTGGACAAAAGAATACACTATAGGAATATATGGTGGTGAAAACCTGGGATGGAGAATGAATCCCAAGAATCTGGAATCAAGGAAACAGCAATTTTGTACTTTTTTAGAAGTCTCTTCTGTTGAAAAAAAATGCTTTACGCCGACAAGCAGCCACTTTATGCAGGTTTACCAATGGTCTTTAAAGGAAAATTTTTGGATCAATTCATTCATTGACGTAAAAACAAATCAAATAAATCTTCTTAGGTGGGATGTCAAAAATGACAAATTTCAAATAATTGCAAAAATGGACAAGTTAAAAAATCTATCAATTAGTCCCGACAAGAAAAAAATTGCGATAACTTCAACAACACATAAGCAACACTGGAATTGGGATATATTTGTTTTAGAAATAGATTAGATTCAATATATAATCTAGAAAATCGTAGCATTCGCCCAATTACAAGAGCGAACGCATCTCTGATTTGTAATATGGAAAACATGAAAAAAGGCTCTTTACCAAAACTTCAATCCACATATGGGTTTGATGACGTTTCTATACTTCCAGGAATCAGCACATTGGATCCTAGAGATGTTGACACCTCCGTCAAGATGGGTAATTCAGAACTTGAAATTCCAATAATTGCTAGCGCTATGGATTCTGCAGTTGATGTTGATTTTGCAGAAAAATTGTCTAAAACAGGGTCTATGGGAGTTTTAAACCTTGAAGGACTACAGACAAAATACGAAGATCCTTCACAGGTTTTTAACAAAATTACTTCTTGCGATTCCAGCAAAGCCATAAAGGTTATTCAGGAAGTTTATTCTGAACCAATAAAAGAAAATCTTATATCTCTTAGGGTTAAAGAGCTTAAAGAAAGAGGCATTGATGCAGCAGTCAGTGTTACTCCGGCAAATGCAAAAAAGATAGGCTTTTTGGCAAGAGACGCAGGCGCTGACCTGATTTTCATTCAAGCAACTGTAATCAGCTCTCAACATAGAGGCAAAGTATCTCTAGATATAAAGAAGTTCATAGAAGAGATAGAGATTCCCGTAATCTTAGGCAACTGCGTAACTGAAAACATTGCATACGAGCTGATGAAAACGAATCCTGCCGGCATACTGGTTGGAATTGGCCCTGGAGCAGCTTGTACAACAAGAGCTGTTACAGGTGTTGGTGTTGGCCAGGTTACAGCAACAATGTCATGCTGCATTGCTAGGGAAAGATATCTTGAAAAAACAGGAAGATACGTTTCGATAATTACAGATGGAGGAATGAGGAAAGGGGGAGAGATATCAAAAGCTATTGCCTCCGGAGCAGATGCTGTAATGTTAGGAAGCTGTTTTAGTGGGCTTAAAGAAACTCCAGGAGAAGGATATCACTGGGGAATGGCGACACAAGATCCAAACCTTCCAAGAGGAACAAGAGTTTCTGTTAAGAATATGGTTGATTTAAGAAAATTATTTTTTGGGCCTAGTGATAAAGATGATGGAACCCTGAATCTTGTCGGGGGTTTAAAAAACTCTATGGGAATGGTTGGAGCCATGAACATAAAAGAAATGCAACAAGCAGATGTAGTTCACTGCCCCTCACTTAAAGATGAAGGCAAACATTATCAATTTGTAGATGGTGTTGGTCAGGCAAAATGAACAACAAAGAAAATATACAACCAATTGACGATTCGATTATCATTCTTGACTTTGGAGCACAATATGCAAGGCTTATTGCAAGAAGGATAAGAGAGAAAAATATTTATTGCGAAATAAAGCCACACGATACACCCATTGAAGAAATTAAGAAAATGTCTCCAAAGGCAATAATTCTTTCAGGGGGTCCTGAGTCTGTACATGAAAAAGATTCTCCAAGGATAGACAAAAGAGTTTGGGATCTTGGCATTCCAATACTTGGGATATGTTATGGGATGCAATTGATAGCTAAAGAGATGGGTGGCAATGTTGAGCCTGGAGAAAAGAGCGAGTACGGAAGCACCCAAATCGAAGTTTTAGAAAAAGGCAATCTTTTTGATGGCTTAGAGAAAGAATTAATATGCTGGATGAGCCATAAAGATATAGTAAAAAAATTACCAAAAGACTTCAAGGTCCTAGCAAGTTCAAAAAATATACCTATTGCATCTTTTGGGAATAAGGATAAAAAACTATACGGAATTCAATTCCATGCAGAAGTAACTCATACAGTCTGGGGAAAAGACCTAATTGAAAACTTTGTCTCGAAAATAGCAAAATGCAATAAGACATGGACTCCAGAATCAATAAGCAAAATGGCAATAAGAAATATCAAGAAGAAGGTCGGAGATCACAAAGTGCTTTGTGCTCTCTCTGGAGGAGTTGACAGCGTAACAACAGCAGTTTTGATTCACAAAGCTATAAAGGAAAACTTGACATGTGTTTTTATAGATCATGGCCTTTTGAGGAAAGATGAAAGAGGTGAGGTTGAAAATGCTTTTAAATTCTTCAATATTGAACTTCATGTAATAGATGCTTCAGAAATGTTTTTAACAAAGTTAGAAGGAGTAACAGATCCAGAGAAAAAAAGAAAAATAATTGGAGAATGCTTCATAAGGGTTTTTGAAAAATTTGCAAAAGAAAGACAAGACATAAAGTACTTGGCACAAGGTACTCTTTATCCAGATGTAATTGAATCTTATGACCCTAGAGGAGGGCCCAGCTCAACTATAAAAACTCATCATAATGTTGGCGGACTCCCAGAAGAAATGGATTTCGAACTAGTAGAACCTCTAAGGTACTTTTTCAAGGATGAAGTCAGGAAGGTTGCAATGGAAATAGGAATCCCTGAAGACATGGCTTACAGACAGCCTTTCCCTGGCCCCGGTCTTGCCATAAGGATAATTGGAAAGATTACAAATGAAAAATTAAGAATCCTTCAAGAAGCTGATGAGATAGTGAGGAAGGAGATAGAAGGGAGCATACTTGATGAAGAGGTTTGGCAATACTTCGCAGTTTTAACAGACTTGAAAACTGTTGGGGTTATGGGGGATGGAAGAACTTATGAACATTTGTGCGCAATCAGAGCAGTTACAAGTGTTGATGGGATGACTTGTGATTTTCCTGAACTACCCTGGAGCCTAATAAGGAAAATATCAAACAGAATAATGAACGAGGTAAATGGGATAAATCGCTGTGTTTATGA
>CAYNKD010000071.1:0-3942 GCA_964397735.1 uncultured bacterium | reverse complement strand
AAAAAAAATATAAAAAATTTTTCACCAAAAGACATAAGAAAAATAATCCATGTATCAAACCCCGTAATAAATCCAGACAAAAAAACTGTTTGTTATGTCCTGAAAAAAGCAAATAAAAATACAAAGAAAAATTCTTGGGAATCTGAAATAAAAATATCAAACTTAAAGACACTGAAGAACAAAACAGTTTCTTCTAAGGATTTTGATGCTTTTTCTCCAAAATGGTCCCCAGATGGAAAAATTCTTGCATTCCTTTCAAAGAGAACAAAGGATAAAAAATATCAAATTTATTTTTTGGACATGAGTGGCGGAGAGGCACAAAGGTTTACAAGGGAGAAAAATGGTGTAAGCTCTTTTGACTTTTCTCCAGATGGGAAATCAGTTGTCTTCACATCTTCTGACGATCCTGAAAAATCAAAATACAAAGAGTCCTTTGCAGAAGATGTAGAAGTGATCGAAACAGCTTTCTGGAGATTTAATGGGCAAGGCTCATTCTTGAGGAAAAGGAACCATCTTTTTGTTCAGAAAGTTAAAGGGAAAAAATCAAAAAAGATGACTTCTGGGAAATGGAGTGTTGGTTCTTGGAGTGCACAAAATGACACAATCCTTTATTCACGAACTCCAAATCCAGAAAATGACACGGGCCAGGCAATGTCTTCAGAACTTTATTCAGTGTCAATCCAGGGAGGGAAAGAAACCCAGCTTACATCATTTGGCAAAAGCGTGTATCATCCTGTTGTTGTAGGGAATGAGATTTATGTTCTTGCAAATGACATGAAAAAATCATGGGCTTCTAATGACGGATTGTATAAAGTCCAAAAAAACAAAAAGCTCAAAAAAATAACAAACGGTTTTGAATTCGGAATAGGAGACTCGATGAATTGCGATACAAAATTTCCCTCTGCAAGCGACATCTGGATTTCAGAAAAATCAGATAAAGCAAGATTTGCTGCAACTGTAAAAGAATCCATAAGACTTGTTGAGTTCGACATGAAAAAAGAATCTTGGAAATATATCTCCAGTTCAGAATACTCAATAATTGGCTATTCTGAATCAAAGGATGGAAAAGTTCGAATTGAACTCAGAACCTCCCCTACCTCTTTTCCTGAATTATGGCTTATTGAAGACGGAAACAAAGCAGTAAAAATAACAAATTACAACGACACTCTTGCAAGCAAACGAAGGTTTTTTAAGCCAGAGAAGATGACTTTTAAAGCATCTGATAAAACCTTGGTTGACGCTTGGGTCATTAAGCCAAGACTGACTCACAAGAAAAAAGTTCCAGCAATACTGGAAATACATGGGGGTCCAAAAACAGCTTATGGAAATGCCCTAATGCTCGAGTTCCAAATGCTTGCTGGAGAAGGATTTGCTGTAATATACGGAAATCCAAGGGGGTCTGATGGCTATGGTGTTGATTGGGCTCACAATGTCTTTGGCAATTATGGCGAGAGAGATTATGAAGACCTTATTGAGTCAGTTGAAGAAAGTTTAAAAAAATACAAACAGATTGATAGGAAAAGGCTTGGAGTTTGTGGAGGTTCCTATGGTGGCTTTATGACAAACTGGATAATAGGCCACACTGACATGTTCAAAGCTGCAGTTACCCAAAGGGGTATATCTAATTTTTCATCATTTTTTGGAACCAGTGATATCGGTTATTTTTTTGGAGCCGAACAAATAGGAAAAAATCCTTGGGAAAATGCTGAAACATATATAGAAAAAAGCCCTATAACTTATGTCAAGAATATGAAAGCTTCAACTTTGATAATCCATAGCGAACAAGATCTTAGGTGTCCAATAGAGCAGGCAGAACAACTTTTTGTCGCTTTAAGGATGCTTGGACAAAAAGTTTCATTTGCACGTTTTCCAAATGAGACGCATGAATTGTCGAGGTCAGGATCTCCAAACAGGAAAATGGAGAGGTTGAGGCTGTTGATAAATTGGTTCAAAAATAATCTATGAAAATAAAAGTCAATGGAGAACTTCATAACTTCAATGGAGGTACAGTGAATCAGCTTTTAAGGGAGATGAAAGTGTCTCCAGACTTTGTTGCAGTTGCCTTGAATAGAAAAATAGTACATCGACACGAGAGAGATTGTATTGATCTAGAAGATGGAGATGTTTTAGAGCTTGTAAAAGCTGCTCCAGGAGGATAAATGTTAAAAATAGGACCTTTTCAATTTAAATCAAACCTAGTTCTTGGAACAGGGAAATATAAAAACTTTCAAATGATGAAAGAAGCCTTAGACATAAGTGGCACCGACCTTGTAACTGTTGCAATAAGGAGAATTGACATGAATGCCCCTAAGGGAAAAGGGCTGTTGGATTTTTTAGATTTAAAAAAATATAAACTCTTACCAAACACCGCAGGTTGCTTCAATGTTGAAGATGCAATATTGACAGCAAGACTTGCCAGAGAGGCTCTAAACACAAATTTGATAAAGCTAGAGGTAATTGGAGATAAGTTCAGCTTATGGCCAGATATGGAACAAACACTCACAGCAGCAAAAATACTAATTGCTGAAGGGTTTGTTGTCATGCCTTATTGTGGTCCTGATCCAGTAACCGCAAGGAAGCTTGAGGAAATTGGATGTCATGCAGTTATGCCACTCGCATCACCAATCGGAAGTGGTTTAGGTATCCAGGACAAAGAAACACTTTCCATAGTCAGAAAGTCAATTACGAAGGTCCCTATGATTGTTGATGCAGGAGTAGGAACTGCAAGTGATGCAGCTGTTGCAATGGAATTAGGGGCAGATGGTGTTCTTATGAATACCGCTATAGCAGAAGCAAAAAACCCGGTCCTCATGGCTGAGGCGATGAAATATTCAGTAATGGCTGGAGAAATTGCATTCAAGGCAGGGAGAATGCCAAAAAAATTCTCTGCAGACCCCTCAAGCCCAACAAAGGGTGTCCCTGGAAGTTGAAATCTTTCAAGGTGATTGGAATCACTCCTTCCCTAAGCCAAAACAGCTTTAAAGAAATAGACAATGCATGCCTTAAAGGAATGGAATGCCTGCAGGTAAGAGACAAGCAACTGGAAACGAAAGAGATTGCCAAAATATCAAAAATAATCCGGAAAAAATTTCCAAATTTGTTTCTGGTACTTAATGGATGCCCCTCATTAGCCTCTGATCTTGGTTTTGATGGAGTCCATCTGCCAGATAGAAAACCATCAAAAGAATGGATTGCTCATTATGAGAGAAGCAAAAAGCTATTCCTTTCAACTTCAGTTCATAACTCAAAATCTTTAAAAAGGCTCAAAATGCTTGATTTCAATGCAGTATTGATTTCTCAAATAAAAAATCCAATTTCAAAAAAAACCAATCTTAAACCTCTGGGATGGAGTGGATTTAGGACCATAGCAAAAGAAACAAAAGTTCCCGCATATGCATTGGGAGGCTTAAAAATGAATGACCTAAACAAAGCAGAAGAACATGGGGCTAAAGGGATAGCTATGAGTGGTTATTTTTTCAATTAGAACCTTTATAAAGGTTTCCAAACATAAAGCACTTTCAAAAAAGGCTTCTGCTTGTCAGAATTAATCATTGTGACCTGTTCATCAAGATTGGGAGGAGCTTCATTTCCTTCTAATATCACAAGAACTTTTTTACCTTCAGCATCTTGAGGGTCAACAGAGCGTAAAATCAAACCACTACTCGATGCATACCTTTTTATTCTGCTTATTGGATTTTTCCACTCTCTGACCCATTGCCCAAAGAGATCTATCAAAGGGTCGTTTTCTTTAAGCCTTATAACGAGTTTTCTCCCAACTCTCCTATGGACAATTATGCCAATTTCCTCTAACATCCTCAATTCTCTAGAAACATTTGTGCTATGCCCATTCACAATATTTGATAACTTCCTAACATGATAATCTTGAGTAGGATTTGAAAATATCTCGAGGAGAATGTCAGCTCTTAACTTTGATCCAAATAT
>CAYNKD010000070.1:0-4166 GCA_964397735.1 uncultured bacterium | reverse complement strand
AAACTCATCTTTCCCCCTTTTTTAGTGGAACTAGCTTTTCCTTCTTCTATTTGTTTTAATATGTCTGTAAGCATCTCTCCAAGAAATATTGAAATTATTGCTGGGGGGGCTTCATTTCCACCTAGACGCAAATCATTACCAGCTGATGCTATTGAAGCTCTCAGTATGTCCGCATGTCTATCAACTGCTTGAATCACAGAGCATAAGAATGTTAAAAACTGCATATTTTCATGAGTTTCATCTCTGGGGTCAAGGAGATTTATTCCTGTATCTGTAGATATGGACCAATTATTATGTTTTCCCGATCCATTTATTCTTGCAAATGGCTTTTCATGCAATAAGCATGCGAAACCATGATCTTTAGCCGTCTTTTTGAGAATATGCATTGTAATCATTTGATGGTCTGTAGCAACATTTGCATTTTCAAATGTCGGAGCTAATTCAAACTGAGCTGGAGCAACTTCGTTATGTCTTGTTTTAAAGGGGACCCCTAAGTCAAGAAGTTGGTCTTCAATATCATGATAATACGCCAAGACTCTTTCTTTCATTGTTCCAAAATAATGGTCATCTAGCTGATGCCCTTTTGGTGCCTCTTTTCCTATAAGGGTAGTTCCGCAAAGAAGAAGATCCTCTCTTTGCTCTACAAATGATTCGTCAATTAAGAAAAATTCTTGTTCACAGCCCAGGGTTGTTATTGTTTTTTTTACACCTTTATCATTTTTGAATATTCTTAACATTCTCATTGCTTGAAAATTGACAGCATCTATTGATCTCAAAAGAGGTGTTTTTTTGTCTAGGGCTTCTCCCGTCCAGGATACAAAAGCTGTTGGTATGCATAATGTTGACCCTGTTTCTGTTTTATTGATAAAAGCAGGGCTTGTTGAATCCCATGCAGTGTAGCCTCTTGCTTCATAGGTGTCTCTAATGCCACCCGAAGGGAACGAACTAGCATCTGGTTCGCCTCTTATGAGAAGCTTCCCAGAAAAATTTGTAATTAGGTTTTCATTATTGTCAGGATCGTAAAAAGAATCATGTTTTTCTGCAGTGCTTCCTGTTAAAGGTTGAAACCAGTGACAATAATGAGTACACCCATTCTCAATAGCCCATTCTTTCATTGCTCCAGCAATATTGTCAGCTATTTCTGGATTGATTGCCTTTCCATCTTCAAGTGTCTTCAACATCTCTCCATAGGTGCTTTTTTCTAGATATTTCTTCATTGTTTTTTTGTTAAACGTCAAGCGTCCAAAATTTTCAGAATAATTTGTCATTTACCTACCACCTTTTTAAAAATTTAATATAAGGTATATCATTTCATAAAAAATTAAAAATTTGTATATTTTCTTTTAAAAAGATAAAAAAAAGAAAAAAATATTTAAAATTTGATAAAAAAAAGAAAAAAATATTTAAAATTTGATAAAAATATTATTTAGAAAAAATCAATACTCCACCTTCTTCTTTGATGAATCCAGATGTTGGATTTTCATCATGCTCAAAGAAGAGCCTTGTATCCTTTTTCAAAAAATCTTTGTAAAGCTTTTTCCTTGTCTTCAAAGTTAGTAAAGGCTCTAGGTCATAAGACATAATCCATGGAATTGGGAGGTGTTTTGTTGTCGGAACTAGGTCAGCAAGATAATACATAGTTGTTTTTTCGTCTTGAATTTTGACTATCCTGTGTCCAGGGGTGTGTCCTGGGGCTTCAATAAAAAATATATTTTCAAGTATTTCTTTATCGCCCTCTACAAATTCAACATTTCCTTTCTCAAGAATTGGTAAAAATGTTTCAGGGTAATAGGAAGCCGCCTCTCTTTCATTTGGATTTGTAGCTCTTTCCCATTCTTTTTTTCCAATCCAGTAGGTTGCATTTTTGAACCTTGGAACCCATTCTTTCCCATTGAAGATTGTGGACCCTCCAGTATGGTCAAAATGCAAATGGGTAAGTATGACATGATCTATTTCGTTTTCAGTTATGCCAATGTCCTGAAAAGGATCTTTATTTTTTATTTTGTAAATTTTCTTTAATTTTTCGTTTTTTATGCCTAGGCAACCTGTATCTATAAGAATATTCCCTTCATTACCTTTAATTAATAATAAATTCATCCCGAGTGTTATGCGATTCTTTTCATCGGAAGGATAAACCCGGCTCCATAATGTCTTTGGAACAACTCCAAACATGGCTCCACCATCTAAAGATAGTGTCCCGGAAGAAAAATGTATTATTGAGAATTTTTCAAAATTATATTTTTTCATTTTTTATTATTTTATTTGAAGCAGCTACTAGATCTCTGACATGCTCTAAACTGTTTTTCCAAAGTTGTTTTTCTTTTTCAGAAAATGTAACTTCGACTATTTTCTTTACCCCATCTTTCCCAAGAACAGCCGGAACACCCATGAAAATATTTTTTTCTCCATACTCTCCATTTAATTCAGTGCATGTGGGAATTATTTTATTTTCATCAAGAATTATGGCTTTTACCATACTCGCAACAGAAATTCCAGGGGCATAATAAGCGCTTCCTGTTTTTAAAAGCGAAACGATTTCGCCTCCACCTTTTTGAGTTCTTTCAATAATTTCATCCAAACGCTTTTCTTTTATGAGTTGTTCTGCAGGTATTCCTGCTATCGATGCAGAGCTGACAAGTGGAACCATTGCATCTCCATGACTTCCCAGAACCATTGCTTGTATATCTTCAGATGAAGCTCCAGTTTCCATTGAAAGGAATGTTCTAAATCTTGCACTGTCAAGTGCACCAGCCATTCCAATAACCTTGCATACTCCCTTTAGGAATTTTTGTGCAACGTAGACTATAGCGTCAAGAGGGTTTGTTACCATTATCACAATGCTTCCTGGAGAATTTTTTTTAATTCCATCACACACTTGCTTTGTTATCGTTATGTTTGTTTTTAAAAGATCATCTCTACTCATTCCTGGTTTTCTAGGGATCCCTGCGGTAACAACAACAACACTGCAACCCTTTAGAAGATTATAAGAACTTCCTCCAGTCGCATTTTTTGAAGTTTTAAGAATAGGCGCTGCTTCTGTTAAGTCTAAAGCTTTTCCTCTTGCCATATCTCCCATGATATCTATCAAAACTACATCTGCAATTCCTTCAGACATCACCTGCCTTGCTGCCTCCGCTCCAACAAAACCAGCACCTACAAAACCTACTTTCTTACTCATTCTTGACTCCTTTTTTCAAAGTTAAATTTATTCCTTCTTCTATTCTAGTTTTCGGAATCCAAGAGAGATTTTCTTTGGCTTTAGAAGGATCCAGAACACTCCTTTCTATCTCTCCTGGCCTTTCTTTTTTGTATACTGGTTTTTTTCCAGGATTTAGAATTTTGAATAACTCATTTGTAGAAATTCCTAATCCTGTAGAGATATTAAAGAGGCCTTCTTTTCCTATTGCTAAAATGTTGGCATTTACAACATCTTCAACGTAAACATAGTCTCTAATAGATTCACCATTTCCATAAATAATACATTCTTTTTTTTCCAAGATGTTATTCATCCATATTGCTATGACGCCTGATTCTCCATGTGGGTCTTGCCCTGTACCATAGACATTGGAGTATCTTAATATTGTTGTTTTGACTTTATTTTGTTTTCCCCAAATTGAGATTATTTTTTCTCCAGTCATTTTTCCAAGAGCATAGGGTGATTCGGGTTTTATTCTGTGTGTTTCATCTGCTATATTTTTTATATTGCCATATATCGCTCCGCCAGTGCTTGCAAAAATTATTTGTTTAACTTTGTTTTTCATATTTTCAAGAAGGCATATGGTTCCAAAAATATTATTTCTTGCATCTATCAGCGGATTTTTCACAGAAAAAGTTACACTCGTCTGTGCTGCATGATGGCTTAAAAGGTCAAATTCTCCTAAATCTTTTATGAGAGCTGAGTCACATATATCTCCCAGTACAAAATTTGCTTCTTTTGGAATATTTGATTTTTTTCCTGTAGAAAGGTTGTCCAGTATTGTTACCTCGTAACCCTTTTCAAGGTAAGCTTTTGCAATGGTGTGCCCAATAAAGCCTGCACCACCTGTAACTAAAATTTTCAAATTAGCTTAAGCAGCGCCTAGTGCGGCAAGAAGTATAAAGAGCCAAAAGACATGCTGAGATTCAACCTCTGTTGAACCATCTGCATTTTTATTGTCATATTCTGA
>CAYNKD010000069.1:0-4169 GCA_964397735.1 uncultured bacterium | reverse complement strand
CAGTATTCCATTTGGACCATCAACAACTATTAGATCTTCAGTGCCGAGGAAAACAACTTTTTTTTCAGATATTGCAGCATTGTTTTTTGCTACGTATTCTTCAAAGTTCAAATTTTTAATTTCTCCCTTTTCTCGAAAAAAGTCAATAATTTCTTTCCAATTTCCCAAATCTTTCCATTCGGTATTACATTTTGTCATAGTCACCTCTTTGTCTTTTTCAGCAATTGCATAATCAAAACTTGTTTTTGGAATTTTTCCAAATAAATCATTTGGTTGAGTTTTATTTTTAGATTTTTCAAATGTTTTTTTAACTGCATTGAAGATTTCTGGACATAGTTTTTTTGATTTTTCAACCATTTTCGCTGCAGAGAAAATAAATGTTCCACTATTCCAATACAAGCCATTATCTATATATTTTTGAGCATCTATTTTGTTTGGTTTTTCAAAGAAAGATTCAACCTTGAACACATGATCTGATATTTCTTCTGAATATTTTATATATCCATATTGCTCTGTGGCGTAACCTGGCTTTATTCCAATTGTAGTTAGGGAACCTTTTTTTGCTGACGGTATTGAAAACTTGACTGATTCAGCAAAGAGGGAGTTGTCTTTAAGTACTTGGTCGCATGGTGTTGCTAAAATTAGATCATTTTTCTTTGCCCCGAATTCGCCTTTGCTCAAACAGTAAGAAAGGTAGATTATTGCTGCGGCAGTATCTCTAGCAGTAGGCTCTATCAAAAAGTCAATATCTTTAATTTTGTTTTTTTTCAAAAAATCATCAAAAAGTTTTTTATGGTTTTTGTTGATTCCCAGGATTATCTTGGCTTCGGAATTTAGTTCCTGTATTCTCAAAATCGTTTCTTCTAGGATAGTTCTCCCTGAAGGGAGCAATTTAAGTAATGGTTTTGGAGTTGTTTCAGAAAGTGGCCAAAGCCTTGAACCGGAACCACCTGCCATTAAGTATACAAAAATCATGACTTCCTAATTATAGAGAGGGCTTTTTTTGTTCCTGTCGGTATTGGTAGCTTATTTACATTCAGGATATTGGCCCATGTTTGCTTTCGGCTGCCTTTGTTGGGTTTGTTTTTTATCGTTGCTGAAAATATGTGTAATACTACCTTCAAGTGACTATAAACATGTTTAACTATTCCAATTTTTCTTTCAATTTTTATATTCATACCTGTTTCTTCGTTGAGTTCTCTAAGGCAAGCCTGTTCGATGGTTTCGTTTTTTTCAACTTTTCCTCCAGGAAGTTCCCATAACCCTTCAAGCATCGTGTTTTTAGGCCTTTGGACAAGGAGTATCTTTTCACCTTCCATGATTGAGGCAATTGCAACATCAACTTCAGGTACCTTGCTTTTTTTGTTCCTTATTGGGTACTTTGTAGTATCTCCTGAATAAAAACCTTTACACATTTCTGAAACTGGGCATGAGAGACATTTTGGATTTTTTGGAATGCAGATAGTTGCTCCGAGGTCCATCATTGCCTGATTATGGTCTCCTGGAGATTTTTCATCAAGAAGTTGAGAAGAAAATTGATTTATTTTTTTCAAACCATGACTTTTGTCAACATTCTCTTCAAGGGCAAAAATTCTAGAGACAACCCTGATTACATTGCCATCTATTGCAGCTATTTTTTCCTTATGGCAAATTGATGAAATTGCTGCTGCTGTATATTTTCCTATTCCAGGGAGCTTAATCAAATCAGAATATTTTTTTGGAAGTTTTTTGTTGAACTCACTACAGCAGATTATTGCTGTTTTTCGAAGATTTTTTACTCTTCGATAATAACCGAGCCCCTCCCAGGCCTTCAAGGCTTCTTGCTCGCTTGAATTTGCTAAAGATTGAATATCTGGGAATTGGTCAATGAAATTGCTGTATCTTTTTAAAACAGTCTCCATTGTTGTTTGTTGAAGCATTATCTCTGAAACAAGTATTTTCCAAGGGTCTTTAGAACCCCTAAAAGGAAGATTCCTTGATTTCTTTTTATACCAAGTAGATAGTAGTTTTTTGAATTTTTTTTCCAATTACTTGATTGGCCAGGGCAATCCCATGCTTATACCTAACGAAATTTCATTTTCTATTTCTTGGTTTGTATTTTTTGTTACAACATATGCAATCCACGCATCGATTTCTCCAAAGTTTCGCTCAAGGGACCAAGCTGTTTTTTGCGGAAGAGATTTCTTGCCACCACCTCTGAACTCTCCTCTAAAAAATATTTTTCCAACCTTTTTCCCAATAGAAAATATTGGTTCCATTTCTGTGTTGTCAGGACCTGCACCTGTGTCATGACCGTATGATGTCCCAAAGGATATTGCTGTTTTCTCCTTAGTTTCAATTAAGTATTGAAGATTGATGCCAAATTGAGAAGATGCATTTCCTTTATCAGCTGTTTCCCAGTAATAAGGGCTAACAAAAAAAGCAGTCTTTATTGTCGAGTTATTTTCAAATGGAACATACCTAAAGCTGAAACCATATTTCTCATAAGTGTCTTCTTTCCAATCCTTTGCCCAGAACCAATTCCATGTTAAGGGATCTTCATTCCAGTTCAGGTTCAATTTGATAGTCCCATTTGGTCGGGAGCTGTCTGTAGAGATGCTTCCTATCAAGCCTTTCGATTCAGTAATGTCTGGGAGAATGATTCCTCCGGGGCCATACTCCCCTGCCGGTATGAATCCAGTTAATGCTAGAAAAATACAAATCAATTGTCTTTTCACAATACAGATTGTAAAGAGTAGGATTGAACTTTAATGTCTGACATCATTCGTATCGGCCATTCTCCAGACCCGGATGACGCTTTTATGTTTTATGCAATGCTCAACAACAAGATAGACAATCTGGGCTTGAATATTGAAGAGTGCGTTGAGGATATTGAAAGCTTGAACAACAGGGCTTTGAATGGTGAGCTTGAAATGACAGCAATATCATGGCATTTGCTTTCAAAGGTTTATAAGAGTTATGCTGTTTTGGATCCTGGAGCCTCCATGGGACTTGGTTATGGTCCGGTTCTTATAGCGAATAAGGATTCAGACATTTCTTTTCCTGACCTAAAGGGAGCAAGGGTTGCATTACCAGGACCACATACAACTGCAACTTTGATCATGAGGATATTCGCATCAAATTTTATTGAAGAGTTTGTGCCTTTTGATGAAATTATGGCATCTGTGAAAAACAACGATGTTGATGCAGGTCTTTTGATCCATGAAGGACAGATAACCTATGAGGAAGAAGGATTCAAGAAGATTGTTGATTATGGAGAACTTTGGCATGAAGAGAGTGGGGGTTTGCCTCTACCTTTAGGCACAAATGCAATCAGTAAAGATATTGGTTCTGCGACTGCAAAGAAGATGGCAAAGATTCTTTTGGATAGTATAGTTTGGGGTGAAAAGAATCGACAGGAAACGAATGATTATGCCAGGGATTTTGGAAGGGGCTTAAGTGAAGACAAGAATGATCGCTTCATTAAGATGTATGTCAACAACAAGACAATTAGCCTTGGAGAAGAAGGTGTTGCGGCTGTGAATCTTTTATTCAAAATGGCTTTTGAGAAGGGCTTGATTGAAGAGATGCCTGATTGGGATTTGATAAAACCCTAGTTCTTTACGTTTTTTTCATAAACATTAATCCATTCGTCGACAGTCATCTTTGATACGAGTTCACCAATGAGTTCATATGGGATTTTCTTGATATTTTTGAATCTGACACATCCTTTTCCCATGTTTATTTTTGTTTTCATATGCTTTGGCCATTCTTTTTTAAGCCAGGCTGTCAGCTTGTTGTCGCCATAAAGTCCCATATGATGCAGGGTTATTCCTGATTTCCTGCTTCCAATTGATACGAATGGAACTGGAAGCTTGCTGTCACAATGATAGCCATCTGGATAAATCGATTTTGGGACTACAAATGATGGCATTCCGTAATTGATTGTCCTTTCAAATCCAGAAGGTATGTTTTTTTCTATTTTGCTGATTATTTTTGATACTGTTTCTTCTTGCTTTTCCATCATTAATTTATTATTTGAATGTGTATCGAATTGGGTTTTGAGCGCCAGATTTCCAATAATGTTCAACTGATTTATATTGATATTTTTTTATTATTTTTTTGGAGATTTTTCCTACAAATTCCCATCTTTGTATTTGTAATTTTTTTGCTTGTTCCTTTCGTTTTTT
>CAYNKD010000068.1:0-4513 GCA_964397735.1 uncultured bacterium | reverse complement strand
AAGCCTACGAAAGAATAAAGGCAAGATGGGAGGTTGGGCTTGCAACAAGCCTGGAGCTTTTCACCCTGGAGAATTCATTGCTTTCTGCAAAGATGTCTTTACTCACAACAAGGAAAAACCTTCTGCTCTCAAAAGCAAATCTGTCTAGATTTAGAGGAAGTCTTGTTTCGGAAAAAGAATAGAAGAAGGTGTCAACCTTTTTCCCAAGGGCTAGCCGGCAATTCTTTCTTTCCATATATCCATCTTCCCCTAACAAGAATTTCAGAAATATAAGAATTTGAAACCCTGGTTGCGTCAATCAAGAAAACATGCTTATCTTCGGATGTCTTTTCTTCAAACTTTTTTGTAAAATCACCCAAACTCTTAAGCTCAATCCAGCTATCTGAAAAAAGGATTATCGAAAGGAGTGAATCATTTTCCTCGACAAGGTAAGCTGCCTCAATAAAAGAGCCATTGAAAATTTCTTCAGCAATTTTTTCAATCATAGTAAATTAATAATCTAACAGCAAAAAACAACATTTTTCCAAGAATTTTATTTTTTTTTACACTTTTTTATGATTTTAGTTTCAAAAAAAGTCGTTTAACTATTTTTAATACATAAAATGTAATCATTATGATTAATTCCATTTTTTTATTTTTAAATAATTTCTTAACTTCAGGCGGATTAGGCGGAACTGTTATATTGATAGCAATCATCCTTCTTTCTGTATATGGCCTTGCAATTGTTCTTGACAGAAGAAAAACCTTTGCTAGCATCCCTAGAAAGGGAGGACAGGATTTGGTCAAAAGAGTAGTTAGTTCTTTAGATATAGACGATTTAGCTGAAGCAAAAGTTCAAGTCTCTTCAAGAAAAGATATTTATTCTGAAATGCTAATGACGGTGCTTGACGCAAGAGGGGAAAATAGAGAAATTTTTGAAGAAAAGGTCAACAAGACATTTTTAAAAATATCTTCAAGCCTTGAAAGGAACCTGGCAAGCCTTGCAACAATCGTTGAGTTTTCTCCCTTGATCGGATTGCTTGGAACAATTGTTGGATTAATGAAGATTTTTGGAAGCATCTCTGAAGGAGGACTGGGGCATCATGAAGAGCTCGCTGGAGGAATATCTACAGCACTTATAACAACTGCTGCAGGCTTGATTGTTGCAATATTTTTTGGAATCATTCTTCGTGCCTACAAAGAGAGAATAGAAAGAATAAGACTAAAAATGGAAAACTGTGTTTCAGAGGTTGTATCTCATCCATCCTTTTTTGATTTAACAATCAAATCTGAGGAAATGGAATAATTGAAAAATCGATTCGAAAATAAATCGGACAATACAGAAGTAAAAATAGCCTGGACCCCGCTGATTGACATGGTCTTTATTCTCCTTTTATTTTTCGCCGTAACAACAACATGGGCCTCAAAAGAAGCTGGAATGAATATGGAATTGCCAAATGCAGGCTCAGGAACACAACAAAGCAACACCCAAATAATTTACATTGATGACTTGGGGAGAATTTATATCAATGAGCAAAACACCCCTCTCTCAATTGCTGATTTTTTAAATGAACTAAATAGATTCGACAAAGATCAACCATGGGAAATACGAGCTGATAAAAAAGTTTCTTATGAAAAGGTTGTTCAGGTTCTTGACCATCTTAGAAAAGAAAAATACATGAATGTTATATTGGCAGTTGAGCCAAATAGAAATTGAAAAAAGAAACAAGAGAAATGGAAAATGAAAAATTTCCCAATTCGTTAAATGGGCCATTAAAGTTATCCTTGTTTCTTCACCTCATTCTTGTTTCCTTTCTTGCATTTATAGATTTCCCACTTCCAGAACCCCCTCCATTGATAGTAAAAATTGCTGAAGAAAGCTTTACGGAAAACAAGAAAGAGGAAGAGAAAAACACATTGGAGGAAAACAACAAAGAAGACTCTCAAGGGCATGGCTCACAAGAACTGAATGAAAAAAGTAACCAATCGATAAAAAACCCAACGCAAGGTCAAATCTATGTTGTTAAATCTGGAGATACTGTTGGGAGGATTGCATCTCAAGCAGGCGTAAGTGTAGAAGATATGAGGAAATTCAATCCTTGTGACCTTGGGGAAAATCCTTCTTTGATTATTCAGCCTGGAGACAGACTCATGATTCCTGGAGCTGGAAGAGAAGAGCCCGGACCATGTTCTTTAAAGGTAAAAAACACTGAAATTCAGGAAAAAAGTCAAAATGAATCAGAAAAAAATGAAATAAGTGAAGAAGAACTTATTGAAAGTGTTTTGGAAATAAGCGAAGAAAGCAATCAAGACAATAAAGAAAATGAAGAAGAGGTAATTGACCCATGTGCAGTGAGCCAACCTTATGACGAAAGCTGTTGGCCTCTTGACAAGATAAGGCCAAAACCTTTGGTTACAAAATTAGCTGGTTATGAAAATGTTGGTGGTTGGTTTAAGCAACCAACAAAAGACAATAATGGAAAATTGATGGGAAGAGCTGAATTTGGAACATCTTCCTCTCCTTTAAATATTCCTAAAAACCTAACTGATGGAGATGGTTTGGAAAAGGGGACTTCTGTCGTTGTGGAAATGAGCTTTTCCGACGATGGAAAGCCTTTAGATGAACCTAAAATCATTTTGACAAGTGGACATGAATCTTTAGATAGAAGAGCAATAGCTTGGATGAAAAAAACAACTTTTAAAGACAGTTTCAATAGGCATCAAATGGAAAATGGCGGAACTTTAAGGATTCAATTTTATTTCCCTGGAACATGATATTTTCAACTCTGCTAATCACACTTCTAACAACTCCATTGTCATTGGAAAATCAATTCATAAGAATAAGGGTAAATACAGGACCTCAAGAAGAGGCGAGATTTGCACTTGACACTACACAAGGAAATCCTGAAGAACCAAATGACAATGAAAAAAAATTGGTTTATGGTGCAAAAATGCCTTGGTCTAGTTTCGCTATAGTAAAGATAGATGAAGAAACATTTATTTTTGGAGGCATCCCTAGAGAGGATAGAAAAAACTTTTTTAAAAATTTAAAAACAGGGGAAAGGGTTTCTGCACCCTATATAGAAGATGAAAAAATAATTTCCACTTGGAGGTTTGGTGGAGTTGAAATAAAACAGGTTTTATCGTTTGAGAAAGGTTATTCAACAAACTTAAAAGATGCAATGGGTGTTAGTTACTTTTCAGAATCGATTGATGGGAAAAGTCATGATGTTGGGATTATCTTAGTGCTAGACACAATGCTAGGCGAAAATGATGGAGCACCATTAAGAGCAGAGGGTGCTGAAGGCTTGATCGAGTCAGAAATATGCTTTGAAAAAGAAAACATGCCTGAGTTCTGGCAAGCTTGGGATACTGAAAAGGAAGCAACCATAAAGGCAGAGGGGAGATTGAAGCTAAAAAATAAAAAAACTCCAGAAAGGCTTATTTTGGCAAATTGGGGAAAGCTTGCAAAAACAAATTGGGAAATAGACTGTGAGCCAGGATCAAGCTTTGTTAGAGATGGTGACTTTGAAGATGAAAAAGATACTGCTGTAGCAATTGTCTGGAATCCTACTGAAATCGAATCAGGATCACTAGAGTTTCATACAACTTACGGAATTGCGGATGCTCCTGCCCCACCCGCATGTAAACCTTTGTCAGCATACATCAGCGGAAAACCTTTTGAAATAGGGAAGGATGAAGAAAAGTCCTTTTTTGGCAATTGGACTACAGATGACGAATATCCAATAAGGCCAACAGAGGCAAAACTCACAATCTACTCAAATGACGGTTTAAAAGTCTTAACAAAAGAAAAAACAATAGATCTAACAAGAAACCCAAATGGTTACTACTCTTTTAAAATATCTAACCCTGGAATCGACAAGGAAAAAGCAAGCTATACATTAAGAATTGAATCTCCAGAAGGCTTTATCTGTGAAAATACTAACACTGTAAAAATATCTAAACCTGCTGAATTAAAAATGATACCTATGCCAAAACCAACAATCAAATCAACAGGAATACAGCATAGTCCAACAAGGTTCTATGCAAACCTAATAATTGAAAATTCTGGAGAAACCGCTTCGGAAGAAGGCTTTGTTCTGATAAGCAAAAATGAGAAACTCTCAATTGAATCAGATAAAAAAATAACATTCTCGTCAATCCTCCCAGGCGAAAGAAAAACTTTTTCATGGTTGGTTTCAATCTTGCCAGAATCTTCAGGAGAAGCTTCTGTAAATTGGGAATTGAATTATTCAAAAGAAGTTATAGAGAGCAAAAATATTTCTTTTGAAATCCCACCCCTCTCTCAACATATGAGAATCAGATCTATAAAAAGAAATCTTTCAAATTCTTTAGTTACCGGAATCAACCTTAACCCATTTTCAAGCTTTTACGGCATATGGGAACTTCCGGGAAAATGTGAGTTCGTTGGAAAAGGCGGTATAGAAAATTATGGATACAAGGTTGAATCAAGCTGCCATGAAAACATTGTTGAAATAACAATTTCTGGGAATTATGAAAAACTCCCACCTTT
>CAYNKD010000067.1:0-4612 GCA_964397735.1 uncultured bacterium | reverse complement strand
CATTACCACCTGTAGATTTTGATACAGCATTAGACACAATTGTTAGAAGTGCAGGGCTTGAATACAGAGTTAGAAACAGTGATGCTGGTGTTCCTATTGTTATTATTGGCGAAAGGACAGAGATAGAAACAAAATATGGTTTGGATGTTATTAAGATAATTCAAATTGACTATGCAAACCCAACTTTGCTTTTCACAATCCTTGGACAGCTTGACATGGCTCCAGGAGCTTTTGCTTATTACATGGGTCCAATGGGCGGCGGCGGTCAAGGCGGCGGCGGCGGCTTCGGCGGCGGCGGCAGCGGTTTTGGCGGCGGCAGCAGCGGCGGCTTCGGTGGTTTTTCATCAACATTGCCAGATTATTCACCAACTCAGTTTGGTGGACTTCCTGGCGGTGGAGGCGGAGGAGGCGGCGGCGGCTTAGGCGGCGGCGGCGGTGGTTTCGGCGGTGGAGGTAGTGGCGGCGGCTTCGGCGGCGGCGGCGGCGGACAGGGTGGCAGTATTTTCCCTGCAAAAGGTAATAAATTGATCTTGAGGGGTACTCCTGAATTGATTGAAACTATCGAAGACATGATTAGAAAGTTAGACAAACCACCTAGACAGGTTGACATACAGGTTCAAATGTTCACTCTTGATCATGGAATTACTAAAAGTTTTGGATTGTCGAGTGACCCTTCTCAAAACCAAGCTGTTTGGGATAGATTTCAGTTAACTTTTGGTACATCTGTTTCTTTAGCTATTCTAGGTAGAAATAATGGAACTAATCTAGAAGACTATACAGCTGCTTTATCTGCTGCTTTGAACAAAAACCAAGGAAGGGTTTTATCAACACCAAGAGTTGTTTGCTCTGATGGAATTCCTTGTTTTGTAAATATACAACAAACAACTCCATTCATCACTACGTCAACAGTTTTTGTTCCTGATGGAAATGGTGGAACAACAGTTACTGAAAACACAACTGTTAACCAGGTTGATACAGGTGTTCAGTTGCAACTGACCCCGAATATTGATGATGAGGGAAGAGTTACATTATTCCTGTCTCCATCTTTTTCTGAAATAACAGGATTTATAACTGTTCCAGGAGGGGGAGGAAGTGAAGTTCCTGCTACTGCTAACAACTCTGTTCAAACTTTAGTTGTTCTTAAAGATGGAGAAACTTTAGTTTTGGGAGGACTTTCTAGAGAGAATGTTGCAACCTCCATTAATAAATTCCCTTGGCTTGGAGATGTTCCAATTTTAGGTAAGCTATTCACGAAAACTGACACAAATACTACTGATCAGGAAGTTTTATTCTTGATTACAGTGAGGTTGATTAATAGTCAAAATTAAGTAAATGGCATTGTTTAATTTTTCAAAAAAAGACAAGAAGGATTCTTCAAAAGGGTCTGAAGAAAAACCTCCTTTGAAAAAAGGACTTTTTTCTAAATTTTCAAAACCTGGGAAAAAGGGGAAGAAGACAGGATTGAAAGCTTCAAAAAAACAAAAAAAGGTTAAATTGAACAAGAAAGCAGTTATTGGAATTGATTTTCAGGACAACTCAATAAGGGTTGTTCAAATGATTAAAAGAAAAAAAGAAATGGTTCTTGAAAGAGTTGCTTTCATTCCAATGGATGCCAGTGTTTGGAGGATGGGCAGGATACAAGATCAAGAAAAGTTTTTTGAAATACTTAAAAAGGGCTTGGAGGATGCAGACATAAATGGGCAAAAAGCCGTTATCGGTCTTTCAGGTACAAATTCAGTTGTTAGAGTGGTTCGTCTTCCGAGATTGACAAAAGCACAACTTAGGGAAACAATAAATGTCCAACTTGGACAATATGTTCCATTTCCCCCTGAAGACACTTTGTTTAAATATGAAGTTTTAAGGGACATCCTGGAAGATGAGATCGAAAAACAGGAAGTTATGATTGTCGCAACTAGGTATTCCATACTAGATCCGATTCTTCTAGCATTGCAAAAACTTAATATTGACCCTGTTGGTGTCAAGGTAGGCTTCCTTTCTGCAACAAATGTTTTATCTAGGTATTTTGAAGATTATTCTCAATCTGTTGCCATAGTTGATTTGAGAAATGCTATAACTGACATTTTGTTTGTTTCTGGATCTAATGATGATTTGGATTTAGATATTGAAGAAGGTAAAAAGAAAAAAAAGAAAAAGAAAGTAATGCCTTTAACCCCTGGAAGACTTTCAAGAACTATAGAATTTGGATATGAAAAGGTAATACGTGATTTCACAGGACAACTTGCTGATGGAGTTTCTGTTCAGGATTTACCTGAAATTTTCAGGATGACCGACATAGACTTGCTTGATTCAAGTTCTTCTGAAGCTTCCGATGATTCTGGAGATGATGACCCATTTGCTTCATTTGGTGATGAAGAAAACCAGCAAGAAGAAGAAGAATCTGATGAAGAATCGAATCTCCCGTCTTCTGCTGATGTTAATATCGCATTAAGGAAAGTCTTTGATAATTTTGCTTCAGATATAGATTCAAGTAAGAGATATTTTGAATCATGGTCTAGGAGTAGGGAGAGACTAGGAAGAGTTGTTCTGATAGGTAATATAAGAAGGTTTAATAATATAGACGCATATCTAAGTGAGAAAAGTGGTTTAGATGTTGTCTTGGGAGACCCTCTTGAAAATATCGATTATGGTTCAACTGAATGGTTTCCTGACAAAATGAGAGGAGCTGTTTATGAAATAGCAACTGCTGTTTCGTTGGCATCGGAGGCCCTTTAAAGTTATGGCAAAGCAGTTAAATACTTTTAATTTACTACCACGTGAATTCACGGTAAAAAAAACTTCTGTAGGAATAATAAAATGGGTTTGTGTTCTAGCTTTTTGTGCAGGATTTTATGGATTTACTGTCCTGAAAGACCTTGACACAAAAATTACAGCAAAAAACCAAGAATTACAAAAGGTGAAGAGGGAACAAACATCTACACGAACATGGAGTGTAAATACAAGCCCTGAAGTGTTGAAAGAGGTTTGTGATACCTTGTCAGGAGAATGGGGTGGAATAGAAACTAATCCACCGTCAGTTGGAAGATGTGTTCGATCTTTTTCATATCAAAAAGATGCAGCCCTGTTTGATTCTGAAAAGGATTCCTACAATACAATGAGGCCAAAAGTTTACGCAGTAACCCTTCTTGGAGCAACTCAATTTCCTTGGGAGGTTCTTTTGGATGAAGTTAGGACTCTTATCCCAAAGAATGTTTGGCTTTCACAGAGAGCTGGAAATGGAAATAATCCTGTTGGAATCATTGTTGAAGACATGACAAATGTTTCAATTTTTGGACAATCAATTACCGAAGAGGATATATATAAATTCGCGAAAGCAATTCAGGCGAGTAGGTTTTTTAACCCTGGAACACTGAAGTTTTCTTGGTCTTATGCTGTGGATGTTGATCCAAATGCTGTTGTTCAAATGCAGGCAGGTTCTGCAGGAGGTGCTTTACAGCAATTAACGGCCTTTTTTGAAGCAAAGCCAGATGTTACATTTTTATATAATTTTGAAATGCAGTTTGATATAAGTGCAGAACTTTTAGACAGTAGTGCAATACAAGCCCAACTTGAAGCATCATTGGGTCGAGGTGATGTTGGTAGCAATGGCACTCCTCCTCCAGCTGGTGGCGGAATGACTGGCGGTAGAGGTGTTGGCGTTGGAGGGACTCAGTAATGTTTTTTAAGAAAAAAGATGAAGGTCCTAAGATTGTAGGCGGTGTTCAAATTGAAGCGGCCACAACACAAGAGTCTAGAAAGAATAAAGAAGGACAATATATAGGACTTGTTGTTCTAGCTATTATGTTGGTTGGTGGTGGTTGGTATTATTTCGAAACCGGAATGAAGAAGCCTAAGGTTGATGAAATTGCTTCAATTGAAAGCAATATAACGAATGAAAGACAGAGAACTGGGGAAATGAAACAGAAAAGCAATGAAGTTCATGAGCTTGTCGACTTAAATGATGTTTATGTTGAGAAGTGGGAAGAAGCAGCTCCTATGTTTTTTAAAGACAACTGGGATATTCAAGATAATTTTTTCGGAGCTATAAACACTTCTTGTCAAATAGCTGGATTAACATGTCAACTTCTTGCTGTTGAGTGGGAAGAGAAGGGAAGAGAGGAAATTCCTGACCAATGGGAGATTCCAAGAGTTACAGAGGTTTTTGGACCTGGGAGCTATAATTTTGGTAGTGTAGGTCCTCATATCGAAGGAGACATGCTTATAAATAAGTTACCATTTGTAATGGCTGCTGCAGGCACCTATGACAAAGTACAAAGGTTACCTTCTGTTTTAAATAGGGAGGGTGAGTATTTCTTAGGAGCTTATCAATTGGCAATGCAGTTTTATCAGTCAGGAACTTCTGGTTTTAGCATTAGGCCTGTAGGAACCTGGGAAGCAGCTGTGATTGAAGGTTCAGCTTATTATTTGTCTGAAGATGGAAGAGCTAACACCGATCCAAGGTCATTCATTCCTGATTCAGGAGGGAATACGACGTCAACTGGCGGCGGTTCCAATGATGGAGCTGGAGAAATGGGTAGAGGCTTTTCTCCAGGCGGTGTCGGTTAAATTATTATGATTAGTTATAATTTAATCAAATATATTTTGGGAGGTTAAC
>CAYNKD010000066.1:0-4623 GCA_964397735.1 uncultured bacterium | reverse complement strand
GCTGTTTCCTCCATCACAAGGCTGGTAAGGAAAGGGGAAACTTTAATTGCTGGAGATGATTTGTATGGTGGTACAAGTCGATTTATGAGAGATTTTTTAACTAAAGAAGGTATTGATGTTCGGTATGTAGACACTACTGATCCTGAAAAAGCTAAAAATTGGGAGGATGCTTCTTTGATATGGATAGAGACACCAACAAACCCCTTGCTAAAGATTACTGATATATCAAAAATAAAAAAACTAGCACCTCAGGCAATATTGGTTGTTGACAACACCTTCATGAGTCCAAAATTCCAAAACCCTTTGGATTTTGGGGCTGATATTGTGATGCATTCTTCAACAAAGTATATAGGAGGACATTCTGACGTTCTTGGAGGTGCAGCAATAACAAACAATAAGGATTTAAACTCCAGGCTGAGAAAGGTACAAAATGATACAGGATCAGTCCCAAGCCCCTTTGATTGCTATTTGCTAATAAGGGGAATAAAAACGCTTTCCATAAGGATGGATAAGCATGAAAAAAATGCAAGATTTATTGCAGAAAAATTATCAAATAACAAAAATGTTGAGAAGGTTTATTGGCCTGGGTTGAAGAGCCATCATGGGCATGAGGTCCACTCATCACAATCAAAAGGATATGGGGGGATGGTTAGTTTTAGGCTTAGCAAGGATGTTAATCTTGAAAAGTTTTCTTCAGGAAGGAAGTATTGGACCTTAGCAGAGTCTTTAGGTGGAGTTGAGAGTTTGCTGTGCGTTCCTTTTAAAATGACGCATTCAAGCATTGAAGAAAAAATTCGTTTGGAAAAAGGGATTACTAAAAACCTGATTAGGCTTTCTTGTGGCATTGAAGATCACAATGACCTTTGGGAAGATTTAGAAGAGGGTTTAGGAGGCTAACTTGAAGAAGGTTTCAAAGTTTATCTTCATGGTGCATCCTCCAGAGGAAAAAGATTTATTTAGGATTCCTCAGGTTAAATTTTTAAAAAATCTCCCAAAAGGAATCCCTGAAAAGATGGTTGGCGGACTAGGCCCTTTCCCCCTTTTCAAGATCAAGGGAATCAAGTCTAAAAAAGGACAGGAGGCAGAAGGGTGGGTTCTTGGATTGTTGGCAACACCAAAGGTAATGATTCAAAAAAACCCTGAGAAAACCTATAAGTTACTAGTTAAAGCTTCAAAATGGGGTCAAAATTATGGAGCTTCAGTTATGGGCTTGGGGGCTTTCACAAGCGTTGTTGGAGATGCAGGAGTCACTGTATCTCAAAGAAGCCCTATAGTGGTTACTACAGGAAACTCTTTAACAGTTGCTGCAACAATGAAGAGTATAGAAAGCATTTTAAAGATTTTAAAAAAACCTATTTCTGAAGAAAAGATCGCAGTCGTTGGGGCAACAGGGTCTATAGGAAAAGCGGTTGTCAGGCTTTTGGCAAAAAGAGGTGCAAGGCTTGTTTTAATTTCAAAGACAGAAGACAAGTTAAAAAAACTTGCAAAAGAGATAGGGAAGGGTGTTGTGGAATTTGGTACGAGCTCAAATCTTTTAAGAAAAGCAAAAATAATTGTCGGGGCAACAAGTTCTTCAGGAAAGGCAATTCCTATCAATATTTTGGAAAAAGGATCGATTGTTGTTGATATAGCATTGCCTCCCGAGGTCAGTAAAAAAGAAGCTGCAAAAAGGGAAGATTGCTTGGTTTTGGAGAGTGGAGAAATTCTCCTGCCTGGAAAGCCTGAATTTTCTTACGATTGGCCTTTACCAAAAAATATTGCTTATGCTTGTGAGGCCGAAACAATACTCTTATCTCTGACTGAAGAGTTTGGTTTAGCTACATTGGGAAGAGACATTGACATAGAAAAAGTTGAGAAGGTTTGGAGACTAGCTGAAGAAAATGGATTCTTATGGGCTGGCTTTAGGTCTTTTGGAGAAGACTTGTCAGAAGAAGATGTGTCAAAATTTATCTTAAATTTTAGCCTCTAGTTTACTTTTTTACAGATGTATGGTAGAATGGTCAGGTACGAGTATCGTATTTTTTGCTCGTCTTAAGGTCTATATTATGTGGAATAAATTTCATAGCGATTCGAAAAGAGTGATAATAAAAGCTCAGAAAATAGCCAAAAATCAAAAATCAGAATCACTCGAACCAACACACTTATTGACCTCTATTTTAAAGAGTCCAAATTCAAATGCTTACAAGATCCTTGAGTCAATGGGTGCAAAAATTACTGAACTTTTATCCAAAGCAGAGGCGATAATTCCAGAAGAGGGCGGATCTGATTACGCAGTTTCTTTTTCTGCTGAAACAAAAAGGGTTTTTGAGCTAGCCTATGATGAAAGCAGGCAACTGAAAAAGCCTCAAATAGCTAGTGAGCATATACTTTCAGCAATCTTTAAGCATGGCGGCCCGGCTGGCAAATGCTTAAGGGAGAGTGGTCTCTTTATAGGAGAGCTTCAAGCAGAGATCTCCAGTTTTTACGAGATTGAAGAAGATTCTCCCAACAAGCCATCAAAGAAGGAGAAAAGGTCTCTTCAAACTTTAGAAAAGTTTGCTGAAAACTTAACACTCTTGGCTTCTGAGGGGAAGCTTGACCCAACAATTGGGAGAAAACCTGAGATTGAAAGGATGATACATATTCTTAATAAAAGAATTAAAAACAATCCTCTTCTTATTGGGGAACCTGGAGTTGGAAAAACGGCAATTGTTGAAGGCTTGGCACAAAAAATAATAAATGGAGATATCCCTGACAAGCTAAAGAATAAAAAAGTTTTTTCTTTGGATCTTGCAAGTGTTGTAGCAGGAACAAAATACAGAGGGGAATTTGAAAATAGGATAAAAAAAATTCTTTCTGAAGTAAAGAGTTCCAACGGAATGGTGATCCTTTTTATAGATGAAGTGCATACCTTGGTTGGAACTGGCGCTGCAGAAGGAGCTATCGATGCTTCGAATATACTAAAACCGGCATTGGCAAGAGGGGAGCTTCACTGTATTGGTGCTACAACATTTACAGAATATAGAAAACACATAGAAAAGAATCCTGCCCTAGATAGAAGATTTCAGACTATCAGGTCAGTGAACCTACTGTTCTAGAGTCGGTTGAAATATTGAAAGGTCTAAGGTCTAGATATGAAGAATATCATGGAGTTGAGATTAGTGACAGTGCGCTAGACGCTGCAGTTAAATTAAGTCATAGGTTTATCACAAACAGGTTTCTTCCTGACAAGGCAATAGACTTAATTGATGAAGCATCTTCCAAGGTTAGATTGAATCTTTCTACAAGTTCTCCTGAAATGACGAGGATTAAAGAAAAAATAAAAGATCGGAAGACGGACAAAGAAAGCATAGGAAATGAAATAAAAATACTCATTGAAGATCTTGAGTTGGAAAAACGACAAGCTGTTTTAGACAAAGATCTTGAAAAAGCCTCGCTTCTAAGGGAGAAGATAACTAAGCAGAGAGAAAAGCTGGAAAAGGAAAACAAAAAGAAACAAATAATCAAAGAAGAAATTAATGAACTTGAGATTGACTTGGAAAAAGAAGAAGAGACCATGAGGGCTCTCCAAGAAGCTTTTGTTGATGATGAGGCTGTTGCTGAAGTTGTTCATATATGGACAGGTGTTCCAGTTTCAAGAATAAGCAAATCCGAATCAGAGAGAGTTATGAGTATAGATAAATTCATGTCCAAGAGAATAATTGGACAAAAGCATGTAATCTCAAAAGTTTCTTCAATATTAAGGAAATCAAAAGCAGGATTAACTGACAGATCTAGACCACAAGGTAGCTTTTTGTTTCTAGGGCCTACTGGAGTTGGAAAAACAGAATTAGCCAAGATAATTTCAGAGTTTTTATTAGGGGATAAGAAGAAAATAACAAGACTGGATATGTCTGAATATATGGAAAAGCATACTGTGAGTAGGCTTTTGGGTGCTCCTCCTGGATATGTCGGATATGACGAAGGTGGACAACTTTCAGAAGCTGTGAGAAAACAACCATATTCTGTCGTTCTTTTTGATGAAATTGAAAAAGCTCATCCTGACATATTCAATATACTTCTCCAAATACTAGAAGAAGGAGAACTTACAGATTCTCTTGGACATAAAGTTAATTTTAAAAATACTGTAATAATTTTGACTAGTAACACTGGAACGGAAGGCCTTTTTGATACACCTGATCTTGGTTTTGGTGTTCCTGGAGATCAAATTAATTTTGATCATGATATCTTGAAAAAGAGATTAGAGGATGAAGCAAGGAAAAGATTTAGACCTGAGCTTTTGGGAAGATTGGATGAAATTGCAGTTTTTGATTCCTTGGGGCCAAAGGAGATCATTTCAATTATTGACGTGCTATTAACTGGCCTTGAAAAGAAATTGGAAGAAAAAAGAATAAGCCTTCTTGTTGGGGATGATGCTAAGGAATTATTAGCCAGTAACGGCTATAGCCCTAGAGAAGGGGCCAGAAAACTTAGAAGGCAACTAGAAGTGGACCTAGAGGAACCTATGGCAGAAATAATCCTCAAGGGTGAGGTACAGGAGAAGGATACTATAGTTGTTTCTACAAGCAATAAAAAGTTTACATTTGACATTATTAAAGAGTCAGGAAAAAAGAAAAAGAAAAAGGAGAAAAAATCATGAGTTTT
>CAYNKD010000065.1:0-4724 GCA_964397735.1 uncultured bacterium | reverse complement strand
GAATCTCCAAAAAAAGGGAACAGGAATCTTGGTGATGGTGTTGAGTATTGTGGTTTCTATACACAAGCTGAGGTGAGAGATATTGTTGAATATGCTGAGAAATTATTTATAAATATTGTTCCTGAAATTGAAATTCCCGGACATTCCTCAGCTGCAATTGCTTCATATCCACAACTTGGAAACCCAGGTGCTTCTGACAAGGTTATGACAAGATGGGGTGTTTCAAATGGGGTATACAACATCAAGGAAGAAACATTTGATTTTTTGGAAGATGTTCTTTCTGAGGTTATGGAACTGTTTCCTTCGGAGTTTATTCATATTGGAGGTGATGAGGCCCCAAAAGGACCTTGGAAAAACAATCCGGATGTTCAGGAATTTATAAAACAAGAGAACCTTGGAGACGAGCATGGTTTACAAAGTTGGTATATTAAGAAAATAGAATCTTTTCTTAACTCAAATGGCAGGCGTTTGATTGGATGGGATGAAATTCAAGAGGGAGGGCTTGCCCCAAATGCAGCGATGATGGTTTGGCGAAGTTGGCAATATGGAATAGATGCTGCTAATAAAGGTCATGATATTGTCATGTCCCCAACATCTCATTCATATTTTGATTATTATCAGGGAGATCCAAAAGCTGAACCGGAAGCTATTGGAGGATACCTGCCATTGAAAAAAGTTTACTCTTTTGACCCTGTTCCTGAAGAATTGAAAGGGGAAAAGGTTAATCGAGTTTTAGGTACTCAAGGGAACCTGTGGACTGAGTATATTTATGATTGGGATAAGCTAATGTATATGGCCTTTCCTAGGACTGCTGCAATGGCTGAGGTTGCTTGGACCCTCCCAGAGAAAAAAAATTACGATAGTTTTTTAAAAAGATGGGAACGTAGTCTGCCAAAGCTTGATTCCATGGGTGTTAGGTATAGAAATTTATCTGAAGATGATTTTTAATACTGTGGATTCCATTTTTTTCCAAGTATGCATTTTTCTTTAGCCCCTGTCAATTCTGGTTGGCTGATTTTTATATTTTCATTTGCCATTTTTGCTAGAAAGGCAAACAGGTAAGCCTCTCTTGAATCTCCAAGAGGGTCGATTTCAATTTTTGTATTCTCTCCTAGTTCCAATTTAAAAAGATCCATTAATCCTTCATTAAATATACCACCACCTGAAAAATATGCTACAGATGGTTTTTTTTTGCAGTTTTTTTTAATCCATTTTTTCAACTCTAAAACTATTCCGCTTGCAGCTGAAGAAAGTTGATTTTCGATTTTCATTTTTCTAATTTCTAACAAGGTTTCTTTAAGTTCATTTTCCCATTCTGAAACATGAGTGCTTTTTGGAGGTTTTTTATCATGAAAACTGTTTCCAAATATTTGTAAGTTTCTTTTTTCAATAGTCCCTCGAGACGTAAGTTTCCCATAATTGTCAAAATTCATGTTTTCTTTTTTGCATATTGAATCAAGAAGATAATTGCAGACAGAGATGTCAGAAGAAATCATTTCTTTTTCAGATATGTAGGTTGCGTTCATGATTCCTCCTAGATTGACTCTCAATACATTCCCTCCACTCCATTGATGTTTATCTATTATTGACGCAAGAGGGGCTCCTTGTCCTCCCATTTTTATGTCATTTGATCTGAAATCACTCCAGACAGTTAGTCCTGTAATATTTGAAATTAATTGAGGATCTCCAATTTGTAGACTCCATCCAAGTTTTGGCTTATGTGCTGCTGTTTGTCCATGAAAGCCTATTCCTTTTATTCTTTTTCTGCCCATTACCTTTAAAGCTGTTTTCGCAAAATGATTTCCCATTTCTTTTTCCAATGACATATTCCTTGCAAGAGGGGTTGGATTCTTTTTCTGAAAATTTTGAAATTCTTTTTTCAGATAAATTGGCCAAGGATTGTTTATTTTTTTAATTATCTTTGGTTTTTTTTTGAGGTTTATTAAAGCAGCTGAAACGGCGTCCATGCTGGTTCCAGAAAGCAATCCAATCCAAAATTCATTCATTCTTGATTATTTCTTCTAGATTTTTAGTTTTTAAAAGATTTTTTGCCTCTTCGGGATTAATATTTAATTTTTTTATCAGTATCGATTTTTCAATATCCCATTTATTTCTTTTTAAAGTTTCCTCAGATTCTTTTTTGGTTATTCCAGTTATTGAACCAAGTATCTCTATAGCTCTATTTTTAAGTTTTTTATTTGTTGGTTTTATTTTTATCATTTTTCCTTCAAACACATTTCCAAGAATTGTGAAAGATGTTGTTGATATTGCAGTAAGGACAGACCTGGCCATATTGCCTGACGCCATCCTTGTACTTCCTTCAAGCCATTCTCTTTCAACAGGTAGTTCAATGCAAATATCAGAATTTTTTTTAATTTTGCTATTTTTATTATTGACTATTGAGATTGTTCTACATCCAGTTTTTTTTGCCTTTTTTAAAAAATTATTTGTCCATGGGGTTGAGCCACTTGCGCTTAACCCTATAACAAGGTCTTCTTTTTGAAGTTTTATTTTTTTTACAATTTCACATGCATTAACTAAATCATCTTCACTACCTTCAACAGCTTCATGAAATGCTTTTTTACCTCCTGCGATGAGAGATTGAACTTTAGAGGGTTCTAATCCAAAGGTTGGAGGAATTTCAGCTGCATCTAAGGCTCCAATTCTTCCACTCGTTCCTGCTCCAACATAAAAAATTCTTCCATTTTTTTTGATTGAATCAACATACAGTTCAACAGCTTTTGAAATTTTTGAAGTTTTCTTTTCTATTGATACCCTATGTTTATTTTCATTTTGGAATATCTCTTTTAGTGTCTTCTTTATTTTTTTATTTAAATTCAAAATTTTTCTAATAGTAATTTTAGAATCAAATCATGGCGTCTAGAAGTTTAAATTTAAAAGTTTCAAAAATATTATCAAGACTAGCGGATTCAAAAGAGTTGATTGGGGAGAATCCATTCAAAATAATTGCAATAAGGAAAGCTTCAAACACTATAAAGAATTTAAATGATTCCCTTGAGATTATTGAAGATTATAAAAAAATTCCAGGGATAGGTATTTCGATTTCGGAAAAAATATCTGAAATTGTTTTAACAGGAAGATTGAAAGAATTAGATGAGCTTGACGAAAAGATACCTAGATCTTTCTGGGAATTTTCTGACATTAGAGGTTTGGGTATTGGTTCAATGAAGAAGCTTTTTGCAAAAAGGATTTTTAGTTATGATGAATTGAAAAATAAGATTTTTCAAAAAGATTTTGATTTTTTTTCAAAAACCCAAAATGAAAACATAAGAAGGGGTATTAAGTTTCGTGAAAGATACAGAGGTAAGTTTTTGCTTTATGAGGGTTCGCATATTTTTTCAAAAATAAAAGAACAGAATATTGATTTTGAATTTAAAAAAACAGGCTCTTTGGCAAGGTGTGATGAGATATTGAATTCTGTAGAGGTTATTTGTATTTGTGAAGAAGAGGGAAAGCTCAAGAAGCTCATAGAAAAGTTTAGTGGAAAATTAGAAAAGGGAGTGATAAAAGGTGTTTTCCAAAAAAGAAATTTAAATATTTTCTTGTCTAAAAAGTCAAACTTTGGGACAAGACGTCTAGAAACTTCATCTTCAAAGGCTCACCTGAATGATATTAATTTATTTGAATGTGATTCAGAAGAGAAAATTTACAAAATGAATGGTTATGATTTTATTCCTCCCGAATTAAGAATTTGGAAAGCTTCTGAATTCAAGAAAGGAATTCCGGATTTACTTAAGGTTGATGAAGTTGATTCCGATATGCATATGCATACAAACCATAGTGATGGAATTAATTCAATTGAAGAGATGGTTGATGCTTCTTTGAAGAAAAACTATAAAAGAATCGCAATAACCGACCACAGCAAAAGTGCATCGTATGCAGGGGGTCTTAAGGAAGAAGCATTGTTAAAGCAGCATTCTTATATAAAAAAAAGAAAATGGGATATAGATGTTTTTGCAGGATCTGAATGTGACATACTTAATGATGGATCTCTTGACTATGATGATGAAATTTTAAAAAAACTTGATTGGGTAGTTGCAAGTATTCATCAAAATGTAGAAGGAGATCAGACAGAAAGGATATTAAAGGCAATAGAGAATGACAACATAGATGTTCTTGGCCATGCAACAGGAAGGAGGTTGTTGATAAGGGAAGGGTATTATGTAGACTGGAGCAAGGTTTTGAGCAAGCTTTCAAAAACAAACATAGCTTTAGAGATTAATGCTAATCCCGAAAGGCTTGATGTCGATGCGTCAGTTGCAAGAGAGGCAAGCAGCTTGGGGATTAAGCTATCTTTAAATAGTGATGCGCATTCAATAAACCACTTGGATTTTATGAGAATGGCTGTAAATCAGGCTAGAAGGGCTGGTCTAGATAAGGCATCTCTATTAAATTCATGATTACAACCCTAAAATAATATAAATGTACTCATTTGAAATAAGAAAAAAATTTATAAATTATTTTAAAAAACAAAATCATCTTGTTGTCGAAAGTTCGCCATTGCCTATAAAAGAAGATCCAACTCTCCTTTTCAATGCTGCCGGAATGGCCCCTCTTAAACCATATTTTTTAGGGATAAAGAATCCTCCAGCTAAAAAATTAACAAGTTGTCAAAAGTGTATAAGGACAATTGATATAGATTCTGTTGGAAAAACTCCTAGGCATTGTACTTTTTTCGAAATGCTTGGAAATTTTTCTATTGG
>CAYNKD010000064.1:0-4918 GCA_964397735.1 uncultured bacterium | reverse complement strand
CTAGGCAAATTACAAGAAGCTGAATTATCTCTTCGAAAAGCAATTGCACTTAAACCTAATTTCGCTGAGGCTTATTTCAACCTTTCATACTTAGAACTCCTAAAAAAAGATTATCACTATGGTCTGGAACATTATGAGTTTAGACTTAAAAAGAAAAAGCCTTCATCACTACACGGAAATCCAATCATTAGCAAAATCGATAGTCAAGAGTTCCAAAAAAGAGAAAAAATCTTAGTCGTTAGTGAACAAGGTTTAGGAGATACTCTTCAATATATGCGTTATATCCCATATCTCAGAAATCAAGGGTTTGATATTTCTTTTTCTGCTCAGGCAAAACTACATACATTAATCCAAGCATCAGCTATTGATCCAAACCCGTTAATGCCAGAACACGTAAATATATTTTCAGAAGGTAAATGGATACCACTATTATCTTTACCTAGAGAACTCAAAGTAAGACCAGAAAATCCAATAATTAATGAACCGTACATCTATTCAACAGATGAATTAAATCAGAAGTGGAAAAACATCCTTTCTAAAGAAAAAAGACCAATCGTTGGTATTAATTGGCAAGGAAATATAACAATGGAAAAAACATTATCCCTAGTATTCTTAATATTATTTAAATTTAACCTATATGGAGAGGAGGCAGTTCTTCCAAGACATCCGTCTCCATCTCCCGATGGATCTCAAATTGCCTTCAGCTGGCAGGGGGATTTATGGACAGTCTCTAGCAATGGTGGAAAAGCGAAAAGGTTAACAATACATCCAGCATATGACCATTCTCCAATCTGGTCTCCCGATGGATCTCAAATTGGATTTGTTTCTGATAGATGGGGCAATGACGACATCTATATAACATCGAAAGATGGAGGAAAGCCAGAACGACTTACATATTGGTCAGGCTCTGACCTTATATCAAGTTTTTCAGCTGATGGAAAAAACATCATTTTTTCAAGCATGCGATATGAAACAAACTACAGAAATTATGAAATGTACAAAATAAACCTAGATAAAAAAGATACTCCTGTTCGCTTTACTGAATACTTAGGCCATCAACCGACCTACTCTCCTGATGGAAAAATTCTTGCCTACATGAGAGGGTCAGAAAGTACAAGGAGAAAAGGCTATAGGGGTTCTGGAGATGCGGATATATGGATAAAAGAAGAAGGGAAAGATGCAAAATTAATGACAAAATTCGAAGGGGCTGACCATTCTCCAATGTGGTCTCCTGATGGTAAAACAATCTGGTATATATCAGAAAAAGATGAGATATACAACCTTCACTCAATGAACCTCAAAGGAAAAATAAAACAACATACAAGTTTTGAAAAAGATGGTCCTAGAAATGCATCAATATCCTCAGACGGAACATTAATATCAATGGAGGTTGGTGGACAAATTTTACTCTTTGAAACAGGTCCTCAAAAATTAAAAGAATTAAAAATTGAAGTCACTGGAGACTCTCTATCTAATGACTTTGAATGGAAAACTGTTACTTCTGGAGCATCTTCCTTTTCAATCTCCTCTAGTGATGACAATGCATTGCTTGTTGTTCTTGATGGGGATATATGGCTACAGGATTTAGAAAAAGAAGAATCTCACAGAATAACCTTTACGCCAGAACAAGAAATTCATGTTGAATGGGTAGATGATGGAGAAAAAATTCTTTTTACTTCAAACTCATGTCCTAAAGAATCTGGAAGAGAAATTTGTAACACAGAACAACTATGGATGGCCGAACCATCTGAAGAAAAAGAGGAAACGAGAGAAGTTGAAGAATGGCAAACATACCCAATAACAAACGATCCAAATCCAACACATCGTCCAAAGATTTCACCAAATGGAGAAAAGATTGCGTTTGTTAGGGGTTATGGAAAATTAATTATCGCAGATTTTGACCCATCTGCAGAAAATAAAGAAGAAATCATCACAAATGAAATCGAAATAAGAGACGGGTGGGATTGGCCTATGATTTCGTGGAGCCCCGATTCAGAATGGATATCATGGAATGTTGAAGATATAGAACACAATTCTGATGTATGGATTGCAAAATCAGATGGGTCAATAAGTCCAAAAAATATATCTTCTCATCCTGATATGGATCTTTACCCAACATGGAGTGAAAATGGGCGTGTTTTAGCTTTTTCAAGCACAAGGACAAGTTCAACACCTAGAGGAAGTTCTACATATTCAGATATTTGGTATGTTTTTTTGAGGGAGAATGATGAAGAACTCACCCAAAAAGAAAGAGAGGAGTTGTGGGAAGAAGAAGAAAAAGAAAGAGGAGAAGATACAAAATGGGTTCATATAGATTTGGAAGATATTGAATTCAGGTTAAGAAGAGCAACCAGTTTTGATGGAAGTGAAACAGAAGTCCTCCTAGATAAAGAAGGATCGAGAATAATATTTAGAGGAACTCATGATGGAACTGACCTTTATTCAATGTCAATGAATGACTTTGGGTCTTTTGGATCAGCAACCAAGGTTACATCAGGACATTTCCCAAGCAATATAAGGTGGAATAACGATGGTAAAAAGATTTACTATCTCAAATCTGGAGGGACAGTTTATTCAACATCTCCCACAAAGAACTCTGTTTCGCAAAAATCATTTAGAGCCAGATACAGACTAGACAGGGTCCAAGAAAGAAAAGTTGTTTTTGAAGAAGCTTGGGCAACGATGTATAGAGGTTTTTATGACCCAAACCTCCATGGAGCAGATTGGGAAGACATCCATAAAAGGTATCTTCCATGGGCTATAAATGCAGCCCATCCAAGAGATTTTGATTACATAATCGACTCAATGCTTGGAGAGCTAAATGGAAGCCATCTCGGATATTACGGAAGAATACCTTCTCTTGACGAAAGTAGAGAGTATACGGGGTCACTAGGGGTCCTTTTTGACTGGGAATACGAAGGAAAAGGACTTATGGTTAAATCAATAATAGAAAACACCCCTGCTGATAAACATACTGTTGATTTAGAAAAAGGAGACATAATCACAAAAATAAACAAAGTTAATCTAGATGGAGAAAACATACATAGCCTACTGGTTGATACATCTTCAAATGAAATACCTATCACACTTGAGAGAAAGACAGAAGATCAAAAAGTCAAAAATGAAGTTTGGTTCTCGAATATAAAAGATGGTGACAAAGTCTCTTCTCCTCTTTTCATAGGTTTTGGAGTTTCTGGCTTTGAGATTGAAATGGCAGGGCTTAAAACGGAAAAGAAAGGTCACTTTCACTTAATAATTGATGATGCTCCTTCAAAAAAAGGCTCAGTCATACCGGCTGATGAAACACATATCCACTACATGATGGGTGAAAAATATGGATATGTTGAACTTGAAACAGGAGAGCATACGCTAACTATCCAGCTTGCAGATGGGCTACATGAAATAATTGATGACAACCTTTACAAAACAATAACAATTGAAGTAATTGAAGAAGAAAAAATACTTCCAAAAGTATTCTTCACTTATCCAAAAAACGAATCAGTTTTCAAGGGTGCATTTGAAGTTTCATTCAGTACAGTTCTTGACCTTCCATTGAATGCCCCTCCAGACCCAATGAAAGATGGTCATGATCATAGCAATCATGGGAAAATGGAGAGTCAAATGAGCGATGGGCACAACCATGACCATGGAATCAAAGAAAAAATTTCATTTAATCATGGAATTGACCCAGTCGAAGTTTACCTCTCTTTGATAATCAACAGTGAAAGCATTGAAAAAGGTCAAGTTGTCCCTCGTGATATCAACCATCTGCATTTTGGAAAAGAAGTTGAAACAACCATACTTAACCTAGAACCTGGAAAACATACCTTGACACTTCAGGCAACAAATTCAAAACAGGAATCTCTAGGGCCTGATTTTTCATCAGAGATAAACATAGAAGTTTTAGGAGAAGTTGAAGAAAAAACAATTGAAATAAAACCGGTTTCCTCATACTCGATAAGAAGCGCACTTTATGAAGGATGGGTAAAGAAAAACAGAGAAAAAACAGAAAAAGATTCTGATGGAAAACTTGGATATGTTCATATTCAGGGAATGAGCCAGCCAAGCTTAGAAAGATTTGAAGCAGAACTGTATTCTGTTGGGCACAACAAAGAAGGCTTAGTTATTGATGTCAGAGACAATGGTGGAGGATGGACAACGGATATGCTTCTTCAGATATTGATGGTTAAAAGGCATGCCTACACGATTCCAAGAGGAGCAAACAAAGGTAACTTTGGATATCCTCAAAACAGATTGTCAATGTACTCCTGGACAAAGCCAATCATTGTATTGTGCAACCAAAACTCATACAGCAATGCAGAAATATTTTCACATGCAATCAAAACACTAGACAGAGGAAAAGTCGTTGGGGTACCTACAAGAGGAGCAGTGATATCAACAGGTGCAAAAGGACTTATAGATGGATCTTCAATGAGGTATCCTTTCAGAGGCTGGTTTGTTGCTGATGGAGAGAAGCTTGGGCCAAATCAAGAGAATGGACCTGCAATACCGGACATAATCGTTGAAATCACACCAGAAGATGAAATAAGCGGAAACGACCCTCAACTTGATGCAGCAATCAAATCACTACTTAAGGATTTAAGGTAAATAGTTTATTACTGAGGTCTTGAAAGATCAATATTCTTGAATAGCCTGTAACCCAGGAATATGAAAATGATTGACCAGGCAACTGATTGCATTGCATAGATTGAAGCAATATCTATTGCATCCTCTCCAGAAACAATAATCGGAACCCATAAACCCATTGTAGGCAAGGCAGGCCATCCTTCTTTGAAGCCACCCATCGTAACCATCGCTGTGAAAACTTCATTCTCAATTTTTATAGGAAGCCTCCAAAACCAACTTATAAGGGGCCAACAGCAAAAAGCCAAGGCAATTGCTGCCTTTTGGTTGAATT
>CAYNKD010000063.1:954-5249 GCA_964397735.1 uncultured bacterium | reverse complement strand
TCATCTGGAACATTGCAGAATCCCTCATCCCTATGGCTGTCTTGACATCACATGAGTCAAGGATATCCTCAACCTGTCTTTGAACCAGGAATGTCGGAAGGTGTATCTTTCTCTTTGGATTGACAATCAGCCTTGCAACATCATCTTTCTCGTAACCGTTGTCAGTGAGGAATCTCCCCCATCTCCTCAATGATGATGCATGTCTTGAGAGTGTTCTTGGGGACTTTCCTCTTATTCCCAGTGATGCTATATGGTCAGCCATACCTTCTGCCGTTGTACAGTTTTCTTCGAGCCATGCCTTTACGTCTTTGAGGTAGGCATTTACAGTGAGGTCGGATTTTCCCTCACTGAACAGGAATAGGGAAAATTTTTCTAGCAATGTAGTGTATTTCTTTTGATTCGCAAGGTTCATGCTGTATAAATGATACTTATGAAGTTGAATCTTTCAACCTTGAACGAGGACCAACTTAAGGTTGTTACCGCAGAAAAGGGAAAGCACTTAGTGTTGGCAGGTGCTGGAACGGGAAAAACAAGAACACTGACCTATAGAACAGCTTACCTTATTGAAAAAGGAATGAAGCCAGAGAATCTTCTTTTGTTGACATTCACGAACAAAGCTGCAAGAAACATGATGTCACAAGCATCGTCATTGATGTTTGATAATCGGGGGATGATCAATGGTGGAACTTTTCACTCAATTGCAAATAGACAATTAAGGGTCAACGGAAAGCTCATTGGCCTTGATAACAACTTTTCAATCATTGACATGGAAGATCAACGAGACCTCGTAAAGGCAACAGTTGCTGAGACGTTAGGGAGACTTGATCATTATTTTCCAACCCCAAGAATATTGATTGAAATGTTTTCAAACTCAATCAACAAGAACGAAAGCCTTGAGAACATAGTAATGAAAACGTCTCCACAATCTTTTGAGTACATGAAAGAGATTTTTGATGTTTATGCTGCATATACAAAAAGGAAATGGAGTGCAAACTGTCTTGACTATGATGATCTTCTGATTTGTTGGCACCGATTGCTAAAGGAGTTTTCAGGAAAGAAAAAAGATCTTTTTTTTCATGAAGATATACTTGTTGACGAGTTTCAGGACACAAACAAGATACAGGGTGAGATTGTCGACCTTCTTTCAAAGGTGAATGGGGGGAGGTTGACTGTTGTTGGAGATGATTGTCAAAGTATCTTCGCTTTTAGAGGAGCTGTATATGAAAATATTCTTGAATTCAAGGACAGGCACAAGGATGTTCAGATTCATTACCTGAAAAAGAATTACAGGTCAACAACGCAAGTTCTGGATTTGGCAAATAGCATAATAAGAAATAATAAGAAACAGTTTTACAAAGAACTGACCCCAGCTTATAGCAGTGTTGGGCTCAGGCCAAACATAATGCCTTTGCCAAATGTTAATGCAGAGGCAACCTGGCTTGCAAAAAAGATCCTTGGAAGCTATCAAAACAATGTTAAACTTTCAGAGATGGCTGTTCTTTACAGGAACCATAGCCATAGCGCCTTCCTTCAAGCTGAGCTGGTCAAAAGAAATATTCCCTATCAGATAAGAAGTGGTGTCAGGTTTTTTGAGCAAGCACATATAAAAGATGTCATAGCTCATTTGAAGATACTGATTAATAACAAGGATGAAATTGCTTGGACAAGAGTTATTGGAATGTGTCCTGGAATTGGTGCCGTTCGTTCAAGTAAGTTAAGAAAAGAAATAACGAAAGCAAAGAGCTTATCTGAAATGAATGAGGATTTTGGAAAGGAGATGCTTCCAGAAAAGGCGTATAGAAATTGGAAGATTTTTTTTCAGGAGATCCTTTCGCTTTCAGATGTTAACAATTCAAGTTCATCAACAGCTTTTGATTTGGTAAGCAGGATAATGGAAGGTTCATATTCTGACTATCTTGAAGTCAAATACAAAAATCCAAAAAACAGAAAAGAGGATATTGAGCAGCTTGCACAGCTTTCTGACTCATACAAGTCACTAAGTTCATTCCTTTCTGACTTTGTTCTTTTGGGAGAAGTTTTTGGTTCTGATGTGGTTGCAGGAACTGAGCATGGTGAAAGATTAGTTCTTTCAACAATTCACCAGGCCAAAGGCCTGGAATGGGATAGGGTTTGGCTTATAAGGGCAAATGATTCTTCTTTTTGCGCACGAGCAGAAAGTGAGGATGATGTCGAAGAAGAGAGAAGGGTTTTTTATGTTGCGGTGACAAGGGCAAAAAGGTTCTTGACATTCACCTATCCAATTATTGCAACTGAATGGGGCTCTGCAAAATCGAAATTTCAAGGTTCTGATTTAAATAAGCCATGTAGGTTTCTTATAGAGGGAAACGATAGTTTAGACAAGCCTTTTCGAAGCGGTTATGTTTATTAGTTTAGTTGTTGAAAATAACTGTGTAGCTCAAGACAATTTCCTTATCAGGGTCTATTGAAAGGACTGACTCATACCAACTATTGCCTATGTTGTTTAGGTCTTTTGTTGATGATTTGATATTTACCTCTCCCCATAACCTTGTCCTATAGGCAACTTCAATCTTTTCATTTTTTCTATTTCTAATTGAAACTTCATAAGACCTTTCGACCCTTTTTCCTTCTAGGTTTTTTGTTGATGTTTGTTTAAATTCACTAACTACGTCAAAAGCCTTTCCCGCCATAAGCGTTATCTTTTCATTTTTTGGGGTGTGTGAAACATTATCCTCTCCAACAAATTGATTATTCCCCTTACTGTCTGTTGCAAACATTCTCACTGTTCCCTTTGGGAGGGGGATTCCTAGTCCGTTTTCTTGAGAGTTTTCGAATTCAATTGAAACTTTTACAGGTATCTTTGTCAAGCTTTGATAGCTGTAGCCATTGTTTTCTACAGTGTATTTTCTTGCAAGTTTCAAGTTTTCAGCTGAAATAAATTCAACTTGTTTCATGCTTCTATCTGGAAGATCTGTTTTGTTTGGAAGTGTGTACATATGGTATTCAAATAGAGATTCCTCAGAGACCTTATCTGCTTCTGCATAGAGTGTTCTTTGCATTTGTCCTCCAGGTGCTGTAGCTCTATTTATCTCTCCGGCAATAAGGTTTATGCTTGAGTCTAAAAAGGAAGTTCCTGAGTTGTTATTTAATGTAATCCATCCAACAAGGCTTCCATCATTGACATTTAACGTATAGTCAGAACTCCATGGAGTTCCACTCATTAAATATGACAGTTTTAAACTTTGCTCTTTTTCTTCTTTGTTTGAAATTTTCCATTTGAGTCTAGGTTTTATTGCAAGTCCTTCAGGAAGGTCGGGAAGTATTATCCTTCCAGGGGCACCTATGTATATTTCGTTATCTATCCTGTAAATGCCTTCGCCTATGTTTGAAAGAAGTATTCCTTTTTTGGTTGTTACTCTGCCAGTGGATATGTTTGTTATTGCAAATTTTATTTCTTTTCCAAGATACTTCTCGAGTATTTTTGACTTGTTTACAAGGTCATATTCAAAATTTTGTTCATGAATTTTCAATGAGTTGTTGTTTATTGAAAGCAGCCTTACGCTCGGGGCTTCCAATGTTGCAGCAAGGTTGTCTAGAGTCCATGTAGAAAAATTCCCAATTGGCAATTCGGTTTTTATGACCTGGTTTACATAGCCAGTTCCATCGTTGTAAAGGGTTAAATTTGTAGATTCGATAGTTGAGTTGTTTAATGCAAAAAGAAATAGGATATAAAGTAATAGTTTTTGTTTCATGAAACAAGTTTATAACAATTTAGATCAATTTAGGAAAACTCTATTAATGTTTTTCTTGCCTCTCTTTATGGCGTTTCAATTTCTTGATGACGTCAAGGTAGTAGATAAAGTTGTTTATTCAGCAGATCGGGAAAAAGAGATAAGGTGGGATGTGTATATAGAATTGCCAGATTTATGGCACATAAATGCCAACGAACCTCTTGATGCTTTTCTTATACCAACAGAGTTTTTAACCAAGAAAATTAAAGGTGTTGATTGGGGAAAAACCTTTTATCCAGAACCTGAAAGGATATTTCTTGAATGGTCTGACGATGAACTTCTTGTTTATGAGCATCAGGTTGTATTAAGTGTAAAAGGGCATGTTGGAGAGGGTGTAGATAAGATAGAAGGTGAACTCGTGTATCAAGTTTGTACTGATAAAGTTTGCTATCCTCCAAAAAAGATTTCTATAAAAGCTGACATAAGCCAAGACAAACTATTTCACGCTGCAGACCCTGTGGTGGAAGAGCCTGCAGACCCTGTGGTGGAAGAGCCTGCAGACCCTGTGGTGGAAGAGCCTGCAGA
>CAYNKD010000063.1:0-854 GCA_964397735.1 uncultured bacterium | reverse complement strand
CCCTGTGGTGGAAGAGGTGAATATAAGATTCTCGCAAAGTTCATCTACTGAAAGCTCTTTAGGTTTTTGGGTTTTGCTTGTTGCAGGGCTTGGGTTAGCTTTTTCTCCATGTGTTTTTCCAATAATGCCAATTGTCGTTTTGTCTGTTGCTGACGGGGAAAAGGGCATAAAGGCCTTTTTCAATTCATTGCCATTTGTGTTTGGGCTTATTTTGACCTATTCCATATGCGGTGCAGCTTTTGCAATGCTTGGAAAGGGAAGCGGTGCAGCTTTGCAGAGTTCGTTTTTTGGTTGGTTTTTGGCAATTCTCTTTATCGTGATGGGGGTTCTTATGTTTTCAGGATATGCATTACCCACCTCTTCAAAGATTTCAAAATTTACAGACTTTTTAAGAACCAAAGGAAAAATTGGACTGGGAGCTGCCTTAGGGATAGCTGCAACTCCATGTACGGCTCCTATACTGGCTTCAGCTTCAGCTACGGTTTTGCAGAGCGGAAGCCTTCTTGATGGGTTGAAGCTTTTTGGAACGCTTGGCTTTGGAATGGCTATTCCCTTTATAGTTTTTTCCACGTTAGGCGCTCAAATTCCAAAAGGAGGAAATTGGTTGCTTTGGATCAAAAGAGCAATGGGTTTGGCTTTAATTGCTTATGGCTTATTTTTAGCTTGGTCCAGATTTGATTCAGGAGATGGGACAATTGAAACATTTGGGAAAGAAAAAAATCAAATTTATTACTTCACGGCTAAATGGTGCATTCCTTGTAGGGCTGTTGAAAAACATGTTTGGAAAGATTCTGAAGTTGTTGAATTTCTTCAAAGTTCAAATTGGAAATTCATAAAGGTTGACTTGACTGAAG
>CAYNKD010000062.1:0-5274 GCA_964397735.1 uncultured bacterium | reverse complement strand
TGCACTTTTTCAAGATCCAAACATGCCACCAAAGAAAAAGATAAGAGAGGCAAGGATTTATGTGGAGGAAGAAAGTTGGGCAAGAGCCTCTAGCTCTCTGGTTGAGTTAGGTCAGTCTTGGCCAGAAAGTGCTGATGTTTCTGATCTTTTGGCACGGTATGAACAAGAGGCTTTTGAATCTTTGAAAAGAAAGGTTGAGTCTCTAATTGATTCTGAAAATTTCAAAGATTCAATTTTTGAATTAGAAAAAATACCAAAGAAACCCAATCTCTTCTGGGCTTCTTCCTACCTGGAAGAATCTTACAAAGGAAGACTTACCCAGATAGAAGGCATCAATCTCTTTAACCCTTATTCCGATGGAGGCAATGAACTCTTAGATGAAGCTGTTTCAATTTTGGGAAAACTTAAGATAAAAAAACCTTTTTGGGTAAATGATGCTGAAGGTATATTCAAGATTGAAAAAGATACTCCACTTGGAGATGGTTTTAAAGATGGTTTGAGAAATTTTTTAGATATTTCTAGCGCTTTAGAGGTTAGAGATTTTTCAGAAAAGATTTTCTATTTTGATATCGACAAAGAGGATGAGGAGGCAATCCTCGCCTCCCTTGCAGGTCATGCAAAAAATGACGGTTCTCCAGTTTTTAAAATTTCTCTTCCATTGAACCTGAAAGCACATTCACTTCTTTCTGATTCAGGAGATTTGATCATAGGCACAAAAGGAGGAACGAGAAAATTCTCTTTTTCCGGAAATCCAAAATTCTCTTGGGGTGTAGAGCTTGATGTAGATTCAGCTGTAGAAAAAATGAGATCAGATTTTTACGCATCTTCTGATGGGGGATGGGTTGCTCCTGAGTGGAAAAAGATTATTTCAAAAGGAAGATATTTTGATGAATTTGATATTGCAGATGAAAGATTTGCAGTATTCCACGAAAGGGAAACTAGGTCACTTCAGATTGTTGACTTGTTGAATCTTGGCTCCTATAAATGGGATGGTCTTGAGTCAAGGCAAGTAAAGTTGAGCATTAATAGGCAGGGTTATGTCGCTGTTGGCTATAATTTTGGTCCAAACAATTCTATTGTTTCCGTATATAGGCAGATGGACGGAGATCTTGCAGGATTAGGCTTGTCAGCAGTTGGAAATTTAACAATAAATCAGCCAATTGTAGATGTTCTCATCATGAATTCTGGAACGCTTTTTGTATTTGATCAAACCGGTCAAGTTTGGACGGGCAATGCGTCTCAAGCTTTTCCAAAAGCAGTAAAGGTGCTGTCTGATCCAAATTCTATTAAATTAGGAACCTTGACAAAGAACAATGATTACTTTGCTTTTGCAACTGAGTTTACAAATGAAATATTAATTTTCAGTTCAAAAGGGGAGCAGGTTAAAAAAATAGAGTGGAACCCTTCTTTTGGAAAGATATGGTCCTTGGAATTTTTTAACACCGAAGAAAACAGCATGTTGGCGGTTGGGTCTGAAGACAGTTTAGTGTTTATGAGCTTGGAGGCTGATGATGAATAAAGATAGATCCCCTTGTCCATATTGTGGAGAGATGATCATTCCAGGAGCTTACAAGTGTCGTTTCTGTAATTCATGGCTAATTGAAGGTGGGAAGGATGCTGTTGACAAGGCGATGTGGGCTGATCAGGAAAAGAAAAAATGCGAGGATTTGTTAAAAGAGGGTAGTTGGGATGATTGTTACGATCGTGTTTCTAAAATTGTAAACAAGGCACCTTCGGTTCAGTGGGCACAAGAGATTTTATCAAAATTAAAAAATCAAAAAATTAAAGAATTATCAGATTCTGCTGAAAAACACAAAGTTTCAAATCCTGGGAAAGCAAAAGAAATGGCTTTAGAGATTTTGATTATTGATGATGGGAACAGCTGGGCAAAAGATTACCTGAAGCAAGTTGCCTCAAAGGAGATGGGTCAAAAAAAACGCATATATAAGAAAAATGCTGCAAAAGAATTTTCAAATAAAAGGTACTCTCATGCGATTTCTTTATGCAAGCAAGCTCTTTCGGAGGGGCTTGGCGAAGACTGGACAAGAAACATGCTTATGGATCTTGGGGAATCAATGAGAGCTTCATGTGATTATCCTGGAATAACTGCAGTCACTTCATTTTCAAATTTATGGTTTGCTGGAATGCACAATGGTGAGATCGTAGCGTTCGAGACAGGAGATGAAAATATTTTCAAATCAAGTGTTTTGAAATTTCATAAAAAGAAAATCGTCTCACTTCTTTCCGATAAAGATTTTTTATTTGCTGTTTCTTTAGATGGTTCTGTCTCGAAGTGGAATAGCAAATTTAAACTAGTATCTAGCTGGGAGATTGAAGGTACTCCAATTTCAACCTCACTTAAAGATGATAGGTTTTTAGTAGGAACTCTTGAAGGGGCTATTTTCACTATCGAGGATTCTTCTTTGGTTAAAATTTTCGAGGGAGAAAGCGGAGTAAGTGGTGTCTGTTTTGGAGATAAGGGTATTTATTTTGTAGATCTATTTGGAACTCTTTCCATCCTGAATGAGAAAAAGAAAAAAGACGGATTGAAAAATTCTAAAAAAATAAAAGATTTTTCTTTTTCGGCTATAGGTTCTGGACATGCTGTCTTCTCTACTGCTGATGGGGGTATATATTTTGAAAAAAACCAATGGAAAGGGGTTTCCCTCCAAAGCTCTATACTTTCCATTTGTAATTTCGGCAAAAACTGCCTTGTTGCTGGTCATTTTGGACTAAAGGTAATAGGAGAAAATGATTATGAACTTGGTTCAAGGTCAACGCTTCTCTTGGCTTCAGATGGGAAAGATTTCCTCTCTTACAAAGGAGATAATTCCCTAGAGCTTTGGTCAGCTATTCGCTGGATTGACTAAAGAATTTATCTCTTCTTCAGATTCAGGATAAAGCGCTATTGCAAAAATTTTTAATGTTTCTATCATATTGGGTCCAGGAATCGTTAGATTTTCATCTTCAAAAAGTTTAAATGATTTTTTCTGAACTGCTTTTATTGTTTTCATCTTCAAGTAAGGATAGAAGTAGCTATCTATTTCACAGCACAACTCTTGACTCTTTTTCCTTTTTCCAAATTCCCATATTTCATCTGGGTTAATCTTCACGAGGCTCTCAGGCGTTAGGTTTGGCCAGTAAGGATTTATTGATCCTTCTTGTTCTTTGATTGCATTTTCTGCCCCCAGTATTTCTATCAATTCTGAAATGAAAGTGTTTTTGCTTGCGGAGAGCATGTTGGTTGTTTCTCCAGGTTTTCTGGAGATGATTAGGAGTATTTTTTTCTTTTCAGGGCATTTGTTTAGATTTTTTAAATCACATCCATTTTTTACGGATGTCATTTCTCTCAAGGATTCAATTAGTTTTTTTGTTTTGTAAATTGTTTTTTCAGCCATTTCCTCCCTTTCGAATTCTTTTCCTAAAAGGTCAAGAATGTAAAAGTAGTCCTCTAGGTTTTCTGTACTATTTAGAATCCATTTTGAATTTAGGAAATTTAGCTTTTCTTTTAGCCTTGAATGGCTTTTCAACCCAACAATATGAGTTGGATTGATCTCTGTTATGAGCTCATAGTTTGGATCAAGGAGCCCTCCGACTTTTAAGATGTTTTCTTCTGTTTTTGAAAACTTGTCTGTGGCGATTAGGTATTGATCCATATTTAGGTTTTTTAGAATTTCTGTTGTTGAAGGAGATAAAGAAATAATAGATAATTCTTTTTTTGGATTTTCTTCATTTTTTATCTCCAGATGACATGAAGGTAAAAGTAAAAAAAATAATATGTACAGGCTTTTATTCAATTTTTTAAGTCTTTAAGCTCCGCTTTAGTGACCACCACCACCAAACATTGGGTCTCCTAGCCAGAAAAGAAGCTGGGCTGCATCTGTCGAAGATCTCACTATCTCTTCGTCAGTGCAAAAAAGACCACAATCTGATATTGAATAAAGACCTTCCTCTCCAACCATCCAGAGCATTTCATTTTTAAATGCTATTCTGTTGTGCCAAAGCGTATTTTTTTCATGAACTATTTCTACTGTTGCTGTTGAAAGGTTTGCTTTAGATATCCATGTGTGGCTCCAGGATGGAGATGTTACTGTTACAAAAATATTATTATTGTCTTTTATCGTTAAACCCCCTATGTCGCCACCAAAAGAAGATTCAGCAATAAGGTTTTCTGTCGAATGATCAAGATAAGACATTCTGATTATCGAGCCATCATTGCCACCTTCATAGTTGTTAACACATGAAAAGTATAAATGAGTTCCTTCTGGGCCTTCTGCTGCGTCTACCGGATTAAAGCAGTTTGTTAAGGTTACAACTTCAGAAACAATGTTTGACCCCGTTTCAATTACAGCTATTTTTCCCTCAGTCACAGGATTCCATGAAGCAGAGGTGTCTAAACACTGCATTGAAACATAGATTTTTCCATTTTTCATAAAGAGCTGATCCATTTCAGTTTTTCCATCACCTGAAGCACATTCGGACAGCATTTCATTGCTGGAAAGATTTATTTGAGTCACAACCTCTCCGCTTGTCGAATCTAGTACTAAAAGGTTCTCGTTTTCATATTGAGCAATATAGAGGCTATTTTCATAAGCCCAGACGTCATGAGGATTTGGACTGTTTTCAAGAATCCATTTAGACGATATTGTGGGGTGACCCATATCATTAAAAGTAATCTTTGAAACCGAATTGCTCCCTCTATCTAAAAACCAAGCCTCATTTTCATTAAAAGATCTCGCTACTGTATCTGCACTAAACATGTCATTTATGTCAATATGCTCAATGCCTTCTATCCAATCTCCATTTTCAGTACGTATATGAAAGTTTGACTCATTTGAAATCCAGTCATTCGTCAAGAGGACAAAATCAGCATTATTATGGATAATTAAATTCTCCGGACTATTTTCAGAACATGAAAAAAAGAGAAGGAAAAAAAGTTTTAATTTAAGAATATTTTTCAAAATATTACCTCCCGTAATTTAAGACTAGGCAGGTCTCCCGACTCCTGGCTTTTATGATTTTGCCTTCCCGCATTCACAGTGACAAAATCTAAAGTTACTTGTGCCAGTAACGGTGGCGGGGGCCGTAATTGATTTACACAATTTTCCCTTTTTAAGGTATAGCTCTCTCAAGCTAAAACCACCCAATATGGATAGTATAACATTTTCAATTTGGATTATGATACGATACTCAAGTCGTGGGTCTGTAGCTCAGCGGTGAGAGCAGCGGACTCATAATCCGTTGGTCGTAGGTTCGAATCCTACCAGACCCACG
>CAYNKD010000061.1:0-5619 GCA_964397735.1 uncultured bacterium | reverse complement strand
ACCCCTATTTCCACCTTGAGAGGGTGGCGTCCTATCCGTTAGACGAACGGGCCTTCTGTTTCAAGTAAAACAAATATACAAAACAAAGTATATGATTTACGAGATGTCACAAAATTCTAAAAGATATAGCAAAGAATCTAGATTGATTCATGGAGAAATGAAAAGTTCAGTTTGGGACTATTCTCATAATGTAGTTCCCCCACTTTCTTCAAACAGCACATTCAGGCTTGACTCCAGTGAAAGAGGCGCGATGGGGTTTGAGGAATATGCAAATAGAAAAGAAGGAGATCCAATTTTTATTTATGACAGACTTGAAGAACCCACAGCCTTAATGCTAGAAAAAAGACTTGCAGAAATAGAGGGTGGAGAAAAAGCATTAACTTTTGCAAGTGGCATGTCAGCAATTTCCACAACTCTTATAGCATTAATCAAATCAGGAGAAAACATAGTTACACATCACATTCTTTATGGATGTTCAGATTCTCTTCTCAGACACAGTTTCCCTGATTTGGGGATATCTGTAACAAGGATAGATATGTGCAACACTAAAGAGCTCAAAAAAAGCATTTCAAAAAAAACAAAAATAATATACATTGAAACCCCTTTAAATCCAACTCTAGAAATTATGGACATCCTATCGATATCAAAAATAATAAGAGAAGAAAATAAAAATAGAAATAAAGAAAACAGAATCTTTTTAGTAGTTGACAATACTTTCATGACCCCCTGGGGACAAAGGCCAATTTCTCTGGGTGCTGACGTTGTTGTGCATAGCTTAACAAAAGCAATTGGTGGATATGGCACAGATACAGCAGGAGCATCAATTGTCTCAAATGAGATTTACCCAATTCTGCAAGTCAAAAGAAAAGACTTTGGTGGAATGTTGAGCTCAAAAGCTGCATGGAGTATCTTGACATATGGAATCACAACATTGCCTTTAAGGTTAAAAAAGCAACAATCAAATGCAGAAAATATTGCAAAATACCTACTTGATCATCCAAAAGTAGATAAAGTCTTCTGGCCTGGTTTAGATGATTTTAAAAATCAAGAAATAGCCAAAAAACAGATGATAGACCCAGAAGGTAATTTCTTTCCTGGATTTATGATTTACTTTTCAATCAAAAGCAAAAAAGATAATATTGGATCTAGATTTGTTAATTTCATCGCAGAAAATGCTTATTCAATCACCTTGGCAGTATCTCTCGGAAATGTGAAAACGTTAATAGAGTGCCCTTTTTCAATGACCCATTCTTCAGTTCCAGAAAAAGACAAAATAAATAACAATCTTGCGGAAAATGGCATACGTCTTTCTGTGGGAATCGAATCACCGGAAGATTTGAAAAAAGACTTGGAGCAAGCTTTTAATTCAATTTAACTAAAACGGCATACAAGTATGCTAGACTTTACTCGAGGTTCTATTTATGTTAGGAGATTTTTTAGTCGAACAAAAACTAATATCGGCTCAACAACTTTCTGAGGTTTTGTCTGAATTGCCTAGGTCAGGAAGAAAAATTGGACAACTTCTTATCGAGAAAGGTTACATTGATGAAAAAGCCTTAAAGGAAGCTTTGGAGATACTGTTAAATCAAAAGAATGTTGATATTTATGATGGAGATACTATTCTCTTGGATAAAAATGGATTAAAAATCACTAAAACAAGAATCCTCTATAGAGGAAAATCATTTCCAATTAAGCCAACAAGCAGCGCTAGAGCAACATTTGCCAATTATAAAAAAGTACATCAGTCTGAAGACTCTGGAAAAGGCGGAGTGATGGTGGCAATTGGGATGCTAATTGCAATAGGAGGTCTTTTTGTGAGTGGTGGGGTTATGAGTGAAGCTGAAAACAAACTCAGCTCAACCTTCTTAGCCTTTGCAATTCCAGGATTGCTTCTAATCCTATGGGGAATCTACTTGTACTCTAAAAAAGTAGAGACAACCTATAGAAGACACTACTTGACACTTTTTGAGCATGGGATCAACGGTATAAACATCTTCAAAGACACTCAAGGCGACTTTATAGAAGAGGCTGTTGAAACAATAAATAAAAATATTTCCTCATTTGAAAATTGGGAAGATAGGCAGCAATACAAGGTATCTCAAGATGACTTAGACAGAGCAAGACTGGAAATGAATAAATTGAGAGAGTCAAAAGGCCAAAAACCTATCGACCACAATGACTAAACCGCAAAATTAGAAAAACCTAGTAACCAGTTAAAAAACCTCCGCAAAAGACTCCATATAAAAAAAACAGAAGCTAGCGGCAACAAGATCGCATCTAAAAGAAAAATTGCTGCCAAAATCATGGTGTGTCTAACTATTTGAGATGAATAACCTTGCCAAAAAACCACATCATGAGAAAGGAACCAAGCAGATACCTGTTCGTATTTTTCAAGAGCTCCAGTTGAAGAGTTTACTATCTCCCCAAGACCTCCAAGTTCCTTAACCTTCTCATCCAAAGAAGCCTGAGAGGAAATGAAACTCTCTTGAGTAAGCGAAATGGATATTTTTTGAGAAGTTAAAACGGTAAGTGGAAAAAGAAACTTCAATGAAAATCCAAAAAGCAAACAAACAAGAGAAATTTTATAAAGATCAATATTTTTTGGAATTCTTTTCTTTAATGTAATGTAAAAAAGACCGAGAAATCCAAAGCATAGGAAAAAATTTCCCCATTCAAAATCAGAGATGTGAAGAAGCATTCTCTCAATCTCAATTGCTATCCAAGCAATCAAGGTTATATTCCATGCTTTATCAACTAAATCATACGTAGGTTCAGCAAAATCACCAGCTTCTATATCTAAAGTAACGTCTGCGCTTTGCCCCAATAACCCAAACCGAACACCAGTTTCAATATCACTCCCTTCAACAATTGCCAAAATACTCTTCATTGCAGTTAATGTCAAAAAAGCATTTCTAGCCTTCTCAACAGAGGCATCAAGATAATTACTAGCAGGATTCTGTGCATAATTGGTAAAATTATCCAACAAGGGTGTGACTGTAAAAAAGGCCAAAAAGATAAAAATAATTTTTTTATACTTTTCCATCTGTAAACAAATCATAGTTTATATCTTTTGTTTTACAATCGAAAGCAACGCGGGGGCGGTAGTTAATACCTGAGAAGAACCCCTCGAACCTGATCCAGGTTATTCTGGCGGAGGAAGCGTAATGGCTAAAAAAATTAAATTTAAAAAAAATCCCACTTATGAAGAGTGTTTTCCAAACAGTCAGAAAAGATATAAAGAAATTGATTTCTCTTCAAATTACTTCAATCTAGATGAAAAGATAAAAATTCCTTTTAGAAGGATCTCTCTCAAAGACAACCTACACCACCTTGACGTCTACGATTCAAGCGGGACACAAGGCATAAACCCAGATGAAGGATTGCCAAGAATTAGGAAAGAATGGATATCAAAAAGAAAAAAAGACAAAACCCCTACCCAAATGTACTATGCAAAAAATGACATAACAACTCCTGAAATGGTTTTTGTTGCAGAAAGAGAAAATATCGACGTTGAATTTATAAAATCTGAACTTGCTAGAGGCAGGGCAATAATACCTTCAAATAAAAAACATCCTGAGCTTGAACCCATGATTGTTGGAAGAAACTTTGCAGTCAAGATTAATGCAAACATAGGTAATAGTGCTGTTGGATCATCAATAGAGGAAGAGGTTCAAAAATTACAATGGGCAACTTTGTGGGGTGCTGATACAGTTATGGACCTTTCAACAGGAAAAAATATTCGTCAGACAAGAGAATGGATTCTCAGAAACAGCTCTGTGCCTATTGGTACAGTTCCAATATATGAAGCTCTTGAAAAGGTAAATGGCAAACCTGAAGATTTAACATGGGAGATATTTAAAGAGACCCTTATTGAACAGGCAGAGCAGGGAGTTGACTATTTCACAATTCATGCAGGAGTTTTATTGAGATTCATACCGAAAACAAGTGAAAGAATGACCGGAATCGTAAGTAGAGGTGGATCAATAATGGCAAAATGGTGCTTATCTCACCATGAAGAAAATTTTGCATATACGCACTGGGATGACATCTGTAGAATTTGTGCAAAATATGATATATCTTTTTCGATTGGAGATGGTTTAAGACCAGGATCTATCTATGACGCAAATGATGAAGCTCAGTTTGATGAACTAAAAGTTCAAGGAGAATTAACGAAAAGAGCTTGGGATTTCAATGTTCAAGTCATGAATGAAGGTCCTGGACATGTACCCATCCACATGATAAAAGAAAACATGGAGAAACAATTAGACTGGTGTCATGAAGCACCTTTTTACACCCTTGGGCCTCTAACTACAGACATTGCTCCGGGTTATGACCATATTACAAGTGCGATAGGAGCAGCAAATATTGGCTCTTTTGGATGTGCTCTTTTATGCTACGTAACACCAAAAGAACATCTTGGCTTGCCAAATAGAAAAGATGTAAAAGAAGGCGTGATTTCTTATAAAATTGCAGCACATGCAGCAGACCTAGCAAAACAACACCCGAATGCAAAGGACTGGGATGATGAAATTTCAAGTGCCAGATTTGAATTCAGATGGGAGGACCAATTTAATCTTTCATTAGATCCAGTTACGGCAAGGGAATATCATGATGAAACTTTACCTCATTCAAATGCAAAAGTTGCTCATTTCTGTTCAATGTGTGGTCCAAAATTCTGCTCAATGAAGATAAGTGAGGAGATAAGAGAAATGGCAAAAAATAAAAATCAGAATGAACAAGTGATAATGATAGAAGGGATGAAAGAAAAAGCAAAAGAATATAAAAAAATGAATACAGAAAGTTGAAAAAACTAAACTTAATCCAAATCATTTCCTGTTTAACCTTTATATCAATCATTATCTTTTTAGACCCTTCAAAAACAATTGAAAATTGTCCAAAAGACACTGAAAAAATAGGCCTTGGAAGGGTTGAGAATGAGCATTCAATCTTAAGTTGTCAAATTCAAAATAAAGAAAATGAATATATTTTTCATGGCCCTTATGTTGAATGGTATCCAAATGGAAACATCTTGATAAAAGGAGATTATTTAAATAACAAAAAGGATGGCTATTGGATAACCAAAAGAGAAGACGGTAGCGATGCTGTAAAAGCCCTTTATCTTGATGGAAAGATGCATGGAAAACAGATGACATATCATGAGAATGGAAGGAAGTATACAGAAACATATTTTAAAGAAGGCCTCAAGGAGGGAAAATATACAGAATGGAATGACTCTGGGTACATTTTAGCAAAAGGTCAATATTTAAATGGCAAAGAACATGGAATATTTCAACTTTGGTACCCAAACAAAAAACTTAACCATCAAGCAGATTATAAAAATGGTGTCCTTGAAGGAACTACAACATGGTGGTATGAGAATGGCCAAAAGAAAGAAGAAGGAAAAATGCTTAACGGACTGGCTGAAGGTGAATGGCATGAGTGGTACGAGACAGGGGAAAAAAAGATCAATACCCTCTTTGAGAACAATGAACTTAATGGCAGTTATACCGAATTTTACAGAAATGGTATCATTAGAAAAAAAGGAAATCACAAAAACGGGTATGCAGAAGGCATATGGGAAGAATTCAGGCTTGATGGAACACTTTCAGCAAGAGTTAA
>CAYNKD010000060.1:0-5738 GCA_964397735.1 uncultured bacterium | reverse complement strand
ATACAGAAATACAGCAATTGATAAAAAACGAACCGTATAACGAAGATCTCATCAAGAGCAAAAAAAGTGAAAAACTATTTTTGAAAAACAAAATAATATCAATCGAAAATAAATAAGTTCTGTATTTCAAGACTGTACAATTAGTTTCAAATTCAGATGAAAAAATCTATAATTTTGTTAATCTTTTCAATATTTGTAAGCTGTGGTGAGGGGGGCTTTGATATCCATGACGCAATTGAAGCAAATGATTTTCAAGGGGCAAAAAGAATAGTCGAAGCTGGAATTGACCTGAACGATGACAAAATATGCATTCCTCAGCAGATTGAAACTTGGGGAGGCATGTGCCCAATGCATCACGTTGCATTAACGGGAAATCAAAGCATTATGCAAATGTTCCTAGACAATGGTGCAGATATAAACAAGAAAGCACTGAATAAAGACGAGGCACCTCCTGTCGCTTGGGCAATATTCTTTTGTAACTTTAAAAGCGTTAAATGGCTTGTTGAAAAAGGTGCAAATCTTAATTATGTTGATGCCAACAGCGTAGGACCCTTAGGAGCAGCTAGGTTTTCTATTTGTCAGACCGATGAGGAGAGAAAAGAAATGTATGAATACCTAGAAAGTAAGGGCGCAAAACAATAAACTAACCCAGGTAACCCATCTCCTTCAATCTCTTCTTGACAGCATCCTCATCTTCTTTGGAATAATCTTTTGAAGAATCTTTTGAAGAATCTTTTTCTTGTATTATTTTTGGCCTTTTTCCCTTTTTCCAAATGTCCATTTTCTCGCTATCAATATCATCTGGAACAGGCACCCCCAAAGAAGACATAATTTCCAAATATGGGTCCCAGATATTTGCCTTTACATCTTCGCTAAATTTAATTCCTGGCCCTTTTACTGCCCATATGCCTTCCATGCGATGAAACCCATTATAAGGAAGGACAACATCTGTCCACGAGGGCGTCAAATCAAACCTATTAAATAGACTTTTATATCTTTTCGGGACATCTTTATCCTGAGGATCCAAATAACCTGTTTTGTTCAGGTTCCATTCAATGACAATGTCTGGGGCATCATGTAGATAAGGTCCGTCATAAATATCTTCTTTCTTGTGAGCTTTTAAAACTAACTTTGTTCCGTCTTTAAGACATATTGATTCAAATAAATCAATCAAATCTTCTCTAAGCTTTTCGTAATCTTTTTTCAAAACAATACCTTGAGGTTCTCTTTCCTTCAGGTTTATATGAATCTCTCCCATATTCTTGGGATCAGTAACGAAGACCTTGGTATTTTTCCAATCATAGACAGAAAGCATACTCATACTTTCAACATAAGATTCTTTTTGAACCTTAAATAAACTATTAAAAAAATTCTTTATATTCAAAGGAAGATATTTTTTCAAAAAGCTGAAAAATCTAAACTTTATTTCAGAAATTTTCCCCAACAATGGGACAAAAGCGATCATTTTTTTAGAATCTTGAATTGGGACTTTTAATTTCAAATACCCCTCTGATTCCAAAAAGCTTACAAAGTCAGGAGCCCTATGAAAAGGCCCCATTCCATGATCGCTTAAAACCCAAGTATGGGTTTTTTTATCACAAAAAGAGTCCATGATTTCACCAATAGCCAAATCCACACTTTTATAAACTTCCAAAAGAACGTTTCCATGGTCTTTGTTTAGTTTCTCGGAATAAAGTGGATGTTTTTTATCCCAATGTTTCCAAAAATAATGTCCAACTTGGTCTGTTGCAGGAAAAACAATAAAAAATAAATCTAAATCTTTTTTCTCTAAAAGATACATGCTTAATTCTTTTTGAAATTCTGTATAGGAAATTAGATTTTCTCTCAAAACAGAATATCCATCTTTGGTTTTTCTGCCTTTTGAGAATTCCATCATTTCATAAGGCCTATTAAGGTTTTTTTCAACTTCGAATCTTAATTCTTTTGGCCAAAAAACATTATTGTCATCTGGACTTGGAGAACCCATTCCTGCAATATAAATTCCATTTTTTAACTTGCACGCAGGGTACCCCATTGGGACATTCACTATTCCACATTTGAGATTGTGCTTTTCGGCCTGATCCCAGATTGAAGATCCTGACACATGTGTCCTGTTAGGGAAACGTAAATCATAAGAACCTCTTACGATTTGTGCAAAATCAAAAACCCCGGTCTTTCCAGGATTTTTACCAGTAACCATTGAAGCCCAAGCGCAAGGAGTTATAGGTTCAAGAGTGCTTCTCAAAACCCCACTTGAACCATCTAAAATTTTCTTTAAGTTTGGTAAATGCCCTTCTTTGATCCATGGCATTGCAATATCCCATGTAGCTCCATCTAGTCCAAAAATAATAGTTTTAACTATACGGCTACACCTCCTCCAATAACCCTAGTCCCATAATAGACAACAACACTTTGTCCAGGGGCAACAGTCATGGGATCTTCAAAAATTATTTTGTTATTGGATATTTTTTTTATATCTCTTTTTTTTCCTCTATACCTTATCCTTCCAGAAACTTTTTTTGAAAACTTTTCTGGGTCTGAAAGCCAATTGACCCTCGTTAAACAAACTTCCCTTTTTGAAAAAGAATCTTTGTCACCTACCGTAACTGTGTTTGTCTTATGGTCTTTTTTCACAACATAAACTGGCTTTCCTAAGGCAACTCCTCCCAAACCTCTTCTTTGTCCGAGGGTAACGGTGAAATGACCCTTGTGCTGTCCAATAACCCTTCCCTTCAGGTCTAACAAATCTCCGGGATCTTCTTTTCCTAGAAATTTTGTCAAACCTTCTGGTGCAAAACATAAATCTTGACTTTCTGGAGTCTCAGCAGTTGGCAACCCCCCCTGCAAAGCCTCTTCTCTCACGATAGCCTTATCTTCAACATCGCCTAAAGGAAAAATTATCTCTTTTAATGAATTTTCTAATGTTGGCCATAGAAAATAACTCTGATCCTTTTCTTGAGAATCTGCTTCATGCATTTCATATGAATTTTTATTTTTGAAAATTTTTGAATAATGTCCTGTTGCCAAAGCTTGTGCCCCCATACGCTTAGCTTGCCCAAGAAGCTCTTCAAACTTAACTTTTCTATTACATTCAACACAAGGGTTAGGCGTTAGTCCATTATTTAAATTATCAAGAGCATGGTCAATTACGTTTTTTTTAAAAGATTCTGAATAATCAACTGCCATGAATGGTATCTTTAACTCGTCCGCAACACGTCTCGCAGTTTGTCCAGTCCTGATGTTGCAGCAAGAAGAACCCTCTCCTTCCGTCAGTCTCATAAAAAGGCCTATAACTTCATGACCTTCCTTGACTAACCTTTGTGCTGCTACGCTGCTGTCAACACCTCCAGATAGTGCAGCTACTATTTTCAAAACTACAGAAGAGCAGAATTTATCTTATCTGTCCATTCGTTGACAAAATTTTGGGTGAATCCAGAAGATCTCTCTAGAGGCTCCCCATCTTTAAATAAAATAAAAGTCGGAATGCTCATAACTCCATAATCTGCAGCAATAGAAGGATTCTCATCTATATTAACCTTGACAACTTTTGCCGAATCGCCAACCCCTTCGGACAATTTGTCAACATATGGAGCGGCAGCTTTGCATGGGCCACACCACTCTGCCCAAAAGTCAACTAATGTTAACCCTTCTTTTATATTCTCTGAAAAATTATCTTTATTAAGCTCAATTGTCATTTTTCCCCCCTTACAACTAATGAAAAATATTCTAATGTTCCAATTGTAAAAATGAATTAGGAATATTTTTATTGTGAATTATTGTCATTTTTGTAAAACCTTGCATTTAAATACCTGCACCTTGTAGTTCTATTGCGATATCTGTGTTTTTTAGACTTCTCTTGAATGCAGTCACTATACATTTTAAATTTTAAAAAATACAAAAACCGATCTGCCTTTTCTTTGTCAAAAGAAACATCTGAATTAACCAAATTTACTATTTCATCAAGATTGTTTGCTTTTTGGTTAATTCCGCCGAACTGATAAAAAGATTCCCCGGTTATTATTGTAGGAATATCCCAAGCCATTGCCTGAAGCCCTAACCCTGAATTTATAGTAAGAACTTTATCTGCCGACTCAAGACAATCTTTATAATGCAAATCATCAACAACAACTAAATTCTTTTCTGAATCCATTCTTGGTGTTAGAGATTTGATATTTTTCGATATTGGATGATTTTTTACTAGAAAAATAACATCAGGACATTTTTCAGCAACTGCTTTAACGATTTTCTGAAACCCTTCAACTCCTTTTGTCCAATCACTCCAAAGCGTTATCACCTTGTCTTGTGCAAGCTGCATTGGAACAAAAACAACATGCTTATCTTGAAGGGAGAGCTTTTTGGAGAATTCTTGAATCCTCATCCGGTTACTTTCTTGAAACTCCAAGGACTCGTCTCCATATCTCAATTCATCGATATATTCGTTAATTTTATTTTTTTCACCTTTGTCCAAAGGATGATTCCAATTTTTTTCATCATAGGAAGAAGAATCTACTAACCAACCTTTTGGATCAATTACAACAGTATTTGGCAAAGCTCCTCTTTCAACAAAATATCTCGGGAGATTGTTTTTTTTATAATATTCCCAAATTAATCTTCCCTGCTGCCTACCTGTCGGCTGCCATCCTATAAAGGTTTTATTTGAATTCTTTATTGAATTAACGCTATAGGAAACCTGCACATCGGCAAAAGGACGCAAGCCTAAGATAAATTTATTCCTTGTGTTTGTAATGAAAGACTGATCTTTTTTTTCTTTCTTCCTTAAAGATTTTAAAAATTCAAACACCATCAAAGAAAAACATTGTAATAGTGTAAAGAGTGAAACTAAACCTAGAATTGTTTCGTGAATAAAAAATATCTAATTTACGTATTTGTTTTATTTTTCATATTCCTTTGGGTTGACAAACTAGGCAAAGAAAGAACTGAGTCTCTTTTCAGGTCTGCCGGAGAACCTAGAAGAATCTACGAATCAAAAATATCCATTTGGGATAAAGATAAAAAAATAGCAAGACTTGTTGCAAACAATCTAGAAGAGATGGAGGAAAACAACTGGTTAATTTCAGATATCCAAGAGGCTCTTTTTTATCGAAACTATGAACCTTATGTTGAGGTTGAGGCAAACTCAGCAAAATACAATGATCTGATGGAGACATTGGAGTTTTCAGGACCTTTTACAGCAATAACTAAAGATGATATTGTTGCAAAAACTATGCGAGCATTCTGGACTAAAAAATCTCAACTTCTGTTTTTCCCAGATTCAGTTAACTTAAAAAACCTTGACGTTGATATTACAGGCGAAGATGTCCTTTTTGAAACAAACGAAGACAATGTAATCATGATTGGGCAGTGGCATGCAAAGCTTCTTGAGAGTGAGGAAAACCCATTCATAGAAGGCGGTTTAGCTGTTTACAACACACAAAATGGGATTATTACAGCACAGTCTAAAGATTGGGGGGAAGACAAAAAGCCACAATCTCTTATTGCAGCAAATAGAGAACCTATTTTTAAATCACTTGGGGTTCCACAGCTGTCACCTCCAGGAAAGCCTACATTCAGAACAAAAAACTGGAGGATAAGCTCTGAGATACTTGAAGCAAAAAGCAAGGATAAAGTAGCTTATCTTTCAGATAACGTATTGATAGAAGAGATTATTCAAGATAACCCCAGGAAAATAAAAGCAAACAATGTTGAATACTATTGGAATCCTGGATACTTTAACTTTG
>CAYNKD010000059.1:4946-5777 GCA_964397735.1 uncultured bacterium | reverse complement strand
AAAAGTGCTATCAAGGGCTCTTTGAAGAATGTAAAAAAGAGATTAGATTATTCTGAATATGGCGGAGCACCTTTGCTTGGCTTGACTAAGCCTTTTTTTATCTGCCATGGATCTTCCAGCCCGAAAGCGATTTTTAATGCAGTTAAAAGTATGAAAAATTTAATAATGAGACAAAATGGAGAACAAGATGATTAGAGCTGTTATCACCTCAATTGGAACTTCTGTTCCTGAAAAAGTTGTTACAAATGACGACTTGTCAAAAACTATGGATACGAGTGATGAGTGGATAAGAGAAAGGTCCATGATTAGAGAAAGGAGGTTTGCAGAAAAGGGTGAAGGCTTAAGCAAGTATTGCATAAAAGCTGCCAATAAAGCTCTTGAAAAGAGAAATATGGATCCGGCAGATTTAGACCTGGTTATTGTTGCTACTGTTACTCCAGATATGATGTTTCCAAACACTTCAAACCTTGTGCAAGATCAAATTGGTGCTGTTAATGCTGGCTCATTTGACTTGGTAAATGCTTGCCCGGGTTTTGTCTATGGGGTTTCAACTGCTGCTGGAATGATATCTTCAGGATTGCATAAAAATATACTTGTTTGTGGTGGAGATATTATGACCTCTATATTAGACATGGAAGACAGATCCACATCCGTTCTTTTTGGAGATGGTGCAGGAGCTGTTCTTTTAGAGGGGCAGGAAGGAGATTATGGGGTTCATGACGTCCTTCTTGGTTCAGATGGATCTGGTGGAAAATATTTATATATGACTTCTGGAGGGTCCTTGAGTCCCCCTTCTATTGAAACTGTTAAAAATAAAGAACATTATGTGAA
>CAYNKD010000059.1:0-4936 GCA_964397735.1 uncultured bacterium | reverse complement strand
TGAAGATGGACGGAAGCAAGGTTTATAAAGTGGGGATAAGAAGGTTTGTTCAAATGGTTAAGGATATTTGTGAAAAAAATTCTATTAGCCCTTCAGACATTGGTTGTCATCTTTTTCATCAGGCAAACGGAGTGATGATTGAAGCTATAGCAAAAAGATTAAAACTGGATAAAGACAAATGTCCAATCAATATTGATAAATATGCGAATACAACAAATGGGACTATTCCTCTGTTGACTGAATATGCAAATGATAAAAAAATGCTAAAAGATAATGATTGGGTCTTAATGACAAGCTTTGGTGCAGGTTTTGCTTGGGGATCTGTTTTGATGAAATGGAAAAAAATATGAATTTTTGTTTTCTTTATCCGGGACAAGGTTCTCAAAAGGTTGGAATGGCTGATTATTTACTTTCTGACAAGGAGGCAATTGATTTAATTGTTCAAGCTGATGATATTTTGAATTCAAATATTTCAAAATTGATTTTTGAAGGGCCTATTGAAGAGTTGACATTAACGAAAAATGCTCAACCTGCATTATTAGCTGTTGGCTATGCTGCACATAAATACTGGATAAAAAAATATAAATTCAAGCCTGTTGCATCAGCAGGACATTCTTTAGGCGAATATACAGCTTTGGCTGCAGCTGGAGCAATTTCTTATGAAACAGCTTTGAAGGTTGTTAGAGAAAGGGGAGAAGCTATGCAAGGTGCTGTGAAAAAAGGAAGAGGGGGAATGGTTGCTTTGCTTGGAAAGGGTCAGCTGGAAGACTTGATTGAATTTTGTAAAGATTCGGACTGTTTGGTTCCAGCAAATTTCAATACCCCAAACCAGACTGTTCTTTCAGGAGATATTGGCGCTATTGAAAGAGTTGTTGAGAAGGCAAAGGGTTTTGGTTACATAAAAGCTATTGAGTTAAAAGTTTCAGCCCCTTTTCATTCCCCCTTGATGAAAAAAGCAAAAGAAAAGATGGTTAAAGTTATAAGTGAAATTGATATATCTATTCCAAAATGGCCAGTTGCTTCAAATTTCACTGGTTTTTTCCATAAAGAAGATGTTTTTGAAATAAAGAAAAATTTAATTAATCAGATTGAAGGTTCTGTAAAATGGGTTCAGAACTTGAAAGAATTGGAAAAATTAAATTTTGAAGGTTGGCTTGACGTTGGACCAGGGAAGGTTTTGTCTAATATGATTCCAAAGAACGATGTTAGGAAAAAAATCAATCATTTTCAGGTTGTTGGAGATATCATTAGACAATGAATTTTGATTTTTCAGGGAAAAAGATATTGATAACTGGGGGCATAAGAGGTATAGGTCTCTCTGTGGCTAAAATGTTTTCAGCTTCAGCCTGCAAGATGGTATTGGGTTACAAAAAGAACCATGAGATAGCTGAATCTGTATATTCTGAACTTTCTATGAAAAAAACTGATTTAAAAATCATTTCCGGAGACCTTTCTAGCGAAAATGAATGTGAAAGATTCATAAAAAATTCACAGGATTTTCTAGGAGATATTGATATTTTTGTTCATTGTTGTGGCATCAGGATGGATGCCCCTGGATCTATGATGAAGAACTCTTATTGGAACAAGGTCATTAATACAAATTTAAACAGCGCTTTTTATTGTTCGAAATTAGTTTCAAAAAACATGTTAAAAAAAAGACATGGAAGAATTGTTTTTATTTCAAGTGTTTCAGCTTCGGTTGGGGGTCCAGGGCAATCTAATTATGCTGCTAGCAAATCAGGCATAGAGGGGCTTATGAGAGTAATGTCAAGAGAGTTTGCAGACAGGGGGGTGACCGTGAATTGTGTAAGTCCCGGACTGATAGATACGGACATGTCTCAGGATATAAACAAGTCAATGAAAGATTTTTACCTGAGCGTTATTCCCATGAAAAGATTTGGAGATGCAGATGATGTTGCTTCGGCAGTTGTTTTTTTATGCTCTGACAGCTCTTCTTATACAACAGGGCAAATTTTAGGAATTAATGGAGGAATGGACGTTTCATGACAAGGGTTTTTATTACAGGGGTTGGTGCTGTGACACCATTTGGTATAGGCTTTTCATCTTTAGGGAATGGTTTAAAGGAAGGGAATTCAACTGCAGAAAAAATCTCTTTGTTCGATACTGAAAAACATAGATGCCATATTGCTTGTGAGGTTCCAGAGTGGGACCCATTAAAACATTTGAACCCAAAAGAATCCAGGCAAATGGACAGGTTCACTCAATTTGCAATGGTTTCTTCTGAAGAAGCTATTAGAAATTCAGGAATCGATTTTGGAAATATGGATCCTTATAAGATTGGTGTAAATGTTAGTAGTGGGATTGGAGGGATGTGGGAGCACCATCTTCAATTTGATAAATATTTTAAAAAGGGACCCAGGTACATTAGTCCTTTCTATATTCCAAAAAATATATGCAACATAGCTCCAGGATGGATATCTATAAAATATGGCCTTAAAGGTTATTCCTCATCTCCAGTTGCTGCTTGTGCTTCAGGGACGATTGCAATTGGAGAAGCTTTTAATCTGATAAGAAACGGAACTATGGATGCCATGATTACGGGTGGGGCTGAAGGAGCTATCGCTCCAACCTCTCTTGCTGGCTTTTCAAACATGAAGGCTACGGCTTCCAAGTTTAATGAAAATCCAAAAGAGGCTAGTAGGCCTTTTGACCTAGACAGAGCAGGTTTTGTGATGGGTGAAGGTTCTGTTGTTTTTGTGTTAGAGAGTGAAGAGAACTTGAGATCTAGGGGAGGGACCCCCTTGGCGGAGGTGGTTGGTTTTGCAGTAACCAGTGATGCCTACCATATAACTTCTCCTAACCTAAATGGAGAATCTCCTGCAAAAGCAATGAGTTTAGCTTTGGAGGATGCTCAGATTCCATCTTCTTCAGTTGATTACCTAAATGCTCACGGAACTTCTACTAAATTTAACGATTTGATGGAAACAAATGCTATTAAATCAACTTTCCCTAATGATTTGAAAAAAATAAATATTTCAAGTACAAAGGGTATGCATGGACATCTCCTAGGTGCTGCTGGAGCAATAGAGTGTGCAGCATGCCTTGTTTCGATGCAAGATAAAATAATTCCTCCAACTATAAATTACAACACAAAGGACCCAGATTGTGATTTAGACTATACCGCGAATGATGCTAGAGATTTCGATGTAAATGTTTCTATGTCAAATTCTTTTGCATTTGGAGGGCATAATGCCTGCCTGGTTTTAAGGAGCTCATAAATATGTTAGAAACTATAAATTTTGAAATCAAAGAAAGAGCAAGAGCTGTTGCTGAAGAGGTTGTGAGGCCTTTGGCTTCTTCCCATGATCAAAAACAAGAGTATCCTTGGAAAGTTAAAGAGGCTTTGGCTGAAAGCAATCTGCTAAGAACATGGATACCTAAAGAATATGGTGGCGATGGGTTAGGAAGTTTGAATTTGTGTTTGGTTGTTGAAGAATTGTCCAGGGCATGTGGTGGTGTTGGAGTCATGTTTGCTGTAAATGCATTAGGTTCTTATCCAATAATCTTAGGAGGGAGGGAGGACCAAAAAGAAAAATGGCTTCCCGGAATTGCAAATGGTGAAAAGTTAATATCTTTTGCTCTTTCCGAAAAGCTAGCTGGATCAAATGCCTCTGATTTAAAAACATTAATTTCAAAAAAAGATGAAAAGTATATTATCAATGGTGATAAAAAATGGAATACTAATGGGGGCGTTGCTCATTATTATTCTGTTTTTGGTGTAACTAATCCAGCTCAGGCTGGAAAACCTTCTGCAATATCTGCAGTTGTTGTTGAGAAAGGTACCGAGGGTTTTGAAATCGGGAAAGAAGAAGACAAAATGGGGATAAGGTGTGTTCCTGTGAGAGAGCTTTATTTCAGAAATTGCTCTGTTCCCGCAGGGAATTTGCTTGGAGAGTCTGAGGGAAAGGGCTTTAAGATTGCAATGGAGACCCTCGACCATGCTAGGCCAGGTGTAGCTGCCCAAGCTTTAGGCTGTGCTCAAGGAGCATTTGAATATGCTTCAAGATTTGCATCTAGAAGGCGTCAGTTTGGACAGCCTATACAAAATCACCAAGCAATAGGTTTTCTTTTGGCTGATATGTCTACAAGAATTGAGGCAGCAAGGCAGTTGGTTTATGAATCTGCAAGAATGATTGATGCTGCAGACAAGGACCCTTCTCTCAAAGCAAAAGCTAACAAGATGGCTGCCCAAGGTAAGCTTTTTGCTACAGACACTGCGATGTGGGTTACAACTGAAGCGGTGCAGATATTTGGTGGATATGGCTTCATGAAAGATTATCCAGTTGAAAAATATATGAGAGATGCAAAAATAACCCAGATTTATGAAGGGACAAATCAAATACAAAGACTTGTGGTAAGCAGGCATGTTGCACGTGAAGCTACTTCTTTAAAATTCTTAGATCAGTTTATCCCTTCTATTGATCAATGGATTCCAGATGAATTGTTGAAAGAAGGCTCATGATTAAGATATTGGTTTTGGCGAAGCAGGTTCCTGCAACAACTGATTTAACTTTTGGCGAAGCAGGAGTCTTGAATAGGGAAAATGTTCCAAAAGCAGTTAATCCAGATGACGAATCTGCTATAGAGCTAGCGATCCAGATAGCTGAATCTAACTCTGGAGAGGTTCATCTTGCAAGTATGGGTCCTGAGTCATCTTCAGAAATGCTTTCTGAGTTGGGGGCTATGGGTTGTGCCTGTTCTTATCACATTTGTGATACTCTTTTGATTGGGGCAGATTTGATAACTACGGCAAATGTTTTTGCTGCACTGGCTAAGAAAATCAATGTTGACATGGTTATATGCGGTGCTTCTGCAGCTGACGGAAAAGGGGGGCTCCTGCCTTCAGCAATTGCTTCTCTGTTAGGTTGGAGTTGCGTTAACCAAGTATCTTCAGTTGAAGAAATTTCTGAAAATC
>CAYNKD010000058.1:0-5797 GCA_964397735.1 uncultured bacterium | reverse complement strand
CACTTTCTGACAATATTCCAGCTTCAATTTTTGCTTTGATTTGGGCTTCTTGCTGGAGGCTTTCTTCCAAAGATAATTTTGTCAAGTTTAAGTTTTCTTCAAAAATTAAACATTCCCAAAATCTTGAAATTACGTCATATGCAGCTTGGTTTAATGTTGCGTCATAGTCAATATGTGTTTTCATAGTGCTAAAGGCTGAGATGTCTAAACTTGAAAGCCTGGCTTCTCTTTTTTCCGAAAATAAAGGATAACTCAGTGAAATACTTGAAGAAAGAGAATAGTTATCCGATATCCCTCCTATTGAACTGTTGTAAAGGGATTCTCCATTATTGAGCCTAAAGCTAAAAGAGTAGCCTCTTCGTGTAAGCCATGATATGGATGCATTTAAGTTTGTTGATTCGCTTGTGTCAAAATTTACACTGCTTTCATTGTCAGAACGAGATCCACTTGTAGAAAGAAGGGGGTTAAGCAGTTGGTATTCAGATTTTGAAAAATTCAATTCAGATATTTCAACATTTTTCTTTGCTGTTATTACTGAAGGATGCAAGTCAAGAGCTTCTTTTAGTTGGGCTGGCAAAAGAAGCAGGAGCAGTAAATTAAACAATTTCTCCTCCAAGGAATGTAGATCCTGTTTTAGTTATCTTTATTTTCAGATATTTTCCAATTGGATTTTCTTTTGAATCAAAATGAACGAGATGAAAGCCTTCTGATCTTCCTGTCCATCTGTTTTCTTTTTTACCCTCTTTTCTTTCAGCTAAAACGTTAACTGTTTTTCCAATATATTTCTTATTTTTTTGAAACCAAATCTCATTTAACACTTCTGTTACCTCTGAGAGTCTTTCAACTTTTTCTTTATGAGGCACTGGGTCTCCAAGAGGGTAGGCTTTTGTTTCAGGCCTGGGGGAATAAAGAAAAGAGTATGCAAAGTCGTATTCAACTTCTTTGAGAAGTGTTATTGTTTCATCATGGTCTTTTTTTGTTTCAGTGGGAAAGCCGACAATGATATCGGTTGAAAGTGTAGCTTCTGGCCAAAGGGATCTCACCCATTCTGACTTTTCAATCACTGTTTCTCTTGTTGTAATTCTCCTCATTGCTTTCAAGACTGCATCACTGCCAGACTGGAAAGGGAGATGAAGATATTTTGCAACACGAGGTAGAGATTTCATGGTTTGTAAAAAGTTTTTTGTGAGATCGTGGGGATGGCTTGTTAAGAACCTTATCCTTTTCAATTCCGGAAAAGAATCATGCACGGTTGTAATCATTTCTTCCGGTGATACTTTTTTAGATAAGTCTCTGCCGTAAGAAAGAAAATTCTGGCCTAGCAAATAGATTTCTTTTGAGCCGGCTTCCAATGAAGCTTCAACATCTTTTAAGATTTTTTCTATCGAAATTGATCTTTGAAGACCTCTTGTCCTGGGAACAATACAGTAAGAACACATGTAGGAACAACCTCTTATCACAGGAATCATGCCTGAATTGCTTCCGCCTCTATGTATTTCAAAAGAATCTTGAGTCACTTCAAATTCATTTGGAAGGATTTCGATTACTGCTTTTTTCATTTTTTCCAAATCCTTGCCATCCTGAACAATATCAATCCACTTTTCTTTTTCTAGCTTTTCTTTAAGGCTTTCAGCAGCACATCCCAATATACCAATTTTTATTTCTGGATTTTTTTCTTTCCTCATCCTTACACTGCCAAGTTCAGATCTCATTCTTTGTTCAGCTTTTTCTCTAACTGCACAGGTGTTATAAAGAACAATATCTGCTTCTTTTTCAGGTGACTCTTTAAGTCCAAGATTATTTAACATTCCTGCAATTGAGTCAGAATCTGCGTCATTCATTTGACAGCCAAAAGTTCGTATATGGTATGTTTTCTTCAAAACAATTGACTGTTGAAGTTGTTTAGGATTTTGCTTCTTTCTTCATCTTCTAAAGATGCCATTTCTTCATTTCCTGCCTCTCTAAATAATGATGAGATTTGGAAAGATATATTTAGGTTCTGTCCACGAAATTCTTTTGAATTTTGTATTATTTCTATAGCTTTTTCATTGTTCCCAAGTTCAATCTCTACTCTTGCCGAAAGAAGTAAGTTGTAGGGGTCGAAAGGAGTCAAGTCTAAAAGCTGGCTAGAACATTTTTGTGCTTCGGACAATGCAGCAGGATCTTTTTCCTCAGATAAAACTTTACTCTTTAAAAGAAAGCTCCATGCACACAAGGCAAAGTATTCATTTCTAGCATTTTCTTTTTTTGTTTCTGCAAGACTTTTATTTGCAGAGGATTCATAGTTTCCCAATAGCAATTCTTTATAAATGACATAGATTTGATCATTTATTTTTATTTCATGAGCTAATTTTATTTTGGATTTTATATCTTGATAAAATTCACTCACAGGTGCTGAAATTTTCAGATTTTGAATTCGAATTGCTTCATAATCGTTTTTTATATCTAATTCATTTTCAGAAACAAGGTTACTGACATCAAGAGCATCTTTGCTGTTAGCCTTTTCTTCTTTGAATTTTTCAAAACCTTCTCCAGCAGCTTCTCTGTATTCAAGAAATATTGAAAAATTATTTTCATTATTTGAAGAATATTCCGAAATGTTTCCTGCAAGGATTTCTTCAAATGGGATTAATTCTGCTTCAGCTTCATTTCTTGTTACCCATCTGCTTGCTGTCATCCTTAGGCCTGGGCTCCCATTGGTTTCAAGTCCTACCTCTGTTAAGGTTTTTCCCTGAGACAAGGATTCTTTAATGCTTTGGGTAAGGTCTTTTTTATATGTCTCTGATTCTGATTGTGCTTGGAAGGAGATTGACATTTCAATCTCTTCAACCATTAAGTCTTCCTTGATTGCGTTTATGTATTCTGTTTCAGACATGCCTAAAGCAGAAATCCTTTTAAAAAATTCTCTTTTTGCATCTTTTCTGCTTTTGAACTTTTCCAAAAAATTATCCTCATTGTCCTGTTCAATAAAAAAACTTTCTAAATCTCTCTCCCTTCTTTCATTGATGTCTTTTTCACTGATTGCAATCTTTTGGACCTTTGCCTCATTAAGTAAAACTATTCTTTCGATTATTTCATCTAAGCTTTCTGCTCTAAACTGGATCATTTCCATAATTCCTGGAGCTGACGAAGGGTTTTGCATTCTCCATTGTTGAACTTTTGACCCCAAGAGCCTGCTTACGGCTACTTCACTGACAGCTTCTCCATCAATGACAGAAGGAGCATTTTCCAACTGTAACTGCAAGGTTTCTTCGCTTATTTTTTGAGACTTTGTAAAGGTTGTTCCATAATTCCAAAAAATTGAAACTACAAAGATCAGACCTGTTGTTATGAAAAAAGCCCTAGAGTGACGTCTGATAATTCCTACAAGGGTGGTTTTCTTTTCAATATGTTTGAACTTCTTGCCCATTTCTTGTACCTGTTATTTGTTGTCTCTAACAGTCGAGGAGAGGCCTTTCTTTTTGATTGTTCTAAGTGTTTTGTTTGAAACTTTTAAAGTAATGTAATGACCTTTTTCTTCATCCCAAACTCTTTTTCTGATTAGGTTTATTGAAAATCTTCTTTTAGACTTCCTATGTGAATGACTTACTTTATTTCCACTTTTGCCTTTCTTCCCAGTTATCTGATCTTTTCTTGACATAAGGCTGTAATTATACATTGATATGAAAAAGATTAAAAAATACTTAAGGGTACATGGAGGAGAATTTAATTCAAGAAAGGTGTTCTTTTATCAAAGATTAAATTTAAGACCTTTGACAGGAAGGTGGAGGCAGGTTATATCAGACAAGTTTAACAATCTAGAAGGAAAGACTGTAGCCGATCTTTTTTCTGGAAGTGGCGTTTGGGGGATCAGCATGCTTAGCAATGGGGCTAAGCATGTTTCTTTTTTTGAGAAAGACAGCCTGAGCAGAAGGTCTATCTCTGAAAATTTAGTTAATTTGAAAGTAGCGAAAGAAAGATACAGAATAAATCCAGGAAAACTTCCTAACTCTTTAGAGGGCATCAAAGTTAAGTTTGATTTTGTTTGTTGTGATCCCCCCTTTACCGATTTGAACCTTGGAGAAAGGGTTTTGAATTCTTGCATGAAGATATCACACCAAGAAACAATCGTAGTTTTTCGATGGCCTATGAAAATGCCCCTTCCAAAGCTTTACAATTTAGACTTGGTTAAAAAAATAGAACATGGAAATGAAGGATTGATTTTTTTTAGATTTGACAATGCTTAAAGAAGTAGTTTATTCTGGAACTTTTGACCCTGTTACAAAGGGGCACTTGAACATACTCAAGAGGAGTGTTGCATGTTTTGATGTTGTTCATGTTTTGATCGCAAGGAACCCTTCAAAAAAATGCTGGTTTTCTTCTGAAGAAAGAAAAGACATGATTTCATCTTCAATAAAAGAAAATCTTGAAAAATCTGATTCTGTAAGGGTGAAGGTACATATTTTCGACGGTCTTATAACTGACTGGATGAGAGAAAATGAAATAAATCTAATTGTTAGAGGTTTAAGGGCTGTTAGTGATTATGAGTATGAACTTCAGATGAGTTTAATGAATAGCCAATTGTTGAAAGGTTGTGAAACCATTTTTATGGTTGCTGACTCAAAATGGTCATTTGTTTCTTCCAGGTTGATAAAAGAAGTAGCTTTATTAGGGGGAGACTTTTCTAAACAGGTTCCAAAATGTATTATTGACAACATTAAAAAAAGGGTTGATGCAGGAAGTTGATCTATCTTTTTTTGTTTTTGGATATTGTGCTAAAAGGCTATGGCAATCTTGTTACAAATGCTGATGGCTCTTTCATTGCTGCTTGTGAGAATGGCAAAAAAATTGAGATTTCTCTCGAAGGTTTAAATGCAAGAGCATGTAAGGTTGAATCCAAAAGCAAAAATGATATTTTTTTTTCAGAGGGGATTGATGGTATTTTTCAAGAAAAATATTTTTTTTCTGCCCCCTTGGCAAGAATTATTAATTCAAAATTGATAATGGAAAAGGGCTTAGAGATAAACTCAGAGATGTTAACTTTAAGCTCTCAAGGGGTTGGTTCATTTGACAAGATGGGAAATATTACACTTGAAGGTCCAGGTACAACAATTAATTATTTGGGAAGTGAAATGCAGGCTGAAAAGCTAATTGTTGAAGATGAAAATATATTTCTTTATGGTGATTCTTTTTTTGAAAATGACTTTGTTTCTTTTTCTTCAAAAGGTCCAATTTATTATTGGAATTATGAGGAAAATGATGTTCTTTCGGCAAAAAGTCTTGACTCTTTGACATATTTCATGAATGACAAAAAACCCTTGAGCGTTAAGGGTAAAGATTTTTTTATGTATCTTTATGGCCCCTATGAATCCTTGATAAGGGTTTCTAACTTTTCATTGACTCTTGATAATTATTTGTTTTTTTCAGAAAAAGTTTCAATTAAAAAACTTGAAGATTCTTTGCATATTCGCTCAATTGAGGGAGAGATGGAAATCAAAAATGACAAAAATTCAATTTACACAAAAGAGCTAATTCTTTTTAATGACTCCAGCTGGAAAGCGATAAGTGGTGTCAGGATTGTATTTTAGCATCATGAACCTTCTTAATTATTCAGAGCTTTTAAAGAACCTGGTCTTGAGAGATTTGCGTCTTAGGTATAGGAATACTGGATTGGGTTTTTTATGGTCTTTAGTGCAGCCATTGACAATGTTTTTTGTTTATTACGCTGTTTTTGGAGTTTTGCTTACCGACAAGTTTGGCATGGGTGGAACCACTTACCCGTTTTTGTTAATAATCGGCTTGTTTACTTTTAATTTTT
>CAYNKD010000057.1:0-5826 GCA_964397735.1 uncultured bacterium | reverse complement strand
ACTGATTGCTGTCTTACTCATCAGTGTTTATCTGATCTAAAAAAGATCTTGCTTCGTCTCCTACAGCCCCTGAAGGATCAAGATCTGAACATTTTAAAAAGGCATTTTTTGCAATTTCTTGTTGTCCTGTACTCACCATAACAAAACCATAAGTTAGCCACGCTGTTGCGTAATCGGGATAATCTGAAAGAAGGCTTTGTAACGTTTTTATTGAATCAGAAATAAATCCATCAGAGTCTTCTGTAAACCCTGCCTCTCTTTTTGTTATCCCTGCCATAAATTGAGCAAAAGCCATATCATTTCTGGTTTCTCGAACATTGTTTTTCTCCAATGCTTTTCCATACCAGGGAATTGAACGGTCATAAAACTGAACTTCATAATACATGTCAGCAACCCTTAAAGCAGCCATCCAATTCTCATTGTCATTTTCCCATTTTTCCTTCCAGGAATCCAATTCTTTTTTATATTCATTCATTTGTTTTGCCGTTTCTTCGTCAAGAACTGGCATTTCTGAAGAATCAACACTTTCCAGTGATGGATGTCCTGCTGGTAAAACTGCGTTGGATTCTTGCTGTTCTTGTTTTGGGGAAATCAAATACCCCAAGACCAATCCGAAAGCCATCCCAAAAAATATAGATTTAGGATCAAATGACAAAACTATCTTTTTTTTCTTCATAATTTATAAATCTCCAACACAATATCCTAATTTCAGTTGTTAAGATAATGAACAATATCTAACTGGAGGAAGTTTATGAAAATTAAAAAAGAATGGTTGGCAGAATACATTGGAGTTTTTGCATTAACCTTTATCGGTACTGCAGCAATGGCTGCGGGAGGCGACCTTCTAACTGTTGGTCTTGCTCATGGTTTAACAATTGCAGTCATGGTTTCAGCTCTTGCAGGAACAAGTGGCGCTCATTTTAATCCAGCTGTAACAATCGCTTTGTGGTCCATTGATAAATTTTCCTCTAAAGATGTCTTTGGATATGTCATGTCCCAGCTTCTTGGAGGCTTGGTGGGCGCACTGCTTGCATTGTGGATATGGGGGTCTGGACAGGGTATTCCTGCATTCAATGGGGTAACCAACCTTCAAGGATTGCTTATAGAAGCCACCTTAACGTTCTTTCTTGTTTTTGTTATAGTTGCAACAGTCCTGAATAAAATGCCAGCCAAAAATGCTGCCTTGTATATAGGTTTAACTGTAACAGTTGGAATCCTTGCAGGAGGTTCTTTTACTGGAGCAGCAATGAACCCGGCAAGGCATTTGGGTTCTTATGTGATTTCTGGAGGAACTGACATTCAAACTATCTTGATTTATTGGGTTGCCCCATTGATAGGAGGAATTAAAGCAGCTAAAATGTGGGAAATGTGGCTTTCAGATTAAGGAATCCTCATAGAAATCGGGGTTGAATACCCATCAGGACCAACAACGTTGAAGTACACAATTGTTCCATTTTGAAAATCTTTCAAAATTTCCAAGGCTTCGGTCATGTTTTGAACTTCATATTCTCCAATATGGGTAATTATGTATCCAACAAAATTAAGCATTCCTCTCCTGTGTGCCGAACTACCTCTTCTTATTGAGGTAATTACAATTCCTTTCTTGGGAGGATTCTCCCATCCTGCATCAAGAAGTTCTTGAAAGGAAGCATCTTCTGTATCAATCCCTATACTTTCCAATATATTGTTATCTGTTTGTCTCCCAGAAGACAGCTCTTGTTTTTTTGGCTTTGGTGCTGTCCCCAAAACGACACTCCAATAATCCTGCAGCTCACCATCCCTGTATATCTCTAAATTTACAGTGTCTCCAGGACTATAGCTGGTTATTATTTTTTGGAGTGAAGCTGGTCCTTTCACCTCTTTCCCATCAATTGTCCATATAACATCTAGCTGTTTTAATCCCGCTTTCTCTGATGGGCTCCATCCTTCCTCGGCATCAACAAAACCAGAGATTAAAACTCCAGAATTTCCTGGCAAGTTCAAAGCCTCTTTGTCTAAGTCTGTAACAGAAGAAACCATAACTCCCATAACAGCACGTCGAACCTCACCAAATTCAACTAAATCATCCATAACTCTTTTTGCCAACCTGATAGGAATAGCAAAACCATATCCTGTAAAGTTGCCAGTATCACTAACCAGTGCACTATTAATTCCGATAACCTTGCCTCTCAAATTGACCAAAGGCCCTCCAGAATTCCCTGGATTTATAGCGGCATCAGTCTGAATGAAATCCTCTATTGCCCAGGTAGAAGAATTCCTTAAAATCCCTAGGCTTCTCCCCATTGCGCTAACTATTCCTGAAGTTACAGTAAATCGCAATTGAAGAGGATTCCCAAAAGCCAAAACCCATTGCCCTACTTTGATTTCATTTTCAAGATCCATCTCCAGGTAGGGTAAATTGAAGCCTGTGTCTATTTTTATCAAAGCGACATCTGTGGAAGGATCAGTCCCCACCAAACTTGCTTCATAAACCTGCCCATCAAACATTGTCACATTAATCTCATCTGCAGTTCCAACAACATGGTCGTTTGTTAATATCAAACCATCTTGACTAACAATAAACCCACTTCCAGAACCCTCTCTCCAGAACTGCTGGGAAGATTCTTCTTGCGGCATCTGAAAGGGGTCAAAAGGCCATCCCTGAAAAGGGTTTTGTGAATTTCTTTGAACCTCAACCTCCTCTCCAACCTGGATAAAAACAGTTGTAGGGTTTACTTTTTCGGATATCTCAACAAACGCATCATTCAGACTCAATAAAGTTTTCAGAGATTTGGAATCTTCTGAAATAAGAGAGGGTGAAAAAAACAAAAACAAGCCTATAAATACAAATATTTTTTTAAACACTTAAAAAACCTCCTAGTGACTACTTTAATTTTAAAATATAAAGAGAGATTAAGGAATATGGTAAGTTAAAAAATTGACAAATAAAAAGACAAAGAAGAAAGTGTTGTGGTTTTTCTTATTAATTCTGTTAATTTTTACCTGTATCATTAATTTAATAAATGGATCTGTGAATATCAGCATCTCAGAAGCTTTTCAGATCATTGGTCATCAATTATTTGAAACGTATCCTGCTGAATTGGATGAAGCAAAATCAACCATATTGTTTTCAATAAGAATCCCAAGAATTCTTCTTGGGTTACTTGTTGGAGGAACCTTGGCAGTCTGTGGGGCTTGTTTGCAAAGCCTCTTCAGGAACCCCTTAGCTGACCCAGGACTAATAGGTGTTTCTGCAGGAGCATCGCTTGGGGCAATAATTGGCATATATTTCAATACATTTTTTTCTAAAATAAATACAATTCAAAGTTCTTTTTTAATCTCCCTACTAGCCTTTATTTTTGGCTTGATAATCTCGGTTTTAATATTCAGAATATCCACAAAAGATGGAAAACCATCTGTCGCAAAAATGCTTTTATGTGGAATCGCTGCAAACTCTTTAGTTGGGGCGATAATTGGCTTTTTTACCTACATGTCTTCTGATACAAAATTAAGAGAGATTGCAATGTGGGGAATGGGCAACCTTGGAGAAGCGACATGGGAAAAATTAAGTATATGTTTTTTTGTATGTTCATTTTCTTATTTCATGCTTTCAAAACAAGGTTCTTTCCTCAATGCCTTCGTTCTTGGGGAATCGGAAGCTTTAAGCCTCGGGGTCAATACAAGCATGTTGAAAAAAAATGTTGTTATTTTTACAGCACTTGCTGTCGCAGTATGTATCTCGTTTGCTGGTCCAATAGGGTTTATTGGCCTTGTAATCCCTCATGTCATCAGGATGTTAATTGGGCCAGACAACAAAATGTTGATCCCATTTTCCTTTCTGCTTGGAGCATCCCTTTTAACACTAGCTGACCTTGTTTCAAGGACGATTGCAATTCCTTCTGAAATACCCATAGGAATCATCACTTCGGTCATTGGAGCTCCAATATTCCTATACCTGCTAGTAAAAGAAAAAGAGAGGATTTTTCAATGAGTTGTGAATTTAGAGATATCTCTTTTTCATATCCTGGAAAAGAAGTTTTGAAAAAAGTAAATTTAAAAATAAAACCTGGAAAAATCACCACGATACTAGGACCAAACGGCTCAGGGAAAACAACACTAATTAAAACTCTTGAAAATAATGAAGTTCATGTTGGTGAAATCTTGATTAATGGAAAAAGTATAAATGATTTTTCTATTGGGCAGCTTGCTCGAAGAAGGGCAATCCTTTCGCAAAAAATAGATTTGGCATTTGGTTTTTCAGTTGATCAAGTGATAAGAATGGGAAGGCTGCCTTATGCAGGCAGGGAGAAAGAAAAGACCATTAATGAAATACTAAATCTTTTTGATTTAAATAAATTTAAGGATTCAAGTTATTTGAAACTATCTGGAGGGGAGCAACAAAGAGTAAATATTGCTAGATCTATTGCCCAGATATGGGATGCATCAAAAGATAAAAAAAAATATCTACTAATGGATGAACCAACATCTTCCTTGGATGTTCAATTCCAAGTGCAACTGATAAAAGTTCTGGAAAAAATAAAGAAAAGAAATATTGGAATATTGCTGGTTCTTCATGACATCAATTTAGCATTATCAATATCAGATAAAATCATCCTATTCTCAGAAGGAAAAGTCCGCCAAGAATTCATTAGGCCATTCTCTAGCAATGCCATAGCAAGAGATATTAAAAATGTTTTCAAAACAAATTTTGAGACAATTGAGGGAAAAAGGGGGATGATGTTGAATCCAATTTTTTCAGATGATTAAACTGTATAGAGGGGGCTTTTGCCCCCTCTATTTTGTAAAAAAAATCTCGTTAGAACTTAAGTGCAAAGCACAAACTTGTTGTATCTGTTTTTGTGCCATCTGTATCGTCGGATTCAAAAGCCAATGCAGCGTGAACTGAATCATTGATCTTTGTCTGAATGCCCATGACCATGTTGCTAACTTCGTTGCTGTCTGTTGTGTCTTTGCTCCTTATGAATAAAGTTGCACCATCTGTCATATCGACAGAAAGATCAAACCAAGTACCTTCTCTTGTTGTTGTCACAACAGCAAGACCGCTTGAATCATCAATCTCGCCATCAGCAAAACCGAAACCAAAAGAGAATGACCCTGATTTGTATCCAAGATGCCCCAACATCATTTCTGAATTGTCATCATTTGCACCTGTAGAACCTGATTCTGATAACAAGCTAAATGTCATTGAGTCTGAAAGTTCGTGTTGCATGAAAATGCCTATGAAGCCATCCTCACCCTCAGCAGACTTCCCGTTCTCTCCGCTTGTCATGTAAATCTTCATTCCTTTATTGAAGAGCCAATCAGTTTGAAGTTGTAAACCCATGTCCTGGGAAGCCATCCATTTTTCAGAGTCAGGAGTAGATTTGTAAATAAACCTTCTTCCGCTGAATTTATCTTCCATGCTATTCCATGGTTTCCCAAATTGACCAAAAGTCAATTTACCCATGCTTGTTTTTGTTGTTACATAAGCATATTTCACATATGGATCCATGTAGCTTCGATCTGAGTATTTGCCATCAAGAGTAAGCCTGTAGCTTGTATTCTCTCCAGCATTGCCTTTGAAGTTTATCCTGCCCCTCCATAGGTCCCATTCAGTTCCAGCGTCAGCCATGTCCATCCTGAAGAATATCTCACCGCTTGCTGCTGGTGCTGCATTTAGATTTATTGGCATAACTGCCAAGATTGCTAGAATTGCTAACAATTTTTTCATAATTTTAAAAACCTCCTTAAGTTTTTTATCTTTTAACAGAATTTTCCTTCTGTTTTCTTTGTTAAATGGAATTTTAAATTTTCCAATATTACTGACTGTTTAAAAAAAGTAAAAAT
>CAYNKD010000056.1:3642-5943 GCA_964397735.1 uncultured bacterium | reverse complement strand
CTATTCCACCAGACTTTAAAAAAGCTCGCCTAGTCCATATCCCCTTTATATCATCATCGTGATCATCATGCATAATTACCTCCTTTGAAATTCCGGACTTCCCAAAATAACGCCAACAATCTGTGCTAATATGCTCGCATTCTCTTTCCTTGAATTTCTATTATCCCCCTTGTTGAAATCCTGTTCAACAACGGTTAAAAAATCCTCTTCAGCCATCCCTCCAGACATGCTTCTTGTAGTGTCAAACTGTGCAGATGCAGATTCGATTTTCGTGGTTAAATTTTCAATATTTATAACTGGTTCCAAAATTCTCAATGTTTCTTCTAAATCCCTATAAGGCATTATGAGTTGCGCATAAACCTCCAAAGCATGCTGCACACTTTCAGGTTCATGAAAAACTCCTGCAAAAGTGTTGAGCTTTTTTAAATCTGAAGAAACCCCTCTGATCTTATTTCCTGCAATTGAGAGTCCGAAATTCATTCTTGAAATCAGAGATCCAGTATTAACCCAAGCTGTAGCAGAATCAGGATATCCTGTTGGAGCTTGATATCTGTATATCGACTGCCCCATAGCCGTTATGCTGTTCAGCAAACCTTTCTGTTGAGTCAATTCGCTGTCTAAAATTCGAATTGTGGAAATGGCTAACTCGAATGGAGATTTGATTTTTGACCTTATGGCTTCATCTTTCCAAAAATAATCAGAATAGAACATCACCCTGTAAACCTCAGTCAGGTTTCCTGAATTATCTAAGTAAGTTTTTGCCATGATTTCAATAAGCTCTTCTGGTGGATCATCTTGAACAAATTTTGTTGCTATTTTTTTAGACAAAAATCTAGCTGTATATTCGTTTTGAGACAAGATATTCAAAACCCTTTCTCCTTCGTCAATTCCTCCCCCTCTTTCAAAATGATTCCCTAGGATATTCTTTTCTGCAGCATCATGAGCACTTGCTCTGAAAACAAAGGAACCCTCTTGCACAAAACCGAGTCTTTCTAATTGTGAACTCAAAAAAGAATCACTGGAGTTGGCTTTGCTCCCCATTGAGGCAACATTTTCAGGAAGCCTGGTGTTTATACTATCTGCCAAAACCCATGTCCATCCTGTAAAAGCACGTGCAACCTCCTGAACATCCTCCTGAGTGTATCCTCCAATATTATTGAATGCATCAACACCCAATGTGTGTAATTCCATCAACTCTCTAGCATAATTTTCATTTAAGCCTCTGCCTGAATTCCCCAAAAGTTTTCTTGCAGATTTCGGCAAACTTCTTTTCCTTGTTGTATTAGATAAATTTTCCATATGGAAACTAGCAGTTGTTTCAACATTTGAACCTGCTGTAGAGAGTCCATTGTCGAGATAAAACAGCATCCCTGGATGTTTTGCAGTAGCTTCAAGCATGTTGCCAAAATCCCCAAAAACATTGTTTTTTATCGCGTCTCTTTCATATGAGTAAACATAGGGCCGAACCTGATTCTTACTAGCATCAATATTGAAGTGATTGAACCAAAAGTCTGTAAGAACTTCTTGGAGCTGATTTTCAGAATAAGCTGCCCTTACTATTTTTTGGGCTGTTATTTCCGAGTCATACTCGGTAATAGGCCTAAGAGAAAACTCTTCCATGTACAAAATAGCCAGATTTCTTCGATCTTCGTTTGTTATTACTGAGTAATCCTTATCTGTTATTAGGCCTGATTCCACAGCCCACTTTTGTAACTTTTGATTAATTTGCCCAATTGGAACATATGTACTTGCCATCTCTTCTAAAGACATATTCACCGTTTTGAAATCAAGCTTGTTAAAAATATCTTCCAATTGAGTGTCATCTTGTGATGCAAGTAGCTGCCTTTCAAACCAGTTATCAACACCTAAAGAAATAACCTCGTCAATATCCCCCTGCCTTGGGCCAAAAGCAAACCTGTCCAAAACATGACGGGCAGCTTCTTCGTCTGTCAAGCCAGCTCTAATCCATGGATTTTCCCCTGGCTGAGAACTGTTGATCAAGGTAAAGAAAAGAATAAAGACTAAAAATTTAAATTTCTTAAACATGTTTTTTACTGCCGATATAGTACCACGCTCATTTTGTAAAAGTTTCTTTGGTTCAATTCTTTACAGTTTCATTTTTTGCAAACGCAAGCTATTTGTAATCACGATAATGTCAGAACACACCATTGCAGTTTGAGCAATTACTGGATGAAGAACTCCAAAAAATGCTAAAGGAATTGCAAGAACGTTGTATATCGCTGCCCAAAACAAATTCTGCCCAACAACAGAAAAAGTTTTTTGGCTTAGTATTATTGCCTT
>CAYNKD010000056.1:0-3542 GCA_964397735.1 uncultured bacterium | reverse complement strand
GAGTCTTCTCTATCTCCACTTGCAATGATGACTTTTATTTTCATTTTTTTAATTTTTTCAACTGTTTCAAGTGCATTTTCTCTTATTTCATCTCTCAAGCCTATCAAGCCTATTGGTTCCTCGTTGATGCTTATAGCAACAAGAGTTGAATCTTTTGGAATGTTTTTGTGAGAATTGAAAGAATCTTTGAATATCCAAGATGTATTTCCAGCCATTATTTTATTTTTTCTTTCATCCAAACCTTCGACACCAGATCCAAAATGATACTTATAACCTGTTAGTTTATTCCATTTTATTTTTTTCCTTTCAGAGTGTTTTAATATGGCCTTGGCTATGGGGTGATCACTACCTTCTTCTGCCGAAGAGGCATGTTTCAAAACGTCCTCTTCAGTGTATGTCCCAAATGGGATGACCGAATGAACTTTGGGTTTTCCTGTTGTAAGAGTCCCTGTTTTATCCAATACTAAAACCTTACAGCTCTTCAAAGCTTCCAAGCCTTTTCCGTCTCGGATAATGAGGCCAATCTGAGCTCCTCTCCCTGCACCAATAAAAAGTGCCAATGGTGTTGCTATCCCAAGTGGACAAGGGCAAGAGACAACCAATACAGCAAGAACAACCATGAACCAGCTTAAAGGTTCCATATCTATATTCAAAATCGAAAGCAAGAATTTATTTACCTTTGCCATCTTTTCTGGAATAGCAATCCAAAAAACACCTGCCAAAGCAGCTGCCCATAAAACGATGGGGATAAAAATAGCAACAATTTTATCTACAAGACCTTGAACTGGAATTTTTGTAGCACTTGCATCCTCGACCATTTCAACAAGCCTTGAAAGATATCCCTCATCCCCAGCAGCGCTCACCCTAACCACAATCCTTCCAGAGATATTAGAAGTTCCACCGGTAACAGAATCATTTAAATCTTTGTTTACAAGTTGAGATTCCCCAGTTATCAAGCTCTCATCAATTTCACTTACCCCCTCTACAACAACCCCATCAAGTGGAATTGTCTGTCCAGGAAGAACAATTAAACAATCTCCTTTTTTTACATTCCCCAGATTTTCCTTTATGGACTTTGTACCTTTTAGTAAAACTACCTGCTCTGGCATTAAGTCCAACAAACCCTGAACTGCCAAATCTGCCTTCTTTTTTAGTGATCCTTCTAGGTATTGACCAGTTAAATATATTGTCAAAAGAATTATTCCTTCCCTACCCATGCCATGAGTTCCCTGAAACAAAGAAAAAACATGGTGTAACATGGCTCCAAAGACACCAATAAAAATCAAAGATTCCATTTTGTAATCTTTTTCTATAAAAGATGCAACTCCAGTCTTAACAAGTTCCTTTCCTGCAATAAACAAAAGGGCAATAAGCAATCCCAAGATGAAAAAGGTCTCAACGTCAACAGCAAAAGAAAAAATTGAAACAACCCAGCAGCAAATGAGTTCAACAAGGTGATTCTTTTGGGTTTTCTCAAAAGAGAAACCGAGTTTTTCGACAGCCAGCTTTACATCGGCCTCCTTGAAAGTTCCCTCAACAACTATTTTTTTAGCATGGAAATTAACACCAACATGATCAACTCCTTTGATTTCTGAAACCTTCTTTTCGATAGAGTTAGCGCAATTAACACAATGCATGCCGAAAATACTTGAGGAAAATTTATTTTTCATTGGTATAAAGTTTAACTTTTAATAAATTTTTTGCAACACTGAGAAAATTCCGTTATTCTTTTTAATGCCAATTCCTTGTCTTCTGACTTGATAGCTTCGCTACAACAGCTTTCAAGGTGATTTTGCATCAAGGCGGCTGATACACTGTCCAATGCAGATCTTGCAGCGTGTATTTGCGTTAAAACATCTAAGCAGTAACTGCCTTCTCCAATCATTTTCTGTATACCCCCAATTTGACCCTTGACTCTAGCCAGATTCCTTAAAGCCTGGCCATGAAGCTCAGTTAAAGAATCGCAATAATTATCATTATTCATAAAATACCCCCAATGGGTATATTCTACCTTTTATTATGTTTTTTGTAATTTCTTTCTTTCAAACTGGATAATTCTCCATAAGATAAAGCTATACCCATTGAGGGTATTTTTATTTCTGTAGATTGGACATCAAACCTTCCAAGGCTTGTTGTCAGGCTCTTCAAACAGATTTTCTTTGCTTCTAAACCAGTCACATGTTGTTTTTAATGATTCCTTTAAAGGTGTTGGTGCCCAGCCTAGATGCTTTTTTGCTTTTTCAATACTTAAACAAGAATCTCTCTTGAGCCAAGATGCATAGGGTTGCCATTCTCTGGACTTTGTAAAATTCTTATTTTTTTCTAATGGACTCCAATATTTTTCTAATGGTATGTTTTTAAATCTAGGATTTACGCCAAGAGCTTTTGCCATCTCCACCAAATACTCTTTCAAAGTAGGCGATTCCGCTTGAGCCAGGTTAAAAGCCTCTCCAAGGACCTTTTCTTTTGATTTCAAGATTGCCACAATCCCATCAATAACATCTTGAGAAAAAACATGCGTAAATTTAAAATTGCCCCCATCTGGAAGCTCTATAGGGGATCCATTTTCGAGCCATAGCTGATACTTCCAGCTTCTCAAAGTGTAGTCATATGGACCTTCGACTATCGGTATCCGTATTCTTGTTTCAGGGAAGCCAGATCTTTGTGATGCTTTTTGTAAAACACTTTCAGCATCTCTTTTCCCGGTTCCATAATTCCAACTTTCCATATTGTTTTTCCATGGATTATCTAAAGGATTAGAAAAATCCTGTTCACGGATAAAACTCTCATGAAATCTTTTTGTAACAGCATAAACTGAACCTGTTGAAATATGTATAAAATGACCAATACGCAAAGGTTCTGAAAAAGAAGAAATAACATCTTCAGCATGTTCTTTCTTAAAAGAAAGAAAATCAACTACCACATCAAAAACAATATCCTTGCTGGATTTTCTCTTAATTTTTGAAATCTCTTCTTTGAAAGCAATACGATCAAACCTGTCACAAATGATATTTTGAACCTGTCCTTTGAAGGGATTTGGGGCCAAGCCTCTATTTAAAATTGAAACCTCATACCCCTTCTTGAGAAAATTTTCAACCAAGGCCCTCCCCATAAATCTTGTCCCACCAAGTATCAAAACTTTCATAGAATAAAATCTCCGATTAATTTCCCCACTGATTCTGGATGCTCCCAAATAACCATATGCCCGCAAGAAGAAATCTTCTCCAAGGTAGATCTTTCAATTAAATTCTTCATAATTTGAGCATTTTCGAAAGGGACAAGAGGATCGGAGTCTCCATGGATTATCAAGGTCTCCTTTCTTAGGTCTTCTGGAAGCCCTTCTCTTCTATTGTTTAAAACGAATTCACGTTGAATTTTTTGAGTTTCAGCCAATGCCTCATTTTGAGAATAATAAGCAACAGCCTTTAAGAATCCATCAAGATCCCTTTCTTGCCAACCTTTAGAGCAAAAACTTTTTAACCAAGCTTTGGTTCTTTCTTTTGGAGAAGCCCCCTTGCCAACACTTGGTTTTATCTTTTCTT
>CAYNKD010000055.1:0-6050 GCA_964397735.1 uncultured bacterium | reverse complement strand
TACTTAAACTCTCCGGGGCATTTTTTCAAGGCCATTTGGATTTTGGTTTTGATTTTCCTGAAATAAGAAAGCTAGCTGAAAATATTGTTGATTCTTGTTCGGATTCTGAACTGGCACTTGTTATAGGAGGAGGCAATCTTTTTAGGGGTGCTCCTGCTACATCCCATGGAGTAGAGCGTGCTTCGGCAGATAGTGCTGGGATGTTGGCTACAGTCATGAATGCGCTGATCTTTCAGTCTTTTCTTGAGGATGCTGGAAGAGAAACGAGAGTTATGACTGCAGTCGAAATGAGACAGTTAGCAGAGCCTTTTATAAGAAGAAGAGCTCTTAGACATCTTCAAAAAGGCAGAATTGTTATATTAGCTTGTGGAACTGGAAATCCTTATTTCACAACAGACTCTGCTGCTGCTTTAAGAGCTGCAGAGTTGAAGTGTGAAACCTTGCTGAAAGCAACTTCTGTAAATGGGGTCTACACCGATGATCCAAAAAAGAATCCAAATGCAAAACATATAGGCTCTTTAGGGTACAAGGATTTTTTAACTGAAGATTATGGAGTAATGGATTCTGCTGCTATATCTATTTGCAGAGACAATAGCATCCCCGTAAGAGTTTTTAGTATTTTTGAAAAGAATTCATTAAAAAGGGCGATTGCTGGAGAAGGTATAGGGACCTTAATTAAGTAAATGGATTTAGAAGAAATTATTGAACTTTTTGAAATGTCTTGTGAAGAGGCTGTTGATTACCTTAAAAGCGAGTATGTTAAGCTTCATGCAGGGAGGGCCAATGTTGCTTCTTTTGAGAAGTTATCTATAGAGGTTCCTTCATGGGAAGGTTCTTTCAAGCTTCAAGATCTTGGAATTTTGTCCGTGCAAGATGCTTTGACAGTCATGTTAACCCTCTTTGATGCCTCTGTTGGGAAAGAGGTTGAAAAGGAAATAATAAAAGAGAATTTAAGTATTTCTGTATCACATAATGATGGGAGGATTTTTTTGAAACTTCCCCCACTTACCCAAGAAACAAGATTAGAGCTTTCTAAAAAAGTTAAAGAGATTTCCGAAAACATAAAAATAAAGATTAGGAATTTTAGAAGAGAGGCGAGAGGTTCACTAAACGGGCTAAAAGATGAAATTGGCGAAGACGAAATAAAAAGAAATGAAGACCAAATCGAGCAAAAGAGAATAGATTTTGAAAAGAAGATAGAAGAGCTTTATGAATCTAAAAATAAAAGCATCCTAAATATTTAATAGGATATATCTATGTTGAATGTTCCCAATCATGTAGCCATTATTATGGATGGAAATGGAAGATGGGCAAAAAAAAGAAATATGCCCAGGTTAAAAGGCCATAAAAAAGGAGCAACTACAGCTAGATTGATAATCAAAAAAGCTGGAAAGTTGGGAGTTAAGTGGCTAACACTTTATGCATTTTCAACTGAGAATTGGGCAAGACCTGATAAAGAGAAAAAAGGCTTATTTGGATTGATGGTGAAATCTTTATCGGAAGAGCTGCCCCTTTTGTTAAAAGAAGGTATTCGGTTTAGGATGATAGGGGATAAAAAAGACTTGCCGGACAGCTTGATAAAAATAATTAAAAAAGCAGAGTCTTTAACCAAGGATAATAAAGATTTGAATTTGTCTGTTTGTGTTAATTATTCAGGAAAAAATGAAATTATTGAGGCTGTAAACAGAATACTTAATAGCAAACACCCCTCAAGTCCTAAGGAATCTTTGGATTCAAAAGGAAATCCTATTTTTTCAAAGATAGATGATATGGATTTTAAAAAGAACATGCACTCCTCAGAGCTCCCAGAAGTTGATTTGTTATTAAGAACTGGTGGAGAAAAAAGAATATCTAATTTTCTTTTGTGGGATATAGCTTATTCAGAGCTCTTTTTCACAGAAACCCTTTGGCCTGAATTTTCTGAAGATGAATTTTGTGATATTTTGAACAGGTTTAATTTAAGAGATAGAAGGTATGGAAATGTTTAGTCAAGAATTAAAACAAAGACTTTTTTATGGCTTCTCCTTAGGGGTATTGACAATATTGATATTGAAAGAAGGAGGCATATTGTTATTAATTGCGACAATGTGGGTTGCAGCCAGCGGATTAAGAGAATTTTACAGGCTGGTAAGAGCTGAAGGTGGAAGAACTTTTGATTTGGTTGGATATCCTTTGTCTGCAATCATGATAATCATTGCTTTCTCTGTTGAAAGTAGCCGGGATTTTACATATGAGAGCATAGGTCTTTTGTCAACAGTTTACATACTCTTGGTCTCTATAGCAAATATTGTGAGGGCGGTTCAAAAGAAACCTTTGTACAAAATTTCTGAGATATCAATAACTTTTTTTGGTATTTTTCTTACGGCAGGGCTTCTTTCTTATGTTTTTAAACTTCACCCATTAGGCTCTTTTTTATTTCCAGAAACAGGAAATTATTTAATTTTTGTTCCGATGATTGGAGCCTGGGCTTATGACAGTGCTGCATTTTTTTCTGGAAAGTATTTTGGAAAAAATAATTATTTATCTCATGTCAGCAAAAAAACATGGGAAGGAACCTTAGGAGGTCTTTTAGGCTCTTCTTTTGGAATGTGTCTTTTTGCCTATCTTTCAGGTATGAGTGATGGTAAAAGTTTGTTTTCTTGGTGGTTTATTGGTTTGATTCTTGGCTTTGTTGCGCAGTTAGGGGATTTGGCTTTTTCTGTTTTAAAAAGAGAGAAGTTCATGAAGGATTATGGAAACTCAATACCTGGACACGGAGGAATCTTGGATCGGATGGATAGTTTTTTATTTGTTTTACCTGTAAGTTATTATTTAATTAAGTTATTTTTCAATGGTTAGGTATGGAATATTTAAGTTTATTTTCTAGCTTTTTAGGAGCACTTTTAATATTCAGTATTGTTGTTTTCATCCATGAGCTAGGACATTATCTCGCAGCAAAAAAGTTTGGAGTTGGAGTTGAGGAATTTGCTGTTGGTTTTGGTAAATGTATATTGAAATTCCAATCACAAGAAACCTTATGGAAAATAAACCTTATCCCTTTAGGCGGTTATGTTCTTATAAACGGAATGATTGAAGAAGATGAAGCTGAAGATAGTGAAGAAGATGAAGCTGAAGATAGTAAAACTGAAAAAATAGGTAAATCTTTTGATGAGATATCTTTGTTCAAGAAGGTTTTCATTTTATTTGCAGGACCTTTGGCGAATCTTCTTTTGGCATTTTTTATTTTTACAATTATTTCTTTTTTGTACGGAGAGCCAAAAAGACTTATAACGATTGAGGAAATTAGAGATAACGAGTTTATAACAGGAATAGCGCCAAGAGGATCTACTGTTAGGGCTGTTGCCACTGAGTCAAAATTAATTGAAGCGATTGAGTGGCCTTCTGAAAAAGACTTTTTTTCAAAAGTTGAAGAAGCAAGATTCAATTCTGAAAAAATACGTATAGATCTTGATTGGATGGGACAAACTTTAGGGCCAATTTATTACCAGCCCCAGCTTGGGAAATCAGCTATCAGTTTTAGAGTGGAGCCGCAGATAGATAATATTTTTTTGGACCCTGAATATGGAAGAATTAGTGTACTTGAAGTTGCGGGTTTAGAGTTGGATAAAGTGCCTTTGACACAAAGCACTCTTGAACTGATTGTGAGTGATAAAGCAAAGGTTGTGATGAAAGACAGAACCGTCTTGGAAATTCAAAGATCCGATCTTGGGAATTATTTAAATGACCCCCTTTTGGTTGAGGATGTATTTTCGATTGATGGAAAAATGTCTTTTGAAGACATTTCTACAATTTCTTCTTCAAAAATTAAAATATCTTATGTTGAATTAGATACAGGTCGTAACTATTGGACAGACCTTGACAGGAAATCTTTTTTAGAGCATTTCTCATTCATGCAGAAAAGAAAAAAAGTTGAAGGTTTGAGCATTGTTTCAACAGCAATGTCAAACACATCTTTTGCCGTGGCTCAAATTTTTAATTTTGTTGGTGGTGTTTTTAGGTTTGAAAAGCAAGCTTTTGACAATGTTGGAGGCCCTGTTGCAATTCTTTCAATTTCTTCACAGGTCGTCAAGCAAGGCTTCGAAAATTCAATGACATTTTTGGCTTTGCTTTCGATCAATTTAGGAATCCTTAATTTGCTTTTAGTATTTATCCCAAATCTTGATGGAGGAAGGATAATGATTGAAGTGATAGAGAGCTTTGTGCCTAGGTCAAAAAAGAAATTTGCCAAAAAAATAACTAAATCCTTGTTGTCAATTGGAGGATATGCTTTAATAATCTTATTTTTAGTAATCACGATAAGGGATATAACAAGACTTTAAATGAAGGTTTCAGTAATTGTTCCTGCACATAATGAGGCTCCGAGGATAGCCCATGTTTTAAGAGCTTTAGCAAAAAGTAAAAAAGTGAATCAAGTTATAGTTGTTGATGATGGCTCTAGAGACGGAACAACTGCTGCAGCTAAAAGAGTTCCAGGGGTTCTTGTCATGTCTCTACCGGACAACTTGGGAAAAACTTCAGCTATATATATGGGACTTGCCTGTGTTAAGCATGAATGTATCTTGTTTATAGATGCTGATCTTGTTGGACTGGAGACCTCTCACATAAGTTCAATTCTTGACCCAGTTTTAAAAAAAGAATGTGATATGTCTGTTGGGATATTCAAAGGGGGAAAGGTTGGTACTGATCTTGCTCAAGTAATTGCTCCCGGATTGTCTGGACAAAGGGCAATTCTTTCCAGAAAAATAAAAGATTTCCCTTTTCATGAAGTTAGTGGATACGGTTTTGAAACTGCTTTAAACAATTTTGCAGAAACAAATAGTTGGAAAGTTAAAAAAATAGACCTTTTTGGGGTAGGGCAAGTGACAAAAGAAAAAAAACACGGGTTCATTGTTGGGATAATAAAAAGATTAAAGATGTATTGGGAAGTTGTTAAAGGGTGGCTAAGTTGATGGAAAAAAATGCATTAATTGAAGATATCACGAAAGAAGTTAATGCTTTGGGATATACAATATGGGACATTTCTATTAGAGGCAATGGTCCTAAATTGAGGTTTACTGTTTTTTTAGATGGTTCAGTAAGCATAAATGACTGTGTCAATGTTTCTAGATTTTTGACAAAATCTAGAATTGGAAATATTTTAGAAAAGGGACTTCTCGAAGTTTCTTCCCCCGGAGCTGAACCTGTTTTGACAAAGACGAAACATTTTCAACAATGGTTTGGGAAAGAGGTTGTATTTAAGATGAAAAATAATTCAAAAGCATTTTTTGGGCTTTTGAAAAGTTATGAAAACTGTCTAGCTGTTGAGATGAAAAATGGTATTTTTTATGTTCCATTTGGATTGTTGAAAAATGTAAAAGGTATAAATAGGAGTTGACTTATGAGTGAAAAAACATATTTTGTCATAGATCTGAAAGATGAAATTAGTAATATATTGAAGAATAGGGCTATAAGCGAAAATGAACTAAAAGAATCTTTGAGAACGGCTTTCGAATCTGCTTACTCTAGTGAGTTTGGCTTAGAGAATGCGCCAGAAAATTTTAAAGTTGATGTTGACTTGATAAGAGGGACAATAAAGGCTTTCTTGTTAAAGCGAATAGTTACAACAGTTAGGGATGAAGAGTTTGAAATAGCAATCGAGGACATTAGAAAGAAAGGTTTAGATTTGCCTGTTAGAGCTTTTTATCCAGATCCTTTGGATTTTCAAAAATTAAGCAGGATAGCTATTAGTAAGTCTTTGACGATCCTTGATGAAAAAATTTCTGATTATGAAAAGCAAAATCTATATTCCAAGGCAGCAGAGATGGAAGGAAATAATGTTTATGGGGAGATATACAAAGCAATCAGAGATACTGCTTGGGTTGAAATTGGAAAAATAGAAGGGATATTAAGAAAATCAGAGAGGATTTTTGGAGAATCTAGAAAACAAAGGCTTAAAAGCGGAGTTCGTGCTTATGTGTATTCTGTGGCCAAGGACAGATCCGGAAGGCCCCAATTACTTCTTTCTAGGACACATCCTGAATTTTTAAGATTATTGATGGAGGAAAATATTC
>CAYNKD010000054.1:0-6130 GCA_964397735.1 uncultured bacterium | reverse complement strand
GAGGCAATATGATTTCAGGGATTGGACTTGACGTAACGTTTTCCCAAACATTTGTAGCAGTTGTAACAATAGCTTTTGCAATGACAACGCTGGACAGTGCCACAAGGCTTCTTCGATACAATGTTGAGGAAATCGGAAAATCCTTCAATATCGTAAAATTGGAAAATAAGTATATTGCTGGCATTGTTGCTGTTGTTTCTATAGCTTTTTTTGCATTCATGAAGATCGGCGGGAAGCCAGCAGGGCTTACTCTATGGTCTCTTTTTGGAACAACAAACCAATTACTTGGTGGTTTAGCCTTGCTTGTTATAACTGTTTGGTTAGCTAAGTCAAAAAAGCCAACTTGGCTGACTTATTGGCCCATGATATTCCTCTTTTCAATGACAATATGGGCAATGGTTGTCAATCTGCAAACTTTCTATACGGCAAAACAATGGGAACCTTTCTTTGTTGGTTTTGGCATTTTCATTCTTGCAATATTGATAATTCAGGAATCATTTCAGGTTTTAAAAAAACAAAAAAAAGAGACTGGGGCGGTGAATACAAAACCTAAATAGAAGAGCAACAATGTCAAATTATTTTTTAAATAATCTAGAAAATAATTTTGAAAACCTGATTTGAAGATGTTCAAGGTTGGTAACCATCTTTTTGCCAGTACCTCTAAACTGACTTTTTGTTATTGAGTCTTTTGACATAGCAGTTCTTGCGCACAACGCACTGTCATATAAGTTGTCTTTTTCTGGGAAAAGATACCTTTGCAATTCATCTAATTTCACTTTGTTTATATTTATGATATCGTAAAAATCAATATGAAAAACATCTTTCTCTTCGCTCCATTTTTCTATAGATTCATAATCATATTTTGGAGGCATCCCCTTACCCCTCTTGTAATCTTTTTTCCACCTTGCAGCCGATTCCCCTATCTCTTTTCTATTTCTCGTAATCAATATTTTTTTAAAATCTTTTAGCATTTGGGCTTTTTTTTCACTATGCTCCAAGTGGCTGACTGCGAGATTCCCTTCTGCAATCAGGGTGACAGTCTTTTCCAGGGCAGATGCAAAAGAGTATTTTGATGGGTTTCTTGCACATTCGTCAAGATTATTTGGATCGTATTTTTCATACCTCTCTTCTCCTATGTGCATATAGGAATGTTTTATCCCAAATTCAACAAGTAAATTTGCTAAAAGATATGTTCCTGATTTTGGTTGGCTGATTATGAAGTATTTCAGAATAAACCTTTTTTCCTCATCGATTTTCTAATCTCGGTTGCACTAATCGAATGTACTTTTTTTCCAAGATCATGCTCTGTAAAAGTGTACCCAACACCACGACCATATGAGATATCGACAATGTTTGGAACTTGAATAATTATGTAATCTTCCCCATCTTTGAAATTGTCTTTATTCAAGCCTTCGATAATATTTTTACAAACTTCCTCAAAGTCAAAAGGATTATCGTCTTGACCAGGAACTCGCTCATTTGCCTCTTTTTCTTTTGGAACCTTCCGAACCATTATTAGAACCTGTCCTGTAATAGCATGACAGCGCTTAAACAATTCTTGGTGGCCATCGTGCCATGGCTGCCATCTGCCAAGCATTTCTACGGTTGGTTTTTCCCAACTAAAGCTCATTTATCATGTCCGCCACTGTGTCGATATGGGATTCTGCATTTTTTTCTGTAATTAAATAATCAACATTTGAAGGAACTTCAAATATTTTATTGGTATCTTCATACCTCCCTTCATCAATTGTGTTCAGCCAAATAACATAATCAGCGTTAAAGTGAGATCTTGTCTCTTTTGTTGGGCAAATAAAATCACAAACAGACGTTCTTCCGTTGTCTTTTTCAAACATACTGTATGTCTTCATCCTTCTAGATTGCCTCATTCTCCCCTTTTCAGAAAAATCCCAATCACTGGACATCCCTCTTAGCTTGTCTGCATTGAAATAAGCACAGTTCAATTTGTCCTTTAGCTTTTCAGAAAAATATGTTTTTCCAGACCCTGGCAAACCCATTACTAAAATTCTCAAAGGTTTCATTTGAAATCCATTCTACCTTTTCTCCGGAAATGAAAATCTTAAACTATATAAAAGTGTTAAAAAGGGAGGTCTCCCTCCCTTTTAACGAAATGTAAATAAAACTACTCGTTAAGAGCGTCTACTTGATCGATAGTTGTACCCATCCAACCATCTACAGCAGCTTGAATATCTTGCACCGCTGTGTTCATAGGTGCTGCCTCCCTCCAGGCAGTAAATAATCCTTCTAATGCACCATGTACATCGTTCGGGTTATTAACAAGATAATTTATAGCATTTGTTAATGCTGAAACAGCCATTCTCAACATTTCACCAATGTTAGCTTGAGCTTCGGCAGGAAAAAGATTTTCGGACATCTCTGCCGCCCAGGTAATTCTGCTTTTGCTCTGCTCGATCAGTGAAGTTGATGCAGAAACACTCTGCTCAATAGCTCCAACAACTTCAATCTGTGCATCCATCATTGAACTTAGCTTTTCACCAACATCCCCTACAGCAGTCCTATATTCGACAAGAATACCGTCAACCTGTCCTGTCATTGCATCTGCACTCATGATGTAAGTTGCTGATGCGTCAAGGACCTTCCACATACCAATCGCCAGAACCACAAAAAGAGCAGTCTGTGCTAAAGTTTTTAATTTATCTATAGACATAAATAATACCTCCTAATAATACGCCCACAGAATCTCGTCAGGATTATGAGGGCTTGTTCCCAAAAAAGGGAAACTAAAAGGTATACCTTTTAAAGATAGTATAAGTTTCCTCAAATTCATAGATTTTTTTTAACTTAAAATAACAAATAATGCTTAAAAAATATTTTGTATTATTTAGTTTTCTTTTATTGTGTAGTTTTACAAACATCAAAACAGAAGAACTCTCTGAAAAAACGATAACAAAAATTGCTTTTGGCTCTTGTGCAAATCAAAATATGGAACAAGTAATCTGGTCAGCTGTTAACTCATGGGATCCTGATATATTTATGTTTTTAGGTGACAATATTTATGGTGATACAGAAGACATGGACCATCTCCAAAAACAATATCAGAAGCTTGGAGACAAACCCGGATACCAGCAATTAAAGAAAACCTCATTTGTTATCGGAACCTGGGATGACCATGATTACGGCATCAATGATGGAGGCCTTGAATACCCAAAGAAAGAAGAATCTAAAAAAATAATGTTGGATTTTTTTGAAGAACCAAAAGATTCAGAAAGGTGGGAGCATCCTGGAGTTTACCACTCCTATCTTTTTGGACCTGAGGATAAAAGAGTTCAGATTATTCTCCTAGATGTAAGAACCTTCCGAACAAAGCTTTCTTCAGCGGACAGGACTGAACGTATGTCTGAAAGATTTATGGGCTGGTATACCCCTACAATGGAAAAAACTGCCACAATGCTCGGAGAGCAGCAGTGGGAATGGCTTGAAGAACAATTAAACATTCCAGCAAAAATTAGGTTGTTTGGGATGAGTACCCAATTCTTAGTTGAATTCAATGGATGGGAAGCTTGGGCAAACATGCCTCTCGAAAGGGAAAGGATGATCCAGTTGATAAAAAAAACGAAAGCTGAAGGAGTTGTCTTCTTAAGTGGAGACACCCATTGGGCTGAACTTTCAATGATTGAAGTGGAAGGGCTTTACCCTTTATATGACTTGACATCAAGTGGATTAACAAACGTCTGGAGTGGGGTTGCTCCAAATTGGAACAGGGTGAAAAAACCCTTTCTTGATAAAAACTTTGGAACTGTTGAAATTGAATGGAATGAAAAAGACCCGAAAATTACGCTTGGAATAATTGATGAAAAGGGGGAAGAGCGACTTAGCCATTCTTTGGATTTGAGCAATTTGAAAACTCAAAAAAATACAATTGAGAAAAAACTCTTTAATTCCTCAGTCTACAGGAATATATTCACGCCAAAATTTGAAGGAAAGTGGGATTCTTCTTACGGTTTAATGGAAATCATAAAGGTGAAAAAAAGGGGGAAACTCTATTATGAAGGAGTATACACAAGTCCAGAAACTGGACTGAAAGTTGGGGAATTCATTGGCGAGATGACAAGAAAAGACAACCAAACTGTATTGAAAACAACCTGGAAAAACGACTCCTCTAAACCAAATACCGGTGAGGCATACTTTTCTCTTAGCAGGGATGGGAATTTCATGTTTGGAAAATGGAAATTCTCAGACGAAAAAAAATATCGTTACTCTTGGTCAGCAGAAAGAATTAATTATTGAAAAATCATTACTATTCAAATTAGATCGTATGCAATCATTTGCTGAGTAGCAAACCCAGCCCAACCCTTGTTTGCAAGTGGGCTTGCTGGCGAAGGATGCAATATCCGACCAACTTTCACCTCTGTGTCTTTAAAGATTTTTTTTGCTTTGGATTCAGCATAATTACCTACGCCAATAACCCATTCACAATCCAGAATAGACACCATTTTAGATAAGAAGTTGTCACAAATTTCCTCAAGTGCAGTTCTTTCAACAATATTAAGCTTTTCAGGGGTTGTGTTTTTACCACTAATGTCAAAAAAGGCTAGTGGGCAGTAATTGTGGACAAAACAATCCTCAAAAAAAGAATCAGCATCCCCCCACTGATCTTCAACCCAGGACCAGAGTCTTGACCCAGAAACCTCCTGCCTCTCGCAAGAGAACCCCTGGATTGGCCTTTTTTGATGTTCTTTTTTCGGAGTATTTATATTTTTTTCTATTTTTAAAAAATTTTTAACAGGGTTGATGGCACCAAAAGGGATTCCTGTTTGAAGCATCCCCCAAGGCCCTGGATTCATACCCATAAAAAGAATTTTTTTTCTTGGTTGCCCGTATTTTCTTAAATAAAACTCATGAGATTCAAATGCATATTCAATTGGGTTATAAATTGTTAAATCTTTGTTAAAGCTCAACTCATTCAAGCTCTTTGCCAAAACCCTAGTCTCGTCAATGAGGATTCGAGTCATAAAAAAACAATCTCTCCTTCTTTGGCGGTGTCAAAACCACATTTTTTTAAATATTGGTATTCTGCACTTTGTTGATCAAGCAAGGGATTCGTATGATTTAAATGAATAAACTTGATTTTTCTTTTTAACTCTGGATCTAAAAATTTCAACTCTTCAATTAGGCTCTGGACAAAAGGGTGCGGGATTGATTTTGGATTCCTGTTTTCAAGTTCTGAAATATTCCAGAATGTTCCATCTAGATAAAGAACCTCAACCTCTTTTAAAATTTTCAAAAAAACATCTTTCCAATTATGGATATTGTCACAATCTGGGAAATATCCAATAGTTTTTTCTGAAGATACTAAATACCCAAAAGTGTCTCCCTTTGCTCTATGCGGGACACTCACTGCTTGGATTTTTATATTTTTTGTTGCATTAAAAAACATGTTATCTTTTATTTCTTTAAATGAAATATCTTCCTTGAATTCAAATAATCTAAAATAATTTTTAACTATCTCTATGTTTTTTGAACTTGAAACAACGTCGAAATCACCTTGGTTCAAACCCTCTCTGCTCAACCATCCAAAACCACCTATATGACCCCAATGGGTATGTGTTATAAAAATTCCTGATAGGCAGCTTTCTGAAAGATTAATGAGCTTGTCTAATTGATAAGGCATATGTGGTGTTGCATCTATTAAAAAACTCTTCTCTTCTAAAGGGTCCACAACTCCCAAACATGAAATCTTTTCCTTAAGCACAGAGTTTTGAAAATGGTTTTTCTGTTTTTTTTCAGATGCACCAATATGAGGGTAACCTCCATCCTGTACAGTTCCCAACACAGCTACAAAAGGATTCTTGTTCAAATGCTTATTCTTTTAGTTTTTTCTTTAAAATTTCTTTAATTTTAGGCTCAGGCTTCCAGTAACTAGAACCTTTCAAAACCTTTCCCCTTTCATCATAGATGGGATTCCCATTTTCATCAAGTTTTGAAAAATTTGACTCCATGATAACATCCAAAATCTCCTCCATGGGGAGTCCCCAACTTCCAGCCTGAGTGAAACAATAAACAATAATATCTCCAAGCCAATCAGATACTGCAGTGAGTATCTCAAGCTTTTCCTCTTCTGAGAGATTTTTTGACTCATTGATGTTTTTGT
>CAYNKD010000053.1:0-6134 GCA_964397735.1 uncultured bacterium | reverse complement strand
TTCCATTAACTGGAGATGATTCTTATTGGGAAAAAGGAGGAATTGCAATTTCTGTTGATTCCTCAATACAAGGAAGACATTTTCTTTTGGAGAGAAAGAATTGGGTTGAAGAAGGTATTTGGAATGCGGTTGCAGGTTCTATAACAGATGTAGCTGCCGTTGGGTCTAAGCCCGAATTAATCTTAACGTCTTTTTGTTTTCCTACGGGGATCGAAGATTCAATAATAGAAAGAGCTTTAGATTCACTTGAGAAAGTTTCAGATTTCTTTTCATTAAAAGTTGTTGGTGGAGACCTATCAAGGACCTCTAAGGATATTGTTTTTTCTGTTACTGTAGTTGGTTTTGATGCTGTTGGTCCAGGTTTGTCGGGTGCAAGAAACGGAGACTTGATAGGGGTTACAGGTTATCCTGGAAAAAGGCCGTTGGGATGGCATCTTGCAATAAACAATATTTTGGAGAATGATGACATTGTGCAGGAGGCTTTAAAACCAAAGCCAAATATAAGTTTTCCATTGAAGATTGCAAAGGTTGTTTCTTCAATGACAGACATAACGGATGGTCTCGGATTTGATCTTATGAATATATGTAAGAGTTCAAGAGTGAGTCCAGACATTTTTAAAAAAATACCTTCTTCCAGTTCGATGCAAAAGCTATACCTGGATTTGAATTTAAAAAGTGAATATTTTTACAAACAGGGTGGGGATTATGAATATCTTTTTACCTTTAGCCAAAAGCATGAAAAGGAAATAAGGGATATTTCAATAAGTGAAAAATTGCCTTTTTCGGTTATTGGGAAAATTGGAAACGGTTCTATTCCAGAATGGTATGGAAAAGGAAGTGAAATAATTTGGCCTTAATTAGCAAAAGTGTTCAAGATACTCATAAAATAGCAAAAAATATTTTAAAAAAACTAAAAAGAGGAGATATTGTTTTTTTGGAAGGGGAGCTTGGTGCTGGAAAAACAGAAATGGTCAAAGGTTTTGTCGAAGCTCTAGGGGGCTCTTCAGGGGATGTACAGTCTCCTACCTATTTATCTGCTTTGAATTACCTGACAAAGAAGGGATCCGTTATTCATATTGATTTTTATAAGTATGAAAAAAATATAAATTTTTTTCAATCTTTTATTGCAGAATTCCTAGAAGAAGATCCATATTTGATTTTTGTTGAATGGGGAAGAGTTTTCGGTAAAGGATTTTTGAGAATTAAGATTGATGAAAAAAATGAAAAAAGGTACATTAGCATTTTGAAAAATGGGGAAGAGTAAAAGTTGGTTAATATTGGACCCAACAGGTCCTTTTTCAGGCTTTTCTATAGCTCATGGGAATTCCATCCTTGCTTCGAAAATTTTTAAATCAAATTTGTTATTTGAAAATCTTCTAGAAATAGGATCTTTCTTTCAGGATGTCAACAAAAGAATCCATGATTTAGAAGGGGTCATTCTAGTAAATGGACCAGGCTCCATAATGGGCTTAAGAATTGCATTTTCTTGGCTCAGGGGCTTTTCCCATAACAGGAAATTGAAGTTCAAAACTGTTTCTAGCCTGGATGTTCTTTGGTTTTCTGTTGGAAAAGAAAAGCCTTGTTGGACAATGATTGACTCAATTAGGGATGATGTATTTATTTCATTTAATGGATCATTTCCGAAAGTGATAAAAAAATCTGACATCATTGAGAGTGTTTTGGCAAATCCAGGTCTTTGTGTTGGGGATTTGCCAAAGGATGTTTTAAAAACAAAAGGATTAAAGACATCTGAGGTTAAGCTTCCCCAATTCGAGGCTATCTGGATGTTTTTTGACTCAATTGAAGAAAAAGATATTTTAGAAACAGAACCTTTAATAATGTATTCATTTCCTGGTGAAAATATAGAATAGAAAGTATGGATAACCAAATTGTTGATCGAATTGGGGCGCTGGCATCAAAGCTTGGAAAAAGCTTTTTGGAACCCGGGTTAGTTCAGGCTGATGAAAAAGAGCTTTTCAGAAAAGATGTTTTCAAAACTTTAGCTTCGAAAGGCATGATGGGGTTAAGTTTCCCTAAAGAGTTTGGCGGAATGGGGCTTCCTGCATCTGCTTTTTTGACAGCTGTTCAAGAATTTTCTTATTTTGATCCTGGAATGGCGGTAACAATTTCGGTTCATTGTGGCCTTTGTGGAGGTGTTATTTTAAGACATGCTTCTGAGGAAATAAAAAAAGAATGGCTTCCAAAAATAGCAAAAGGAGAAGTGATAGGTGCTTATTCTCTAACTGAAAACCATGCGGGAAGCGACCCCTCTTCAATGAAAGCAACTGCAACATGGAAAAATGGAGGTTGGGTTATAGATGGAGAAAAGGTCTGGATAACCTCAGGTTCTATTTCTGATTTCAGCATTGTGTATGCCAATACCCTAAAGGATGGTGAGAATTTAGGAATATCTGCCTTTTTGGTGCCTCATGATTTGAAGGGATTTTCTTCAGAGAAAATAAATGGAAAACTTGGAATGAGAACAAGCGATTCTTCAATTTTGGTATTTGAAAATGTTTTTATTCCCGACTCTATGCTTCTGGGGAATACAGGGAAAGGCTTATCCATAGCTTTGGAAGGGCTTGATTATGGAAGACTTGGAATATCTGCAATTTCCCTAGGAATACATAGGGCTTCTTTTGACGCAATGGTTAAATATGCACAAGAAAGAGAACAGTTTGGAAAGCCAATTGCATCCTTCCAGCTTATTCAAGAGATGATTGCGGATGTTGCAACAAATCTTGAAGCGGGGGATTTGCTTTTCAAAAAGGCAATAGAAAAGTTAGAAAATTTAGAAAAATTTACAAAAGAAGCCGCAATAGTAAAACTCTTTACAAGCGAATCTGCAATAAAGGCAGCTGATAGGTGTGTCCAGGTTCATGGAGGTTATGGATATTCAAGTGAATTTCCAGCCGAAAGATTTTATAGAGATTCAAGGGTTTTAACAATTTTTGAAGGAACCACAGAAATTCACAAGCTGTTAATTGGTAGATTATTAACCGGAATAGACGCTTTTAGAAATTAAGGATTAGAATTAGAGGAATGGTAAAACCAATTGGTGCTTTGAACAAAAGAGCTAGACAGGCTCTTGGAAAAAGGGATTTAAACAGACAGCATAGGTCTAAATTAAGATCTGCTTTGAGAAAGGCAAAAGAAGCTATAGATGCAAAAGAAGATGATTCTTTTGAAGCTGTAAAAGAGGTTGTCTCTTTAGCTTCTCACTCTGCTTCTAAAGGCATAATTCACAAAAACAAAGCTTCAAGAATATCTTCAAGACTTATGAAAAAGTTCAATCTTGCTGGTTTGGCCAAGACAGCAAAGGCCAAGACAGCAAAGGCCAAGACAGCAAAGGCCAAGACAGCAAAGGCTGAATAGACATGCCCGACCTTTCAGAGGTTATATCTTTTTGTTCTAGAAAAGGCTTCATAAGTCAAAGTAGTGAAATTTATGGAGGTTTGTCGGGTTGTTATGACTATGGCCCAAATGGATCTCAGCTCAAAAGAAGAATTGAAAATATATGGTGGAGTCAAAATGTTGAAAACAGCAATAACATAGTTGGTTTTGATTCTTCAATATTGATGAGAAACGAAGCCTGGGAGGCAAGTGGACATGTTTCTGGATTTCATGACCCAATGGTTGATTGTAAAAAATGTAAATCACGATATAGAGCGGATCAGATTGACATAAATGCAGATTGTCCTGAATGTGGAGAAAAGGACTGGACTGATATCCGCCAATTTAACCTTATGCTTTCTACAAAAATTGGAGCGATGGAAAGTTCTTCAAAAAAAGTTTACCTAAGGCCTGAAACTGCACAAGGAGTTTTTGTGAACGCTATAAATGTTGCTAGAAATTCAAGACTGACTGTTCCTTTTGGCATAGCACAAATTGGGAAATCTTTTAGAAACGAAATAACACCAAGAAATTTTCTTTTCAGGGTCAGGGAATTTACACAGATGGAATTAGAAGTTTTTTGTCATCCCGATGAAGCTTCTGATTTGTTCGAAGAGTGGTGTGCTAAAAGGATGTCTTTTTATAAGGATTCTTTAGGTGTCAATAGTGAGAACTTACATTTTAGAGATCATGAAAAAGATGAATTGGCGCATTATGCTATTTCATGTAGGGATATTGAATACGATTTTCCATTTGGGGTAAAAGAGCTTGAGGGAATTGCGAACAGGGGAGATTTTGACCTAAGGCAACATATGAAACATAGTAAAAAAAATCTTACTTTGTCAGATCCGGAAAAAGGAAAATTTGTTCCAGCAGTCATCGAGTCTTCGGCTGGTGTTGATAGAACGTTATTGGCTGTTATTTGTGATTGTCTTGATACATCTGATTCAAGTCATATCATTCTGAAGATAGATCCTCGCCTTGCAAATACTCAAGTTGCTATTCTTCCATTGGTCAAAAAAGATGGGATGCCAGAAAAAGCATTTGAGATTGAAAAAAATCTTAAAAAATCTTATAGAAAAAAAGTGGAAATTTCAGGTTCAATAGGTAAAAGATATTATAGGGAAGATGAGGATGGAACTCCGATTTGTGTTACTGTTGATGGCGATACTGGGTCTGACAATTCTGTTACAGTTAGATATAGAGACACAGGAAAACAAGATAGGGTGAAGATAGACTCATTAAACGAATTGTTGTCGAGGGTCTTTTAAAAGAAAGTAGAATGACAAGTTAGATTTTTTAAAATTAAAGGAGAAATTAAATGGATATATTAAACAACATACCTGATTATGCTTTGTACATTGGTGTTTTTGCAATTTGCTTTGCTTTAGCTCAAACAAAAAAAGTTAAAGCGGTAAAAGTTGACAATAAGAAAATGGAAGAAATTGCTGGCCATATAAGAGATGGTGCGATGATGTTCTTAAAGAGAGAATACAGTTTGCTTATTTGGTTTGTTCTGATTGTTGGAGCGAGTTTGGCATGGATATACAACGGTTTGAATGATGGGGATTGGAAAATTGTTATCCCCTTTGTCTTTGGTGCATTTTGTTCTGCAATAGCTGGGTACATGGGAATGAAGGTCGCAACTGACGCTAATTACAGAACAGCTTATTCTGCACAAAAAGGCCTCAACAATGCACTTTCAGTTGCTTTTGCTGGAGGTTCAGTTATGGGGATGTACGTTGTTGGTATAGCTTTATTTGGAGTTGCAGTTCTTTATGGATGGCTTGAAGGAGTTTATTCAGGGAATTTACAACAAGCTGTAAACATACTAATAGGGTTTTCCCTAGGGGCTTCTTCAATTGCCTTATTTGCAAGAGTTGGAGGTGGAATTTATACGAAAGCTGCTGATGTGGGTGCTGATTTAGTTGGAAAGGTTGAAATGGACATTCCAGAAGATGACCCTAGAAACCCTGCAACTATTGCTGATAATGTTGGAGATAATGTTGGTGATGTTGCTGGCATGGGTGCTGATCTTTTTGAATCTTATGTAGGTGCAATTATAGGTGCAATGATTCTTGCATTTGGTATTCAGAACTACACCTTAGGGCACATAATGTTGCCATTAGCATTTGCTTCAATTGGAATAATCTGTAGTGTTATTGGAACATTTATGGTTAAGACTAAAGAAGGAGGAAATCCCCAGCATGCTTTGGACAAAGGATCTATGACTGCTGGGATTTTATTTATTGTTTCTTCTTATTTCTTAACTCACAGTTGGATTCCAACAAATGATGGTCAGAATATATTTTGGACAGTTGTCGCTGGTTTAGGTGTAGGTATAGTTGTTGGAAAATTAACTGAATACTACACAAGCGATGAAACAAAGCCTGCTCAAGGAATTGCAAAAGACTCTTTGACAGGGAGTGCTACAAACATAATTTCAGGTTTGTCTGTAGGCATGGTCAGTACAGCGTATCCTGTAATTGCAATATGTGCAGGGATAATAATAGCCAATTCATTAATGGGTTTGTATGGAATTGCTATAGCTGCCGTTGGTATGCTTGCAACACTGGGAATACAGTTGGCTGTAGATGCCTATGGTCCGATAGCTGATAATGCTGGTGGAATAGCTGAAATGGCTGGTCTGCCAAAGGAAGTCAGAGAAAGGACTGATAAATTAGATGCTGTCGGAAACACTACTGCTGCTGTCGGAAAAGGTTTTGCTATAGGTTCTGCTG
>CAYNKD010000052.1:0-6272 GCA_964397735.1 uncultured bacterium | reverse complement strand
CTTGTTGTTGACATGAGCTGAGAAAAATGAGAAAAGGCAAAAGTAATATTTTTTTATTCATTTTTCGATCCCCATGTTTCTATTTCCTCTGCTAAAGCCTCTATCCTGTCTCTCAATGCTGCAGCCAGTTCAAATTCAAGATTATCCGCATGTAAAAGCATTTCTTTTTCTAGTTTTTCGATAACATTTATACCTTTTTTATAATCTTTTGAATTTATCGACTCTTCCTCTCCAATTAAAAATAATTTACTCATTTTTATAGACTTCTTTATACTTCTAGGTTCCTTGTTGTTTTTTTTATTATATTCTTTTTGAATTTCCCTCCTTCTTGAGGTCTCTCCTATAGCTTCACTCATTGAGGGACTTATTGAATCAGCATAAAGGAGAACCCTTCCATCTAAATGCCTTGATGCTCTTCCTATTATCTGGATGAGTGATTTTGTGCTTCTTAAGAACCCTTGCTTGTCTGCATCCAGTATTGCGATGGTTGAAACTTCTGGCAAATCCAATCCTTCTCTTAAAAGATTAACTCCAACCAAGCAATCGATTTTCCCAGACCTTAGTTGGTGTATTATCTTTAGCCTCTCAAGTGTTTTTACTTTTGCATGTATCCATCCAGCATTTATGTTTTTTTCTTGTAAAAATTCTGAAATTTCCTCTGACATTTTTTGGGTAAGAGCTATTATCAAAACTCTATTTCCCTTTGATTTTGCTTTTTTTATTTCTTTCAAGATGTGATTGATTTGTTTGCTCTTTGAATGAACTTCTATTTTTGGATCAGTTAGATAAGTGGGTCGAATAATTTGCTCAGTTATTTTTTCTGAATTTTCAATCTCCCAAAATCCTGGTGTTGCGGAAACGAAAAGAGTTTTATCTGTTTTATCCATTAATTCATTAAATTGCAATGGCCTATTGTCATAAGCGGAAGGCAACCTGAAACCATGATCTACTAATGACTTCTTCCTAGACCTATCTCCTTTTGGCATAGCTTTGAATTGAGGTATGGAAACATGGCTTTCATCAATTATCGTGAGAAAATTATCAGGAAAAAAATCTACCAAGCATGTAGGAGGTTCCCCCTGTTTCCTTTGTTGGAAATGTCTTGAGTAATTTTCAATACCTTTTACGGTCCCAAAAGTTTGTATTTGTTCAAGGTCATAAAGGGTTTTTTCTCTGATTCTTTGTGCCTCTATACTTTTTTCCTCCTTCTTGAAAAGATCCTCCTGACTTTCCATCTCTTCCTTTATATCGCAGAAGATTTTCTCTCTATTTTCATTATTTACGACATGCAATGTTGATGGGAATACGGTCACTTTCTTTTCAGAAGATTTTCTCTCTCTTGATATTGTGTGAATTTTTTTTATTGATTCAATTTCGTTTCCAAACCATTCAATGAGAATTGAATCCTCTTCTTCGGGAGTTTTTATTTTCATTGTGTCATTTTGCCTTTCGAATGTTCCATTACTGATTGAACCCGTTTCGTAAACATAACCCATAGAGACTAGTTTTTTCCCAATCTGTTTTGGCTCAATCAAATCACCTTTCCTTATTGTTAAGATATTATTTAGGTAATCTTTAGGAGCTCCTATTCCATAGACGCTTGAAACTGTTCCTATTACGATCGAGTGTTTCGAAGTGACTAAATTTTTTACCGCCTGGTGTCTTAGTCTTTCAATTTCTGTGTTTATCTTTGCATCTTTTTCAATATATTTGTTTTCATGAACTATGTAAGCTTCTGGTTGGTAGTAGTCATAATAAGAAACAAAATACCCGACAGCATTGTCCGGAAAAAATGTTTTAAACTCCTCGTAAAGTTGTGCTGCAAGTGTTTTGTTGTGTGTTAAAACTAATGTAGGTAAACCCAATGACTGAATAACGCTTGAGGCTGTATAGGTTTTTCCACTTCCAGTTACGCCAAGCAATGTTTGTTTTTTTATCCCTTTTTTAAAACCTTCAACTATTTTCTTGATTGCATATGGTTGATCCCCAGCTGGAGAGAATTGAGTTTTTAAGTTGAAATTCAATATTTTAGAAATGAGAAGATTTTTTTCTTTAAATCCTCTATGCTTTCGTCGTTTTGGATCACGATATCAGCTATCAAAGCCCTCTCTTCTTTGGTTGGTTGAGATTTTTCTATTGCAAAAAAGTCTTTTTCCGTGAGTTTTTCTTTATGTCTTTTTACAACTCTTCTAAGTCTTGTTTTTTGATTTGCTTCAATGGTGACAATCTTATCAAAATGTTCTTCAAGGCCTGAATTGAAGAGGATCGGAATTTCACAAGCTAAACTTTCTTTTCTAGACTGAATCAAAGACATGCATTGTTTTTTTATCAAAGGATGAATTAAGTTTTCCAAAAAGGTAAGTTTTTCCTTGTCTGAGAAAACTATTTTTCTCAATTTTTCTTTATTTAGAATTATTTTTTCTTTTTTTTCAAAAGCTTCAGGAATTTTTTTTTTTAATATTTCTTGAATTTCTTCGCTTGAGTAAAGATGATGAACTTCTTTGTCGGCGCTGTACGTTTTAAAACCAAAGTTTTCAAAAATTTTGAGAGCAGTTGATTTTCCGGATCCGAATGAGCCTGTCAGACCGATTGTTAAATTTCTATTCAAAATCTTTCAGAAGCTCTGAGAGTGTTTGTCCACCTTCAATTTTGTCCCCAAATGTTTCTCCTCGAGGTTTTTTTGATTCTTCTTTTGAAATCAAAGAGAGGGAGATTTTTTTATCTTCTTTATTTATATTTTTAATTCTTGCTTTAACTTTTTGCCCACGAGCATCTTTGAACTTTTGTGGTATTTCTGTTTCGTGAACAAAACCCTGTAATCCATTTTCCAAAGATACAAATAATCCAGTTTTTGTTTTATTCAAGATTGTTCCATTTACCCAGTTTTCTTTTTCTAGAATGTCACTTTTCCAAGGATCCTCTCTTGTCATGTTGTAACTAGTGTCTATTTGCATTTTTTCTTCATTTATTTTGATTATCTTGACTTCAATTTCCTGACCTTCTTTAAAAACATTTTTAAGGTCTTCATTCCCCCAGGTAGCTTCATTTTTATGAAGAAATAGATTTGCTCCGTTTGAATTAAGGATTATCCCAAAAGCTTTATTTTTTTGAGACAAAAACCTCTTAACGCGAGCTTTTACTATTGAATTCTTTGGATTTGACAAGATGAATTGAGAAAATTGTTTAGTCCTCTTTTCTTCAAGGTAATCAACTCTTGACAGTATTGCATCATTTTCTTTCATTTCCTTTACTAGGAATTTCACACTCCTCCCTAGAAGCACATCTAGGTTTCTCGGAGGATTTTTCTCATAAAGAGATCGTGGCATGAATAATAACCTTCCTTTGAGATTGACCATCATCCCTACCTGTTGTTTGTTTTTATTTAAAACAATTTTTTCAATATTGCCAGAAAGTTTTTCTTTGTTTTTGAATGAATTTTCAAGCAACTTCATGGATTCCTTTTCTAGTATTTTTTTCCTGCTGACGATAATTTTGTCACGACTCATGCTTATTATCTCTACCTTCAAGGACTCTCCTGTTTTTACATTTTTTACATCTTCTCCAATCTGGTCTTTTGGGAGCCATGCGTCATTTTTTAAGCCAAGAGAAAGCAATATTCCATTTTCATCTTTTTGGACAACTCTTCCACTCCTTGAATCACCCTTTTTTGGAGTTTCAAAGTCCAAAAAGTCTTTTTCTTCTTGAGTTTTTTCTTTTTCAGAATTCATATTTTTTTCCAATTTTTATATCAACCCTCAAAGGGACTTCCAATTCTAAAGCTTTTTCCATTGCTTTTTTTGCTTTGTCAACACTCTCTTCTAGAATGCTGTCGGAAATATGAAAAACAAGTTCATCATGAACTTGAAGAATTAATTCAAATTTTTTGTTGAGGCTGTCGGAAATTTTAATCATGGCTCTTTTTATCACGTCTGAACTTCCTCCCTGTACGCAATTATTTATAGCCTGCCTTTCTGCCTCTTGCCTCCTCCAATCTTCTGTGCCTAAAAAATTTACATACCTTCTTCTTCCATCAAGGGTTTCTGTATAAAGGTTTTGATTTGCTTTCCATTTTGTTTCTTTTATCCAGCCAGCAACGCCATCAAATTTTTTAAAATATTTTTTTATTTCGATTTTTGAACGTTCAAGAGATATTCCTAGCTGTTTTGAAAGTGCACTTGGACCCATTCCATAAATAATTCCAAAATTGATAACTTTTGCAATCCTTCTGTCCTCTTCTGTAATTGTTTCTTTTGGCTTTTTAAGCATTAGGGACGCTGTTTGAGAATGAACATCTTCATTTTTATTGAAAATTTCTATTAACTTTTCATCTTTTGAAAGGTGTGCTAAAACTCTAAGATCGATTTGTGAATAATCAATAGAAACTATTGAGTATTCGCTTTCTGCCTGAACACACCTTCTAACCATTTTTCCATCACTTGTTTTTATAGGAAGGACTTGAAAGTTGGGATTTCTTGAAGCAAGTCTCCCACTTTTTGTTCCGTATGGATCAAAAGTTGGATAAATCCTGCCGCTTTCTTTTCTGTATTTTATGAAAGGCAACATGTAAGAGGTGAGGAGCTTGTGCTTTTCCCTATACTTGATAAGATTTTCTATTATGGGATGTTTTTCAATAAGCAAATCCAATACCGATCTTGCTGTGCTATTTTTTTTAATTCGAGGCAGTTTCAATTTTTCAAAAAGAAGTTCTCCAAGCTGTTTTGGGCTTCTTGGATTGAGGTTTGGTGATCCAGCCATGTCTTTGATTTTTTTTTCTAAATCTAAACATTCAAGGTTGAATTTTTTTTCAAGCATTTGAGCTTCTTTAAGATTGATTGGCACTCCTGTTTTATTCATTTTTTCAATTACCAAAAGAAATGGCTTTTCTACTTTTCTGTAGTAGTCTTTTGCTTTTTTGTTTTTTTCAAGAGTTTCTTTTATTTCCTTCAATTTCTCTATACGTAAAGATGGGTGTTCAGGTATTTTTTCATTAAATACTTTTTCCCATATCTTTTGAATTGATGGATTTTCTGAATCCATAAAAAAAGCATAAGATTTTAAATCCAATACATTTTTAAGATCTGAATGATTTATGTCTATTTTTTTGTCATAAAGATCAAATCCAACAATCTTATGTTGGTCTGTTAAATAATCCTTTATGTTTATTTCCGTTGTAAAAAGACCTTCATTTTCTTCTGGTTTAAAAATAGATTTTTCTGTTTGGCATATCCATGAATCCTCATATGGCATCAAGTATACAGAGTTTGTTTTTTCTAGTTCTTTTTTTATTTTTTTTGAATCTAGGTTTTTAATTTCAATCTGTATTTTTTTACCTTCAAGAGAAGATAAAGGGATTTTCTCAAAAACAAAAGAGGTCATCCCTAGTTGCTTCAGTGTTTTTTGAGCAGATTCATTTCCAAGATTTAAAGGTTTTAGATTTTTGGTTTCAATTTCCAGGTCAAAATTTAATGTTGCTAACTTTTTACAAAAGTAAGCTGATTCTTTGTCATTTTCAAGCTTCTTCCTTTGGGAATCAGGAATATTTTCTAGATTCTCGTAAATGTCATCCAGGTTTTTGTACTTCTCTAACAGTGTTTTTGCTGTCTTTTCGCCTATACCTCTTACTCCTTTGAGATTGTCTGAAGAATCTCCAACTAAACCTTTGAAGTCAGGTATAAGGCTTGGGTTGAATCCATATTCTTCAAAAAGAGTATTTTTATTTATTAGTTTAATCTGAGAGATAGACCTTCCTGACTTGAGGATTGAAACTCCTGTTTCTAAAGTTTGCAATAGGTCTTTGTCATTGCTAACAATAATCGGATTCATTTTTTCCTTTAGAAGTCTTTTTGATGCTGATGCTAGGATGTCATCTGCTTCGTAGCCTGGAAATTCAATATAGCCTATTTCTAATTTTCTTAAAAAATCTTTGAAGAATCTTATTTGTTTTAATAGGCTCTCTGGAGTCTCAGGCCTTCCAGCTTTGTATTCTGGATACTCTTCCTTTCTCCATGTTGGGATAGGGGAGTCCAATGCAACAATTATTGTTTTAGGGGTGTATTTTTTATTTAGAGAGTCTAGCGTTCTAATAAATCCAAATAGTGCATTTGTAGGCTCTCCTGAAGGAGATTGCATATTTGGGGGGAGACTGTAAAAAGCCCTAAAGAGAAGGTTTAAACCATCTATCAGTAAGGCTTTTTCAGTCAATTATTTATATACCTTGAATTTTCCAGCTTTCAATTTTGTCCAGTATTCAGATAAGGCTTCCTTGACCTTTG
>CAYNKD010000051.1:0-6660 GCA_964397735.1 uncultured bacterium | reverse complement strand
AGGGAGCTGTTTTTATTGATGATTCAGAAGATGTTATTAAGAAAAAAATAAAAAAAGCTGTTACTGATATGGGTTCTGACAATGACGGCATATCTCCTTCCGTAGAGAATTTGTTAGGTTTATTAGAGGCATGCAATAAAAATGAATACAAATCTATGATTGAGGCTTATGAATCTAAGGAATTGAGATATGGGGATTTGAAAGTTTCCTTGGGTAGGGAACTTTGTGATTATCTCAAACCTATAAGAGAGGCAAAAAATGAATGGGTTCAAAAATCCAAGGATATTGATGATATTCTTTTTGAAGGTGCAAAAAAAGCATCTTCAATCGCAGGTCCGAGAGTTAAAATTGCTAGGAAATTAGTTGGTTTAAACTAGCCTAATATTGCCGTTTCCCTTTCAACCCTTTAGGGTTGAAGTTTTTCACCTTTACTGTATACAATAATTGGTTTGACTTGTATAACGATTTTTGTATTATTTGCTAGGAGGCAGTTATGAATAAAAAGTTTTTATTTCTATTGGTTATCTTTGGAATCAGTTCTATCGCATGTAGTGGTGGAGATGATCCTTCTGGAGGAGGTTCCTCTGGAGGTTCCGGTGGAGGGGGCGGAGGAACAACCTTTGCGGATGTTGAGCTTACAGATGGTCCTAGCAGCAGTCTTTTATCTGGAGAGATTTTTCTTCCAGGAAGAAGGTATGAGTTAAGCGCTACTGCAAACAATGCAATCAATTACCAATGGTGCTTAAACACTAATTCTGGGGTTGATCCAGGATTTTTGATGTATGGAGGCGTTCTTGGGAACACAACAATACAAGGATGTGCTTCATATATAGAAACTCCACAAGGTTCGTCCTCAGTTATTTACTGGCATGCTCCCTTGTTTTCTCAAGATGTGGATATAAAAGTTACAGCTGTCGGAGAGGGTTCTGGAAATATTCAAGCTTTAGAGAGGGATTTTGAAGTCGGGATGGGCATAAATATTAATAGTTTGCCTAGCCCTTTGGCAGGAACTTATACAGTTAGTGGAACAATAGAAGGCCAGAGATGTTTTGGTCCAAACTCTTGTGCTGATATCAATATTGCAGTTGATTCTGAATTCTTTGGAACTGAACAGATGGGAATATCCCATCAATCAACGGTAATATGTGACCCAGCGGAAGCTTGGGACTGTAGTCCAACTACTACTATTTTCAATGTTGCCTCTGTTCAAACTCATGATGGAGGAAGTGGACTCTTGATTGCAGAATTTACAAAAGGATCAACAGTCAAATTTAGGGATCTTGATTCTGATCCAAGATCAAGCATTGTTAAATGTACTACATTTGACTTTCTTCCATCTGATACAGAATGTCAGGACCCAAATGCACCTGCTGGTCTTCTTGTCCTGGAAAACCCTTTAGATTCACAGGTTGAAAATGGTGTTGATGTTTGGAATGTTTCAAGATGGCAATCTAGTTGGGATACTGAAGTTAACCCTACAGCAGGAGACGGCACATATCAATTGGTTGCTCAAGTCACTGATGGGATTAAAAGTGCTCAGGATACAAGAACTGTAGATATCAACAATGATTCAAGTGGGGGAACTGACAAGCAGGTTCTTGTAACTTCGCCTAAAAATAATGACATTATTGCTCCAACTCTAACAAGCTATGGTCCAGATTGTATTCAGGGAACCTCTGATGATAGTGAACCTGGATGGTTTGATCCAACCTTGTCAGCTTATGTCACTGATGGCTTTAGATGTGTGACGTTTTCTGCAGTTGTAGACACTTCTGTCTCTAACGTTACTTCGGTAGATTTCTATGTAGACGGGCAGGTTGCTTGTAGCGATAACAACGGTAACGATGCTGATGGTTGGTCTTGTGTTGCTGAATCAACCTATCTTCCAAATATTAAAGTTGGTGGTAATAATTCATTTAATCCAATTGCAGGAAATTCGCAAGTTAAGGCTTATGCAAATACTGCGATCACTAACTTTGACTCAGATGAAGTTGATTTTGAATTGTTGAACTGTGGAACCCTTGTTTCAGACAGTCTTCTTGGAGATGTAACCTGGAATATTGAAGATTCTCCATACTTTATAAATGAAGATTTTGAAATTAAAGGTAATTTGACATTAGATACAAATAACACAAATAATAATCCTTTGAGGTTAAGGATAATGAAGGCAGATGGATCTCCTCCGATTGGTATAGATGTTACAGGTAATTTAACGACTGTTGGGTCAAATGGAGTTATCCTTGAACCAGTAACTGTTGGAGCTGGTGTTCCTGGTGTTGATAATGGTTATTGTCCTGGACAACCTCAAAATGCTTCAATAGCCTCTTCTGGTGACTGGGGTCAATTGAAATTTTCTGCAGGTTCAAGTGGGAATGTAGAAGATATGGTCATAAGGTATGGTGGTGGAATTAGTGACTTAGTTTCTCCTGCTCTTGAAGCAGGTTTGATTATTGAATCTGCTGGAGAAATTGAAGATGGCGTTGATATTAACAATGATGGTGATGCCAATGGATCCTCTTTGGTTTTCGATGGTTTGGAAATAGAAAGCTCTAATGGTACTGGTTTGATTGTTACAGGAAGCCCTTTAATAACACAGCCAACAATCAATAGTGCAGATTTGACTGTTTCAAATAGCACAGGTTTTGGAATGATAATGCATCCAGCTTTTAGTGGTTTAAAGGATTTAGACCTGACTGGAGATTTACCAACTTTTACTGGTAATGAAGATGGAGATTCAATTCAGATAGAAGGAGGAAATATACCTCAGGCACTTTCTGTTTTGTTACAAGATTGTCCAAACATATTTATTCCAGGGCAATGTCCGAACTTCTGGGGTGAAGTGAGATGGCCCGCAGTTGTTGGTGCCTATGTTGTAGATGGTTTGATATCTGTTGAAGCTGGAGCAAGTTTAAGGCTTGCAGATGGTGCTGTTATTAAGTTTTTGACAACAGCTTCGGGAATTACTTCAAGTGGAAGACTAGCTGTTGGAAACAACAGTGGAGATGTTGCTTACTTAACTTCATTTAATGATGATTTTGCAGGAACATTTTCTATTCCAGGTGGAGGTGTTGTTGATTGTTCAAACGTGAACAGCTCAGGGCACCCGATATGTGATACAAACAAAGATGGTATTTCGACAGGAAGTCCTGGAGAATGGGGTTCTGTGAAATTTGATATTGGGTCTGTTGGATATGTTGAAAATACAATTTTAAGGTATGGAGGTTCAGATCCTTCTTTAGGAGTTGTGCAAATTCAAAGTACATCTTTAAGAGATGGAAGTAACGAGATCGATTGTGATGATCCAGAAATGCAAGTTGTAGATTGGGATGATCCAATTGACCCTGTTTCTGATGAAGAATCTGATCTTAAAGATGACTGTGTTGTTATTCAGAATAATAAAATAATGGATGCTGGTGGTTATGGTATTTCAGTTACTGGCCAACCAAATGTTTATCCAACAGTTAGAAAAAATATATTTACAAGCCTGACTACCTATCCGGTCTTACAGGTTCCAAGCTATACAGGAATTTCTGATATTCAGAATGATAAGGTTAGCCCTACTTTCTGCAGTAACCTATCTGGAGAAATTGTTGGAACTTCATGTGAAACTAATGATAATAAATTTTGTAATTGGGATGAAAGTTCAAATTCATGTTTTGCTCCAACTTCTTCCGATTCTTTTTATGGCATAAGGATGCTTTTGGGAAGAGTTGTAGATAATGAAACAGCAATACTAAAACCTATGGATAGAGGAGACCATGGTGGAGACGAATCTATTAACGCTCCTACCTCAATGCCGTATGTTGTAGACCAGGACATGTCTGTTGAAGAGGACTTAGATGGAGATGGTTTTTCTGGTATATTTTCAATATTACCGGGAGTTTTGGTAAAGTTAGATTCTTCTGGTGGTGGTATTTCTGCAGCAGGTACTTTATGTATAGGTTCTTCTTGGAGTGAAAATTCTGAGACATGTGAAGTTCCACAAAATTCTGGTGACGAATATTGGATTGATTTAGACTCAAATGGACAATTAGATCAAGTTGTCTTTAGTTCTATCAATGAGGATGATATTCTTGGAGAAGGTGATACAAACGGTGACACTTCTTCAAGCTCTGCACAACCAGGTTCTTGGAGAGGCATTGAAATTACTTCAACTTCAAAGAAAAGCTTAATTAACAATGCTTCAATAAGGTATGCTGGATCTGGGTTGGGTTCTGCAATCAAAATTGATGCTGCATTAGCAAGAGTTAGAAATTCAACAATAGAAAGTAGTTCTGGATATGGTTTGCAATACAGGGGAGGTGCTTCAAGTCTTTTGAACCTAACACTAGATGACGGGTCTGTCGTTGATGATGTTGTGAGAGAGTCTGTCAAGAGTAATAGCTTCTTTAGAAACCAGAAAGCCCCTTTGTCGATTCCTCATTTTTCATCTCTATGTGGAAGAGAAAATACCGTTAGTGGAGTTAACTTTTTAGAAGATTGTGATTCTTCCGGACAAGATCAAAATATTATTCCTGGGCCAGGAAACTTAAATTCAAATATTGTTTCAGCTATACATTTGCATACTTTTGATAGAACATGTGCTCCAGGCATTTGTTCTGAAGGAGAAATTGCACAGTTGACCAAATCTGTAAAATGGTCAACAATGTGTTTTTCCCAAAATCTTACGAGCCCTGATTGTGGTGTTGCAAATGCAGGAGGAACTGTTGTTGATGATGGTAATATCGGAAGCATTGTTCCTTATTTGATTGATTCTCATATTACCGTAGGAAATGGTGCCGAACTCGTTCTTGATTACGGTTTAGTTGCGAAGTTTGATAATCAGGTTTCCGGAATTACAGTAAATGGATCTTTGACTTCTGCTGGTAACCCTGATGACAATGTGAATAATGCAAATGTTGATGCAAGCGACACTCCACGTCCAGGATTTTCAGATGTTATATTCACAAGCTATTTTGATGACATGTCTGAGTTTTGTTTGAATGGTGCATGTGATACAGATGGTTCAGGCTTGTCAGAAGGAAGTCGTGGAGACTGGAAAGGAGTTTATTTTGCATCTAACGAAGACTCTGGAGCATGTCCTGATGAATACCCCTTTAACCATCCTGTAGCTGAAAATGTTTCAAATACAGAGCCTTGTGCAAGAATTTTTGGAATGGGTATTGTTTATGCTGGTGCTGGAAATAGAGGCTCTACAAAGGGTGATGTTCTAGATCAGGGAAATATTGTTTTTGATGCAGCCGAATCTATCTTGATTGATAGTTTAAGGTCTCAGGAGTCTGCTGAAAATGGTATTGTTATTTTGGATAATGAGAATTTCACAGGATCTTTCCCGACTATAAGAAATTCATTTTTTGGATTTAACAGCTTTTATCCAATAGTTTCTGATATGGGTATTGGTAGTGATTTTTTGAAAGATGATCCAATAACCGGTCAACCTTCAAATTCATATGCTGTTAATGAAATTCCTGAAAGTGGAAACAAGGAATATCCTGGTTTTGCTATAAGGGGTGGGCAGCTTAGGAACAGAATCGTTGGATTGGATACTTCTTGGAACAAGAATACCATTGATGTTGTGAGTGGTAATGGAATTTCAAAAACTTGGCCAATGGCTTATGTTGTAACTGACTCTATAAGGGTTGGTGACGATAGCGCTGTAGACAATATAGATGTTCATATGAAAATTGACTCGGGTGTTGTTATAAAGATGGGAGATCCTTTCATGTATGCGGAGTCTGATGGTGTAGATGACAGGGAAGTTAGCATGATTGTTGATGGCTATCTTCAAGTTGATGGAACCTTGACCGAACCAGTTATCTGGACAAGTATTTCAGATGATTGTGATGGAAATGTTGATGCCCTCACATTTAGTTGTGATTCATCTTGGCTAAATAGTGATCCTTCTTTTGCTGAAGGTGTTGATACAAATAGAAATCTAATGAGTATGGGTCCTCATCCTGAAGATTTAAATCTTGCGGATGAGAATGATGACAACTGGCTTAGGGTCGATGATGATGGTAATGGTGTTTTTGAAAAATCTTTTTGGGGGTCTCTTGCATTAAGAACAAGGATAGACGCTGATTTAAACAATGTGAAAGTTCTTTTTGGAGGATCCAACAAAAATGCTACTGTTTTTGGAGCTTCCCCAACGCAAAGAGCAGGAAACCTAACCCTTCAAGGTGAGTCCGCTCCAGGTGCTCAAATAAGGATTTCAGATGCTGAGTTTGCATATTCTGGAGGACATGGTATAGCGAGCTTTAAGCAAGCAGGACTAATGGATATAAATCTTCATATTAAAGAGGGTTCCCATGTTCATGACAGTTATGGAAGAGGTGTTCATATGTCTGAAACACCTTTCAAAATTACAGGTTCTGCTGGAAATGAGACAATAATTGAAGGAAATGGGCTTAGATGCTCCAATTCCTTAATTGGAACACCATTGAAACCAGGAGTGACTGATGAATGTGACGGTATTTTTATAGAAAGAACACAAGACCCAACAATAACCGGTTTAATAACAAAAGATAATGGTGGTTGGGGTATATACATAAAAGCTGGACATAGTGGCACGTGCAATATAGAACAGCCATTCCCAGTTATATCTTCTAGCGGTTTGACCGGAACTCTTCAGGTTTTAAATAATGGTCTCGGTGGCGTAAG
>CAYNKD010000050.1:0-6881 GCA_964397735.1 uncultured bacterium | reverse complement strand
CAAGAAGATAAATCACGAACATGAGAATTTTTTTACCAATTTTTTCATCTTTTTTCCCTGCTGTACTTGGGTAAAGTGCTTCTTCCTGTTTTTTTATCTTTTTAACATCTGCCCCTTTTTCAAACATTGAAAGAGTAACGCCAATTCTGTTATTCGTATAGTTCCACTGTGTTTGAAAATTTTTCTTTTTGTCAGGGGATATGCCCAAATCCCTCAGACTTGTTGCCATGTCTAAAAGTTGCTTTATTCCTCTTGCAACAATGCTAGACCTTTCTTCGTTCCCTCCTATTGTTAGAGAGACTGGGATGAGGTTTTTTGCAATCCACTCCTTTTCCTTAATGAAGGAATCCTCTTCATCAGAATTCATTTCAGGCATATCATGTGCCCCTGCACATAATATCCAAGGTTCGGATATGGTCCTGATTCGCTTCCAGTGAATCTGGAAATCCTCTAGCTGTTCAAGGGATTTTTTTGAAATTTTTGATTTACTCTTCATGGAATAGCAAAACACTCAGGTTTTCTGCAGCTCCCGGGAAGTCAGAATTTTCTTTAATGACCATCTTTAAACACTTGATTGCCTCTTTTGTTCTTTCTGTCTTTGCATAAACGATGGAGAGATCATGAAGTGTATGGATATGGTTGGAGTTCATCTTAAGAACCTTTTTGAATGATTTTTCAGAATTTTCAAAGTCCCCTTTTGCGAGGTTTATCTTTCCCACATGGTACAAACATGTTATTTTTTCTTCCGTTTCAGATTTTTTCAGAAAGCCCAATGCTGTTTCGAAACTCTTTTTCGCAGAGGGTTTATTTGACCAATATTCAGCCAATGCCAAAACAAGCCAAGCCTGCGAGGATTCAGGGTTTTCTTCAGTTAGACCTCTTGATATTTCCAAGACCTGCTCAAGGGATTTTCCTCTAGCCTCCTCATCGCCCTTTTCAGCAGCTAGAAGAAGTTCCTTTGTGAGAGTTATTTGCTCTTCAAAAGATTTATTTTTTTTATTGCTCATATTCTTGCGCTGCTGCCAAGGCGGCAAGTTCAACTACCTGTCCCACCCCGCAATGCCTTTCAAGAACATGAACAGCATGTTTCATTCCCAACAATATCGGTCCAACCAAATGAGCCTCTCCTAATGATTGTAATAACTTATATGAAATGTTAGCACTATCCAAATCAGGACACACTAAAACATTTACCCTGGCCTCATTTGCCAAAGGGGAGAAGGGGTATGTTTTTTTAATAATCTTTGTATTCAAGGCAATATCTGCTTGCATTTCGCCATCAGCAGGAATTTCAGGCCATTTGTCCCTGAATATCCTCAATGCTGCTTGAACCCTAGCTGCTTCTTCATCAGGGCTTGACCCAAAACTTGCATGACTTAAAAATGCAACAACAGGGTCTAAGCCAATTGATTGAGCCAAGTCTGAAAGAAGTTTTCCAGATTCAGCCAGTTCAGATTTTGTTGGTTTTATTCCTATTGTTGCATCTCCCAATACTATTGGAGAAATATTTTCATTGTTGGGGATGATTATGTAAGCTCCTATTGCATGTTTGACATTCTTGGCAGTGGGGAGTATTTGGAACAATGGGATCAATGAGTGTCTGTAATATAGATTTTGCCCAACAACCATTCCATGAGCATTTCCCAAATGCAAATGCATAGCGGCAAATATAACTGGCCTTTTTATCCTCTTGTCGGCTTCTTTTTTCGTCAAGCCCTTCCTTCTTCTTAATTGAAGATATTTTTTTGCATAGGCTTTCTTGTCAGGATGCTTTTGTGGATCAAGGATTTCCATTGCTGATATGTCAACTTTCGCTTTTTCTGCTGAAAGTTGAATTTTTTTTGTATTTCCAACCAATACCGGCTTAGCCAAAGCATCTCCAAGGAGTATTTCAGCTGCTTGAAGAATGATAGGCTCTTCCCCTTCAGGGAAAATTATCTTTCTGCCTTTTCTTGCTGCATTTTTAAATATTGGTTTAAGTATCCTTCTACTTGGCTCAATCTTTCTTTGTAGCATGTACCCATAACTATCAATATCAATCTTTTTCCTCGCAACCTTTGTCTCTATAGCTGCTCTTGCAACTGCAGGGGCAACATGATAAAGAACCCTTCTGTCTGTTGGTTTCGGGATAACATAATCAGGACCGAAAGCAAGGTCCGCCATTCCGTAAGCATCTTTAACTTCTTTTGTAACAGAGCTTCTCGCCAATTCAGCAAGAGCCTCGCTTGCAGCAACCATCATTTCATTATTGATAGCTTTTGCTGCCACATCCAAGGCTCCCCTAAATATGAAAGGGAATCCCAAAACATTGTTAACCTGATTTGGGAAGTCAGACCTTCCGGTCCCAACAATTGCATCTGGTCTTGTTTCTTTGGCAAGGTTGTAAGGAATTTCAGGATCTGGATTTGCCATTGCAAAAATAATTGGATTTTTGTTCATCTTCTTTATCATCTCTGGGGTAACGGTATCTTTGACAGAAACCCCTAAAAAGCAATCAGCTCCATCCAAGGCGTCAGCCAAAGTTCTTTTCTCTGTTTTTGCTGCAAACTCTTCTTTGTACTTGTTCATCCCATCCTTTCTTCCAGAATAAGCAACCCCTCTTGAGTCAACAAGAAGAATGTTTTCCCTCTTGTGTCCAAGATGGCATAACAACCTTCCCATTGCAATCCCAGCAGCCCCAGCTCCAGATATGACAGTTTTTATGTCTTCCCATTTCCTATCTGTAAGCAAGAGGCAATTAATCATTGCAGCTCCCGTAATTATTGCAGTTCCCCATTGGTCATCATGAAAAACAGGAATACTTAATTTCTCTTTTAGCCTTTCCTCAACCTCAAAACACTCAGGGGCCTTGATATCTTCAAGGTTTATCCCTCCAAAGGTTGGTTCAAGCGCTTGAGCTACACTAATAATCTCTTCTGAAGTCTGGGAATTAATCTCAATATCAAAAGCATCAACATTAGCAAATTTTTTGAACAAAACCGCCTTCCCCTCTCCAACAGGCTTAAATGCCTCAGGACCTATGTTCCCAAGCCCCAATACAGCAGACCCATTTGAAAGAACTGCAACCAGATTTGCTTTATTTGTGTATTGGTAAACATCTTGTTTGTTGCGATGTATTTCAAGGCATGGTTCAGCTACACCAGGAGAATAAGCCAGTGTTAAATCGTCTTGTGTTAAGCACGGTTTCGTAAGTTTTATCTCAGTTTTCCCCGGCTTGGGGTTTTTGTGATAATTTAAGGCCTCGTCTTTTAGAGACATGATTGCCAATTCTAGTATTAGTAATATGATTAATAGTTAAAGTGTCAAAGAAAATGAATTCAACCAAAGCAAAACAAGATAATCGACTGAAAATTTTCATAAATTTGCTAAAACCTCATTGGAAACAGTTGTCTTTAGGTGTTTTTATACTTCTTGTACTGGATGTACTTCAGGTTTTACTGCCGCTAGTCACAAAAGAGGTAGTTGACAGAATAGAACAGGGGAGCTGGAATAGCGAAACAACGATACAGGTCTTCTGGGTTTTCTTTATTGCGGGGTTGATCACCTTTGTACTTCGCTACTGTTGGAGAATTCTAATTTTTGGTGCTTCCAGAAAAGTTGAGAGAGACCTCAGAGAGAAACTTTATCGCAGACTCATGGGGGTTCCAATGAAGTTTTACGACAAGGTTCAAATTGGGGATTTGATGGGTAGAGCGAGCAATGATATTGAGGCTGTAAGAAATATGTCCGGGATATTGGTCATTTGTGCTTTTGACGGAATAGTTTGGGGGGTTCTGACTGTTGGATTTATGTTTTGGTTAGACTGGCAGCTAACTCTTGCAGTCTTGGTCCCATTCCCATTGATAGTGATTTTTACAAGATATATGGGACAGGCTTTTCACAAGCAATTTAAATTGGTTCAACAGGCATTTAGCAGTCTTTCAGCACATGTCGAACAGGCTGCTGGAGGGATTCTTGCACTTAAAGGTTTTAGGCAGGAATTTGGCGAAGCCAAGCTTTTAACATCAAAAGCAGATGATGTGAAAGTTGAAGGATTCAAGCTTGCAAACTTGGACGCTTGGTTTGAACCCGTTTTTAGAGTTGCTGCCGGTATTGGGATTACTGTACTTATTGTTTACGGAGGAGGGAGGGTCGTTTCAGGAAACTTGACAGTTGGTGACCTTGCTGCATTTTTGCAATACTTCAATTATCTTGTTTGGCCTTTCATGGCACTTGGGTTCATGGTTAACCTCTACCAGAGAGGGACAGCAAGTTTAATGAGAATCCAGGAATTGATCGATGAACCACAAGAGCCAAGACCTGATGGCTTTAAGCCTGGGCTCATAGACATTGAGTTCAAAAATACGTCTTTCATGTATTCTGAGGAAAATAAAGTCTTGAATGACATATCTTTTCAACTCAAACAGGGAGAAAAACTGGCTATTGTTGGCCCTACAGGGTGTGGGAAATCTACAATTTTTAAATTAATTACAGCACTTTACTCCTCAAAAGATCAAAGCATCTCCATCAACGACCAAAAGATAGAGGATATAAATAAGGATTTTTGGAGAAGCTTAATTGCCTGGTCTCCACAGGACCCAGTTACTTTTTCCGAAACAATCAAATACAACCTGGATTTAGGGAAACCGATTAAGGAAGACAAACTATGGGAAGCATTAAGGGTGGCGGTTTTAGATGAAGACATACAAAAAATGTCAGGACAGTTAGATGCAGAGGTTGGGGAGAGGGGAATCTCCCTGTCAGGTGGACAGAGGCAAAGACTTGCCCTTGCTAGAGCGGTCTGTCAGGATAAAAAACTCATCCTTCTTGACGATGCTCTAAGCGCTGTTGATGCTGAGACAGAATCAAAAATCTTAATTAACCTCATTGATGTTATTAAAGACAAAACAGTTATTGTTTCTACACACAGGATATCTTCTATTTTTTCATTTGATAAAGTTTTGCTTCTTTCAAAAAATGGGGAAATGGAAGCTTGTGAAAACCCTGAAAAATTACTTAAAGAAAATAAAAGCTTTGCCCGAATGTGGGAATTGAGCCAGGGAGAGGATATCAAGCAATGAGAGGGATGAGTACTGTTGATACAGGCGATGTGCCCACAGTCCCACAAGGGGTTCTTTTGAAATGGCTTTGGAATCGAGTAAAGCATCATAAGAAAAGAATAACTGGAATCATGATTGCATTGGCAGCCCTTGTTTCAACAACGGTCCTACAGCCTCTTCTGATTAGAGAGTTGATTGACAAGCACCTGGTCGCTAGTGTTGATGCTTCAAGCAGTGAGATAATGATAATTGGGCTCAAGTATTTGTTTTTAGTTTTGTTGGCCTTTTTCTTAAGTTGGTGGACAACAAGAAACCTAGGCAGGTTAGCCCATGAGGTGATGTATGAACTTAGACGAGATTTGTTTAACAACCTGGTGAGGTTGAAAGTTTCATTTTTTGAGAAAACCCCTGTAGGGGTTATAGTTCACAGGGTAAGTAATGATGTTCAGGCGATAAGCGACCTCTTTACACAGGTGTTAACCACACTCATTAGTGATTTGTTTTTAATTGCTGGCATAACGTATGCAATGATCAAAATTGCTCCAGATGTTGCGGTATGGGTTCTTATTCCATTGCCGATAATAATAGCAGCCATGCCCACTTTCTGTCGATGGGTTTTTAGACTTTTCAACATAATCAGGAACAGGTCAACTGAAATGATTATTTCTTTAAACGAAATACTAAGAGGGTTGGGGCTTTTGAGGGCTTTTAATTCGGAAAAAGAAGCTGATAAAAAATATTTAGACTTAAATCAAAAAACATATCTCGCACACATGGACAGCATTAAGTCATTCAGCCTTATGGACCCATTCATATCTGTCTGTTTCTACTCCTCAATGGCTATTTTGTTTTTAAAAGGAATACCTCTTATAAATACAGATTCTGGAATTACTATCGGAGTCTTGGTAGCGATGTTGAGTTACACAAAGTCTCTTTATCAACCCATGCATGATATTGCCCATAAGATCCACTTGATCCAAAGCAGTCTCGCAGGGGTTGGGAAAGTTCACTGGTTGATGAATATAGATGATCCGGACGAATGGAATCATTCGAAAGAACAGATTAACCCATGGCCGCTTAAGGGGAACTTCAAGGTAGAAAACCTTGTTTTTGGATACACTGAAGACAAGACAGTTGTTAATGGAATTGATTTTGAACTCAACAAAGGGAAAAAGCTAGCCATAGTAGGTTCCACAGGGTCTGGAAAAACAACACTTGTCAAGTTGTTGATGGCCTACTACTCTCCACAGAAAGGAGAAATATTTGCTGGGGAACACTCCCATTTTGACTCAAATCTAACATCATGGAGAAAAGGAATAGCTTTCTTGCCACAAGAAGTAACTTTGTTCAACAGATCGATTTTAGATAATATTCGTTTGCATAAAGATGTGCCGAAAAGCAATATTGAAAAAATAATAAAAATTCTTGGGTTTAAAGAGCGTGTAGATTCAATGAAAGATGGTTTGGAGACCGTTTTGGCAGAAGGAGGGAAAGATTTATCTCTTGGAGAAAGGCAGCTAATATCCATAGCGAGAGCCTTGGTCTTTGATCCTGAAGTTTTGATTTTGGATGAAGCGACAAGCTCAATTGACCCAGAGCTGGAATTGGTTGTGAATACCGCAATTAACAAATTGCTAGAAGGCAGAACTGCAATCATCATTGCCCATAGGCTCTCGACGGTTCGACAGGCCGATGAAATCTTGGTTATAGACCAGGGGAAGATTCAAGAACGTGGTACGCATGAGGAACTCATGAAGTCAAAGGGTCGCTATTATTATCTAATTCGTTTGCAGATGGAAAATTAATGCCGGTGGAGGGACTCGAACCCCCACGCCCTAACGG
>CAYNKD010000049.1:0-6955 GCA_964397735.1 uncultured bacterium | reverse complement strand
ATTCCAATATAATTACAAAGAGTATTTTTTACTCTGAACTGGATGATAAAAAAATTAAGAGCCAGATGATTCTTTAATAAAGCTCGACAACGTAGAGAAAACCCTCCAATGAGACCTAGAGGTCAAAAATCTCCCTTTATGCGTTTTTTAGACTAATGGGGTGTTAAAAAAAATTAAGAGCCAGATGATTCTTTAATAAAGCTCGACAACGTAAAGGGGATCCTTTCAAGAATATCTGTCCTCAAAACTCTCTCTTCATGTGTTGCAGCTCCATGACTTAAAGGCCCAATGTTCACATAAGGAATATTCGCATTTCCTAGACCTTTTGAAGTTGCCAGCTTTAAAGGCTGTTGTGGCATGAACTCTATCCAATGATCCCTGTTGTTGGGAATTAAAGACAAGTCAGAAACATCCTTGTAAAAAGGCTTTTTTTCAAACTCAACATCAAATTTCTTATCAGCTTTCTTTAACGATTTATCTAAAGCTTTTTCAAAATTACTCTTCTTTGAAGTTTTCCAGGAATAACTTGGGTAAAAAGGAGGAATCATTCCAACAATACACCAGGGAGATTTGATTTTTTTATAAAGAGCACTTGCAAGAAACTTTTCTCTGCACAGCTTTCTTAAATTTTGCCCAAAAGGAACGATATAAGGCTTCTCGACCAACTCGAGTGTATCAAGCATCAATACCTCACTTGGCTTGAATCCAAACCTTTTTGCCCTGTCAGCAATAGTTTTTTCGATAGACTCAGAAACTTTTTCCTTAATAACCTCTAAAAGTTCTTTTGGTTTTTTGAAAGTTGGCACATGCATAAATCCCCAAAACTCTCCTGGGATCTGAGTGTTGTAAGCGTCTTTTAAATCCCTAGCCGATAAAAATGAGGAATTTGGGGTTTTTTCACCATCTTTCTCCTCTACAAGATATTCAGCTGAATCTAGTTCGGAAACGATATTTGCACCTACTGCAAGAGCTGAAGGGAATCCTTTGTTTGAGGAAACAGACCCTGTAGGACCTCGATAATAAACACAAACCAAAGCTTTTCCAAGCAAAGACATGTGAACTTCTCTTTTGTTGCCTTCACTAGAAGGCTCCCATGACTCAACACCAACCATCCCGGTGATGCTCATCTTTCTTTTTCTAATCTCTTGCCCTAATTTTGGTAATGCACTTTTTATACCTTCAGAATCACCATGTCTATCAGGAGATATTAAAAGAATCATGCTTGAATCTTCTTCATCTTCCCAAGCAAGAAAAGTTTCAATGAGGACAGCAAGGCTTCCTTTCATGTCTGAAGCTCCCCTTCCCCATATCCAATCTTTTGTTTTGGCATGTTTTGTAGCTAATTTTGAAAGAGGATCTCTGTTGTCCATCTGTCCAACTTTTTTAGATTCCTTGACTTCTATATTTAAACTTTTTATAAGTTTTTCTGGACTGGTTGCAACCGGTTCCAAATAAGAATAATCTGAAGTTCCAACAGTATCGACATTAGCAACAAAGAGTAAAGCATTTTTATTTTTCCCTTTTTTAACTAAGGCTATCGACCTTTTGCTTTCAAAAAAGTTATTAACTTTTTCAACCTGGTATGTGTAGGACAAAACATCAATAGACCCCTTTGACTTTCTATTTATATAAGCTTCTATAAAGTCAAGAACATCATCCTCTCCATAAGACCCTGTTGGACTTTTTATTTCTATTAGGTCATTTATGAGATTTAATATTTTGTTTGGATCAGCTACCGGAATTGACATAAGGTAGATTTTATGATGATATTTGTGAATGTGAGCCCCAAAGACACCTGAGTTCTTCACAAATCTCACCAACAGTACATCTTTTCTTAACAGCATTGAGTATTCCTGGCATTAAATTCTTATTTTCATGCTGATCTTTTTTCAAGAAAGAAAGAGCTTCCTTCACGTCTTTGTTAGATCTGTCTTTTTTGATTTTTCTTAGTTTTTTAATTTGGTTTTCTCTAGTTTTTTCCGAAACAATTTGAGGCTCTGGAATTTCTGAAAGGTTTTCTTGAAAAGAGTTAACACCAACGATCACCCTCTCTTTGTTCTCAATTTCTTTCTGATACTTATGACTTGCTTCATGAATCAAAGAAGATGTTAAGCCATTTTCTATTGATTTGATACTTCCTCCAGCATCATCAATCAAACTGATAATCTTTTCAGCCTCCTCCTTGATTCTTGAAGTTTCTTTTTCAATAAAGTCTGAACCTCCAAAAGGATCGACCTCTCTTGAGAGTCCGCTCTCATGATAAAGAACTTGCTGTGTTCTCAGTGCAATCAAGGCAGATTCTTCAGTAGGCAACCCTATCGCCTCGTCATATGCATTCGTATGAAGAGACTGGGTACCCCCAAGCGTTGCTGCCAAAGCCTGCAATGCAACTCTTGATATATTTAAAAGAGGTTGGTTCCTTGTTAAGGTAGAACCACAAGTCTGAGTATGGAATCTAAGTTTTCTAACATCAGGATCTTTTACCCCATATCTTTCCAAAATATCATTCCACAACCATCTTGCTGCTCTGAATTTTGAAACCTCTTCAAAAATATCGTTATGGCATCCAAAGAAGAAAGAGAACCTTTTAACGGTTTTATCAAAATCTAAATTTGTATTCTTTGCTATGTTCAAATATGAAATCGCATGAGCAAAAGTTATACCTAGCTCAAGGATGGCATCAGCACCAGCTTCTCTAATATGATATCCAGAAATGCTAATAGGGTTGAAGTTAGGAACTTTTTCAACCATTTCAAAAGTATCTCTTATAAGCTTCATACTATTTTTTGGTGGAAATATGTATGTCCCTCTTGCAACACACTCCCTCAATATATCATTCTGGATTCTTCCTCTACCTTTTGTCCCTTGTATTTTTTTTTCTTCTGCAACAGACAAAAGCATGGCCCAAATTATTGAAGCTGAAGCATTTATGGTCATTGATATGCTTACCTTGTCCAAAGGAATCTCTTGCAAAAGTATGGCCATGTCTTCAATTGTGTCTATTGCAACGCCAGCCCTGCCAACCTCCCCTATAGATAATGCATTATCACTGTCTAAACCCATTTGAGTTGGAAGGTCAAATGCGACCGAAAGGCCTGTTTGTCCATTTTGTAATAATTTCTTGAATCTTTTATTTGTTTCTTCTGCTGTACTAAAACCTGAATATTGCCTCATTGTCCAAGGTCTTTTCTTATACATTTCTTCATGTATGCCCCTTATGAAGGGTGGATGCCCTGAATCAGGAAGCTTTTCAAGCATAACAATATCCTATCCTTTTAGAATTTATATATGTTTGAAATCATTTTGATGCTGACCCTTAGTGTAAAAATTGAATGGACAGAACTGATACAAAAAGCTGAAAAAACAGTTGTTCATATTGTTTCATTTAAAAAAAATGACCCTGAAAACCCTTGGATAAACAATCACTCACAGGGTTCAGGATTTATGTTTCAGGTAGAGGGCTCAATTATCACAAACAACCACCTAGTAGAAGATTCGGAGGAGGTTGTTGTCTCTTTGAGCGATGGCACAGTTTGTCCTGCAGAAGTCATAGGCACCGATCCAATTTTGGACATTGCAATATTAAAAATTCCAAATCAATTCTGGAAACAACCTTTAACATTCAGAGATTTAAATAAAAGAAAACTCATGCCAGGAGAAGAAGTTCTTTCAATCGGAAACCCGTTCGGGCTTTCATCATCTGCATCAAAAGGGATAATCAGTGCAACAGATAGATTTCTGGATACGAAAAATCATATGAAATGGGGTTTAATACAAACAGATCTTGCTATAAATCCAGGAAATTCTGGAGGACCTCTCTTCGACAATCAAGGAGAAATCATTGGAATGACTGTAGGGAAGCTTTCAGGAGAAGTGGAAAATATCAGTTTCTCAATACCTATAAAAAAAATAATCCATTGGTCTGAAAGAATCATGGGAAAAAAAGCACTTCATCCAATGATTGGAATAGAGGTAGAAGAATATTATTTAAACCAAAATGCAAATTCCAAAAACAGAGTACTTAGAGTCATTGACGTTTCTCCAAGCCTAATTGGGGTAATCAAAAAGAATGATATCATTTTAGAGATAAACAAAAACAAAATCAATTCTAGAAATGCAGCTTTTGAAATGGTAGATAACCTTCAATACCCAAACAGTGTTGACCTATTGATTTATCGTTACAATCTGGGAGAATTAAGAATATCTCTGCCTTTGAAAATAAGAAAAGTTAAAGATCGTTATTTATGAAGAAAAATCAATTAAAAATACTCTCAATTCTCCAAACTGACGGAAAAGCTACATATCAAGAAATAGGGAAAAAGGTAGGCCTTTCCGCGAGCAGTGTCCAGAAGTCAATTAAAGATATGGAAAAAAACCAAATAATAAAAGGCTATAAAGCGAATATAAATTTAGAAAAATTAGGATTTGATTTAATCGCACTATTTTTAATCAAGGCAAATGGACCACACATAAGAAGAATAGTTAAATTCCTCAAAAAAGACAGATCTCTTGAATTTTTATATGAAATAACTGGAGAATATGACATAGCTGCAATGGGAAAGTTCAAAAACAGAGAAACAATGAACAAGAAAATAAAAGAGCTCTTAAATGACAAAAATATAGAAAGTACAAATACAAGTATCGTTTTGTCTATAGAGAAAGAAGAAAGGAATTTGGATTTACTCAGATAGTAAAAGAGCTTTTCTCCTTCCAAAATTAATTGCATCTTCTTTACACATTAAGAAAATATCAATTTGATTCTTTTTCCTCGAATGCATCCTATCCTCAATTTTCAACCTGAACAAATCTCCAATTTCAGATGAATCAGATCCAACACAATTGCCTTTGGAGTCTATCTCACAAACAACTATCAACTGTATGAAAGAACCTAGCGGAAACCTTTCTTCCAGGTCCTTACTTACGGCAGCATATCCCTCTTTTACCAATTTCCCTGAAGCAGATTCAAATGGTGTTGAATCAGTTTGTTCTGGCAAAGGGTTATAGGCAGTCATTAAAACTTCAAAAAACAAAGAAGGCTTATTCCCAGTCAGGAGATATTGATCATTCAAGAATTTTTTTAAATTTTTATCGTCTTTTTTCCCTTTGTAGGATTTATTTTTATACAGAGGATAATATCTTTTAACTTCATTCCATAAAATATCCTTGTTCATCCTGTTAGATGAAAAACCTAGATAGCTCATAACGTCATTCAGGTTTGAAAAATCAAAATTTTCGGATATCAATCTTTGAGAAAGTATGATTTTTAATCTTTCCTTCTGGGCTCCATTCTCCTTGTCCCATTTTTCATCTTTGATATTCCTTTTCCAAAGAACCTCAAGAAGAGAATGGTCATCTGGAAGCTGAACACCTTTCTTGTAAGCTTCAACCTGAACATCCTTTTCAATAGCCTTTATTTCGACTATAGCTTCAAGAATACGATCGAGAAGTTCTTCATTTTGACCTTTCTCCCCCATATAAAGATCACGCTTGTGCACATAAAGCGAATAGAGCCTTGTCCTATGTGAAAAACTAGATTCAACATTTAGAAGATCTAAAAAAGCAACAACCGAATCGGGTTTTTTAAAATTTAAATACTTAATATTGCCAATAATAGATCTTGATAGTCTGTAATTCTGATTTACAGAACCTTCATAAGAGCCTTGTCCTACAAGATCTTCCCAAAGGCTTTCTCTTTTCTTAAAGCTACTATCCTGCTTAAAAAAATCAAGAATTTCTTTTGGGTTCAAGTCTAAAGAACATGGATTAATTGCAACTGATTCAAAAAAACCTAAGAAAAAAGAAGAGAAGATAAAGAAAAAAACCTTAGCTCTCATCAGCAAAATACTCTTTTTCTAAAAATTCTATTATGTTTTTCCATGGCCGATCAGGAACATCTCTAACATTATGCAAAAGAAGATGTACTGCCGATTCAATATTGTCTAAATCTCCACACAAGAACTTCTCATCCAATTTTTTGATAATCCTTGAATATATTTCGTCATGATCTTTCATAATTTTATTTTTCCTTTTTAAAATCAATAACAGGAAGTATCAAATGGAACTCAGTTCCTTTTTCTTCAGAAGAAAAGTTCAAATAAACATCTCCTTTATTCAGTTCAGCCAATTGCTTAACTAAAGCTAAACCCAAACCTGTACCTGAAACTGCAGACCTGTCAGTTGACTTTGCTCTAGTGAATGCATCAAATATAGAAGACTGCTCATTTTCAGGTATTCCAAGACCGGTATCTAAAATACTTATTGTCAAATAACGTGGATCTTCATTTGGATAAACTTTTATATCAACCCTGCCCTTCTCTTCGTTGTACTTAACTGCATTGCTAATAAGGTTGGTTAATATTTGCCTTGCATGTCGCGGATCAATCCATACCTGTGCAGGCCCTTCAATTTCTGAAGAAAGAGAAATCTCCTGCCTATCAGCTATAACTTCAAGCTCTCTTAATATACTTTCAAAAATTTCTCTAAGTTCAACCCTCTCTGGATTTGCTTTTGTTTTTCCCACCTCAGATCTTGATAAATCTAAAATATCATTAATCAAGGCAAGTAAGTGATTTGCACTTTCATTTATATTTTGAACAAATTCATCCTGTCTTTCCGAAAGCTTTCCAAAGCTTTTCTCTTTTAAGATTTCTGCAAACCCTATAATCGCATTAAGCGGAGTTCTTAATTCATGGCTCATTGTTGATAAGAACCTAGACTTGGACTCATAGGCAGAAGAAACCTGATCATTCAATGTCTCTAATTCATTGACTTGAGTTTCAATTCTTTTATGCATTGAAAAAATAGAACGACCCAGAACGGAAACTTCATCTTTTGCCTCTTTTTTAACTTTAATCCTTATCTCCCTTCCCGGCTCAAGATCTTCAACTGCATCCGCTAAGCTTCTTATTGGCCTTGAAATAGATCTTCCAAGAATGATGGCAATAACAACAGCAAT
>CAYNKD010000048.1:0-6955 GCA_964397735.1 uncultured bacterium | reverse complement strand
AAACAATGTTGAATACTATTGGAATCCTGGATACTTTAACTTTGAAAAAAACATAACCTTTGAAGAAAAAGACAAAGTAATCAATGCCCGATCAGGATTTTTTGACAAGAATAATGACTATTTCAAGCTAGAAGGGCCAATCTTGATTGAAATGAAAGACAATTTTTTTGATGAAGGTGCCTTGCCCATGATAAATATAAATGAACTAGTTGAAGTAACCAAAGATCCTGACAAATACTTTTTTGAAGGAGGTTTCTCATGGGCTGAAGGAGATGTATTCTTGGGAGGCGAGAATGGAGAATGGGATCCAAAATTGGAGCAATTAACAATAAAGGAATCTGCTGAATATTCGAATAAAGAATTTCAAGTATTTTCAACTTCAGCTAGAGCTAATTCAAATCTTGTGAAATTTTTAGGGAAAAGCACTTTGGACTATGGCGAAATATTCAAAGGGGAAGTTCAAAATTTAAAATATGAAAAACAATTAGAAACAATAACTTCAGGACCTTTGAAAGGGATTATTGATGGAAATGAGATAATCGCATTAAGCTTGAGAAAGAAAATAAATGAAAATTCATGGAGCTTAACAGAATCAAAAATTACATTAAACAAAAACCTCTACCTTGAATCCAAAACTTTAGAGCTCAATACAGAGGAAAAATCTGGGGAAACAACAATTGGGTCAAAGGTAAAAATAAACAATTTAGAGATTCTCACAAAAAATATAAACTTCAAATGGGATCCTGTAATGCTTGAATGTATCAGAGATTGTCAAATTCAAGATAATATTTGGGTTGGTATGTCTGAAAAAATAACCGTAAAAGAAGAAGATGCTTATGAGATTTCTAACCTGAATGCTCAAAGTAAAGAAGGTTGGCTTGGAGTTGAAGAAAGGGTTTCAATTAAAACAAAACAACTTTTTTCAAAAAACTCTTTATGGAATATGGAATATCCAAAAATAATACATCCCGATTGGACAATAGAGGGGATTGCTGGCAGGATGAAGGAAGACAGTAGTGAAATAATGATCACAGGAGAAGTATCAATAAAAAACATAAAAGAAAAAAGAGATGCCTTTGGAGAAAAATGGAGCTGGTCTAAAGACAAAGATACCTCCACCCTTGAAGGTTACCCAAGGATAATAGGTGAAAAAGATGAACTTCTGGCAGAAAAATTAATAAAAATTGAAAACTTCTGGCATGGACTAGGACCAATTCAATGGAATTATCATGGCAATAGCGAAACAACCCTGTCATCAAAAGATGTTTTTGAGGAAGATGGTGGTTACAGGTTTGAAAAAGACATAAAGATGCAACATGAGGAAGTTAACGTTTATGCTGACTATGCGAAAGCAAGAACTAATGCTGAAAATATAATTTTCTATGGCAATGTTGTGGTTAAATACAAGGATGGAAATATTATTGAAGGAGATCGTTTTGTTTGGGATCTGCTCATAGGAAAGGGAACCATAGAGAATGCCTCTGGTAATATAACTATTGACTAATGAATTTTTTAAAATATTTTAGCAAAAATAAAGTTGAGTTAAGGAAATTAACTCCAATACTAAATAAAGTATCTTCTTTTGAATCGAAGATAAAAAAATTATCAGATTCAAAATTGCAAGCATTGACTCCGCAATTCAAAGAAAGGCTTGATAATGGTGAAAGCTTAGATGCAATACTTCCAGAAGCCTATGCTGCCATAAGAGAAGCTTCCATAAGAACACTTGGCATGAGGCATTACGATGTGCAAATTCTTGGTGGGATAGTTCTCCACCAAGGAAGAATTGCTGAAATGGTTACAGGGGAAGGGAAAACACTCTCAGCAACACTTCCCGTTTACCTTAATGCTTTAGCGGGAAAAGGAGTGCATGTTGTCACCGTAAATGACTATCTAGCAAAAAGAGATGCTGAATGGATGGGCCCGTTGTATAAGTTCATGGGCATGAATTACGGCTCATTACAACAAGATGATCCCAATTCAGAGAGAAAAAAAGTATATTTGAATGATATTGCATATGGGACAAATTCAGCATTTGGCTTTGATTACCTACGAGACAACATGGTGTACAACAACAACGACAAAGTTCAAAGAGGGCACACTTTTGCAATTGTTGATGAGGTTGATAGTATTCTGATAGATGAAGCCAGAACACCACTGATAATATCAGGTCCTCCAAGTGGAACGACCGCAGAGTACCAAACAATTCGTCAAGCTATCTCAAGGATTAATGATGGGGATGTCGAAGTTGAAGAAAAATCTCATTCTGTAGTCTTAAACGAAGAAGGCATTGAAAAAATTCAAAAAATACTTAATTTAAAAAATTTATTTGATTTTGAGAATGCTCAGATAAACCAAAAGGTTTCTCAAGCACTTAAAGCTCAATGGCTTTACCAAAAAGAAAGAGACTACATAGTAAAAGAAGGACAAATAATTATTGTTGATGAATTCACTGGAAGGCTGATGTTTGGAAGAAGATATGGAGATGGTCTTCATCAAGCTATTGAAGCAAAGGAAAAAGTCCCCGTAAGAGCTGAAACATTGACAGTTGCAACAATTACTATTCAAAATTACTTTAGGCTGTATGACAAACTTTCTGGAATGACCGGAACAGCAAAGACTGAGGAGAGAGAATTTATTGACATTTACAACATGGATGTAGCATCAATTCCTACAAACCAAAACCTAAGTAGGGAAAAGCTTAAGGATGAAGTCTATAAATCACAACATGAAAAATTTAAAGCATCTATTCAAAAAATAAGAAAATCCTATGATGTGGGGCAGCCTGTTTTGGTTGGAACTGTTTCAATTGAAAATAGTGAAAAATTATCAAAGATGCTTAAAAAAGAAAAAATACCCCATAATGTGCTTAATGCTAAGCATCATGAAAAAGAAGCGAACATAGTTGCTCAGGCAGGCCGGTATAGAGCTGTAACAATAGCTACAAATATGGCAGGAAGAGGTACTGACATATTACTCGGAGGAAATCCTGAATTTTTAGCAAATGATTTTCTGGAAGCTGAAGGCTATAAAGCTGATGATCCGACATTAGCTCAAGAAATAAGAGAAAAAAGTTTGAAAAAAGCAATCAGCATATGCAAAGAAGAATCAGAAAAAGTAATCAATGTTGGCGGACTTAAAGTTTTAGGAACAGAAAGACATGAAGCTAGAAGAATTGACAATCAGCTAATCGGTCGTTCCGGAAGGCAAGGAGATCCAGGCTCGAGTGAATTTCTTTTGAGTTTAGAAGATGACATAATGAGAAGATTTGCTGTTGATCGAGTCGAGGAAATGATGAGCCGCTTCCAATGGCCAGAAAATGAAGCATTATTTCATCCTCTTTTAGATCGGATGATTGAAAATGTCCAAAAGAGAATAGAGGGTCATCACTACGAGGTCAGAAAATCATTATTAAAGTATGACGATGTTTTAAATGAACAAAGAAAAGTCATCTACGCAGAAAGAGAGAACGTTATAAGTGTAGAGAAGTTCCTACATCAAATTAATGGCTTTATTTCTGAAGTCATAAACAATGCCATTGAAACACACGCCTCTCCTTCTTTGAAAAGATCGGAACGGAACATCAAAGGCTTTGTACAAGATTTATCAACAATTATGCCTATTGACAAGGAAACACTTGGGAAAATAGATGAATCAGAAAACCTATCTGAACTTATTGAGTCGTCTGCAAAAAAAGCACTGGAAAAAAGAACTGAAGAAATTGGAATAGAAATCATGGAGCAACTTTCCAAATGGGCGGCATTACGGGCAGTTGATAAGAGATGGATGAACCACCTAACAGATATGTCTAATCTCAGAGATGGTGTCTCTATGCGTGGGTATGGAAGAGTTGACCCATTAACAGTTTACGCAAAAGAAGCTTTTGAATTATTTAATGTTCTTGTACAGAATATACAGAGAGACATAGTTCAAGCTGTATTCATGGCAAAAATAAAACAAAAAGAAGCTCCCGCTGTTTCAAATCTTGCAAGAGCACAAAGAAGATCAAAAGAAACAAATACAAAAATGAAATCATTTCTCGGAGAGAAAATTCAAAATGAGAAAAAAGGAAGGAACCAGCCTTGCCCTTGCGGTAGTGGTAAGAAATACAAAAAATGCTGTATGGGCAAATGAAATGCTAAAAAACAAAACCCTTGCATCTGTATTGATTGGAATAATCTGGAGCCTTCCCTTTTTTTTCAATAACACCTGGCCAATTGCAGCCTTGTCTATTTTGTTTGTAGTAAATGCCCTTTGTAAATATGATTCAAAAGAACTAATCAAATACGGGTTTATAGTTATTTTTACGCAAAATATAATCGCCGTTTATTGGATGAAAGCGCTTTCCCCTGTAGCTTGGATATTGGTTGCAGTCATCCTCGCATCAGAATGTTCCTTATTTTGTTATCTGTTCTCCCTTCTCAGGAAAAAAATAAAAAGTAAAAAAAATATACTTTGGATCATTCCTTTTACTTGGTATATTTATGAATATACAAGAGGCTTAGGCATGTTTCGATGGTCATGGACTAATTTAGGGAATTGGTTAACCTGGGAATCAGAAAATATGAGTTATGCATCTGTTGTTGGCCTTTATGGTTTATCTTTTTTTATCATGCTTTTTGCAGTATCTTTATTTAGTTCTTTGAGACAGAATGACAAAATGTCAAAAATCATCTGCATTTGCTCTTTATTGTTTATATGTGGAATACCATTTCAGGAAAAAAAAGTTAAATCCGCTGAAAAAACAACAATAAGAATTGTATCGAATGGAAAATCTGCTCTTGATAGATGGGATGCTGATGTATTAAATGAGATTAGAGAGTTTTATTCAGCTGGAAGTTCAAATTACACATCAAAACCTGAGGTAATACTCTGGCCAGAATCAGCAATTGTTTCTGAATATCCGAGCGAGGTGGTTTCAAAAATTTCACTTAAAGCAAATACCCCCATACTTTATGGAGCTTTTATCAATGATGCAGAAAATTTTCACAATGTCTATGGGGTGTCTTACCCAAATCAAGGATACTTGCAGAACCCTTACGAAAAAAGATTCCTGGTTCCAATGGGAGAGTTTGTAATTTTCAGAAAACTTATCGAGGAGGTAATGCCTGATTATGGGTGGCCTGTAAGAGATGTTTCTCCTGGTGACGGAGGTGAAAATATCAAGATAGGCAATTTGAACATCGGCACTCTCTTATGTTGGGAGGCATTGTTTCCAGCAGCAGCAAGAACACAAGTTTCGGAAAGAACAGATTTTTTGGTAATTGCTTCTAATACATCCTGGTTCTCTGAAAATGCCACAACTCAATTTAGTAGATTGATAAAAATGAGGGCTATTGAGTCTGGAAGGAATGTAGTATCTGTTATCACTGGCGGAGGATCGTCAGTTATCGATATTGATGGCAATATTTTGTTTGATAGCCCCATGGGAGAACATCTTTTCAGAAATCAAGAACTAAGAATGGAAAAAAAAGACACAGTGTTTAACCATCTTGGTGATTTTTTATTACTTATTCCATCCTTGCTAATTTGCTTCCTGAACATCAGAATAAAAATTTAAAAAATGTTCTTCTTTCTTCTTTCCTTAATCCAAGCCTTGCCAGGAAAGATAGAAATACCCTTTCGAAACAAAGGGACAAAACCGATATTTGTATCAGTCGATTATCTTCATGAAAAATATGGAATATATTATTTAGATACGGACAATAAATCAATAATTAAAATATTTAATGAAAAAACAAATGAAACCCTATTTACCTTCAAGCCCAAAGGGGCTGTAATAAGGCCTCTTGACATGGAGGTTTATCAAAACCAACTATGGGTATCTTCGTGGCCTCAGGGTTTTTATAAGATAGATACAAAAATTAAAAAAATAGAAAAAAAAATATCTGGAAATGAAAGTGTTTTTAGATTCATGCCTGTTATTTCAGGGTATTGGAAATCGCCAGATATTTTTGTTGGCCTTTCAAGGTATTCAAAAAATACAAATACCCTACCTTCCCCTCATTATTTAGAACTTGATATGGAAAAATTTATCATTGAAGATGAAAGTGTAATAAAGATTAACAATAATCCAGACAATGGAACAGAGGTCAAAGGGATAAATCTTTATGAGATTCATGGGGAAAATGGCTTTAACTGTGTTAATGTTTATGAATACGGATGGGCAAGCTTATGCTTCTTTGATACTGTATTTTTCTACAGACTCGAAAACAATGAATATATTTCAAAAGGGAGTAAGAAAATGCCCGATATTGTTAAAAATTATTTACAGTTTGAAAATGGAAAATATTGGGCTATTTCAGAAAGAGGAAAAGAACTATGGAGTGGATGGACAGGATTTGAAACAACTCCAGAAATATTAACTGTAGAAGAACTTAGCTCTCAATTTAATACAGTATGTGAGAATGGAGAATTCCTGGATTTTTCTTTCTCTCATTACCTATGGATTTTGACATCCTGCAAAGAAAACGATTGGATATTTCCAATAAAAATTTATTAAAGATTTGCTATCCCTTCTATAGATTTATCAAAAAGATCTCTGATGGAACTAAAGTCAGTAGAAAAGTTGAGTTTCTGTGATGAAAACCCTGCTCCAACAAAAGAAAAAGATTCCTTTTCGGAAAGCTCCCCTATAAGTGTCGCTTCCTTTAAATCAAATTCTGAATCAGTGCAGAAAACAAAACGATGAGGAGCTTCTGAAAATAAAAAATTGTCCCAACAAACCCCATGAGGAATGGAAAGATTAATACCATTTCCCTTTGGAACCATCCTTAGAATACAATCAAAAATTCCACCTTCGGAAATATCAGCCATCCATTTCACATCTTTCCTAATTTTTATTGCCTTTTCAATGCTTTTTCTTGCATTCTCAAAATTCAATTCTGGAAGTTCTACACCATTGTAGCTATCCCCATAAACCACCCTTTCGTATTCAGAAGAATTCAACCCCCAA
>CAYNKD010000047.1:0-7042 GCA_964397735.1 uncultured bacterium | reverse complement strand
GATTCATTTGATTATTCGAAATACTTTTTATTTATCTCTATATATCCAACCCATTTGTCAGGTATATCTTCTTCGGGATATATTGCTTCGACAGGACACACAGACACACATGCTCCACAATCAATGCACGTGTCTGGATCAATATAAACTTGACTTTCGCCTTCGTCATCTTCTTCTCTAGGGTGTATGCAATCTACCGGGCAGGCGTCAATGCAGGCTCTGTCTTTTGTTCCAATACATGGTTCACAAATAACGTGTGTCATTAAGAGAAAGAACTTCCTCCGCCACTACAGCCACAACCGCCGCCGCCGCCTTCAGGGCTATTTGGATTAGAAAGCTTCAATCCGGCACCCTGAACACTCATAACATAATCCATCCTTGTGCCCTTAATCAGAGGCAAAGACTCTTTGTCGATAGCTACTTTTAAACTATGCTGCTCCAAAAGATGATCTTCCTCGTCAAAATCTTTAACAAATTTGAAATGATACTCAAAACTACAATTACAGGTAGTATTGACTTTTATTTTCAATCCGATATATTCATCATCCTCTTCAGCCATTGTTTCTAATATAACTTTAGAAGCTCTCTCTGTAATAACGAAAATTGCACCTGACATCTCTTCGATTGTTGAATTAATTTCTTCAAGAATCTCATCCAGCTCTTCCTTTTGTCTTCCATGCCCTAGAACACCTTGCTCTAAAGTTTCAAAACTTGAAACACCACAACCAACGCAATGGATCCCTCTAGCCTTTAAGGAATCTGCAGCATAAGGGAATTTTTCAATAATTGAAGCAATTGTCATTTCTTTAGTTACTTGTTTTTTAACGTTTACAGAACTCATAAAACCTCCATGTGTCTTAAGTGTATTCTAAATCTTAAAAAAAAGAAAAACAAGGCTTAAAAAGAATGTTGATATGCTTAAATAAAGTGAAATAGGAAATCCTGGAAGTGTATATCTGTAATTCTCAAAACTCTCTGGACGGCCTAGAAAAGAATGTCCTGCTTTAAGAAGAGCCCTTTCATCATGCTCCCATCCAGGATACCACCAAGTTGGGATAAAGTAAATGCCTTCACCTATTTCTTCATTATCCACATCAAGAAAAGTTCTAACATCTCCTGTCAAAAGATTAGCCAAGATTGCTGCTTCATTGTTTTGGTGTGAATGTTGCAACTTTTCTTTAGAGAAATAATTAGACTCATCAAAATCTACGATTGTCCTTTTGTACCTATAGAAAATTTCACCTGCAACAAGATGCACATCGGGCTCTGATCCAATTTTTAACTTCGTCCTTGACCAAATCTCACTTAACTTTATCAAATCCGAGATAGTGGGATGCTCCATTCCCGTTGATGGAATAAAAAAATCTTGAAACTGACTTGCCCAAACAGACTGGAGCGGGGAGTTTATCTGAAATCTAAAAGGCTTATGTTTGCAATTAGAAAAAATTGGGTCATCCCAAAGGTAGCCATTTGGACTTCCCACATAAGCAGCAAAAGGCTTTTTCATGTTTATGCTTTCCTGCTTAAGACTTTCCGAATAAGTGTCAAGAAACCAAACAGAAGTTCCTTTTTTGGGGCAATCTTCAGCACTCACTAAGTGAATTTCTTCATTTGGCACATATTCATAAAATCTAACATTCCAACGCCAAAATATACCAAAAAAAGTTTCCAGTATCAAAAAAATTCCAATTAAAAAATAGGGTTTTTTAATAATTTTTTTTGTACTCAGTGGTATTAAAAAAACCAAGGGCAAAATGAAATGAAAATAAGATTCGACTAATACGAAATCTGAAATGAATAAAAAAGCAATGATGATAAAAGAAAAAGCAATGATTGATTCATTTTTATTAAACTTCAGTTTTTTTCTTTTTAGCAAGTCTCCCAAATACAGACAAAAGAAGAATAAGGCAGCAAGCATGAATCTATGAAAGTCCCTAAAAGATCCAAGAAAGGGAATTAGCTTTACTAAAATCCCATAACCAGGACCCCAAGAAAAAACTATAGATAAAAATATACCTATTAAATACGTATTATTTTTAAAACTTGATTTAAATCTAAAGAATAAATAAAACAAAAATAAAGGCCATAAAGTAGACATGTAAGATGAAGCTACCGGATCATATGAAGCAATATTATCTAAACCTAACAATGGAAAAAATCCATTGAGAAATGTTTTCAATTCAATCCCCCCTTGGCTTCCCCAAAAAAAACCATCCCTTGAAGAAGATTTGGCCAAAAAGAAAGTTGCTATAAGCTGAGGGGCAGCTAACAGAAAGCTTCCGACTGTTGACAGAAAGAAAATCTTAAAAACTTTAACTTTTTCTTGCACGTCAAAAGAAAAAATATAAACAAATAAAATAAAAAGAACAATCATGCTTCCTTGAGGTTGTCCTGACAAGAAAGAAGAAGTTATCAGGAAAAGAAGCCAAAGAATTTCTTTTTTAGGAAATTCTTCTTTTGATATTTTAAAAAAAATATTATCGATACACAAGGCTGCCCAGGGCAAAATACAACTTGAAAGAATCAAATTGATATTTGTAGACTGAGATTGATGAAAACCATAATTACAAAAAATCAAAACAGGAATCCAAAGAGCCCAGCTCTTTAAGCCTTTAAATCTCAAAAGAGAAACGATTCCGTAACACATTAAGAAATTACAAAGAATCATCAAAGAAACATATTCTCCGGCAATCCCTAAAATATTATCAGAGGAAGGCCAAGGGGGCAAAAGATAAATAAACCACCTAAAGGGATGAAAGAAACCCATCTGCCCTTCAGCAAGCAATGGAAAATAGCCGTTAACAGAAGTCATACCCCAATAAAAGTTCTCTGCCTGTTGATGAAAAACTCTTGTAAAAGCTAGCCCAAACTCTAAATCATCTCCATTGACAGGATACCTTTTTAAAAAAAACGGAAAATGCTGCAAAAGAACCAATAAAACACTTATAAAAAAATCCTTTAAAGAAACGTTAATTTTTAAGTTTTTCATAAATATCTTTTGCTATTGGGCTTCCATGCATCCTGCCATTTTCTATAAAGACACGATGGCTATTCATTCCTTCCACTAATGCACCCGCAATATAAATACCTTTTACAGTAGTTTCATAACTCTCTGAATTATGCTTTGGAACTTCAAGCTCTCCCTCAAGCTCTAGCCCACAGCCTTTAATTAAAAATCTTTTGTCAGGCTTGTATCCAGTTAGCAAAAAACAATAATCAAAATCGAATTTAAAATCCACAGACCCTTTTGAAGAATCATCTATCTGAAAAATGGCCCTAGAACCATTTAAAGAAACTAGAGAAGAGCTGTTTAAAAAATCTATCTTTTTCGTATCAACAAAATCAATAAATTTTGGGTAAATCCAACTTTTTATCTTTTTTGGATCCAGGATTTTTTTCCTACAACTCAAAACAACTTTATTTTTAATGCTTAAATCCAAGGCTGCTTCAACTGCAGAGTTGCCTGCTCCAACAACCAATACGTTTTTGTTGCTAAGATTCTCAGATCCTGAATAATAATGACTAACATTCGAACTTCTTTCTCCAGGGAGGTTCAAATGATTTGGATTTGAATATATGCCCGTAGTCAAAACAATCTTTCTTGAATTCATTTTTCTGCCTTTGTTCAAATGCAGAACAAAGTCATTATCGCTTCCTGAAATTTTTTCAACTTTTGAAAAAGTAAAAATTTTAAAATTATTCCTATTTGCAAAAGATTCGTAATAATCACATGCATCCTTCAAACTTGGGTTTGATCCATGCCCTCCCCCCATTGGGGAATCATCCAGCGTAAGCTTTTCGGCAGTTGAAAAAAAAATCATATCTTTTGGGTATTTTTTTATATGATTGCAAACTTCTCCCTTGTCCAGCCCAATCGTATTTAAAGAATATTTTTCCAATTCACTCAAAACAGATAGCCCATTTGGGCCTAGTCCAACAACAACAACATCAAACATTTAAATAATATGCATTTTCAGAATTCCAAAAACTTCAACTTTTGAGGAAACAGATCTTTTATCTCTTATCTCTCTTATTCTTTTTAATTTTTTTAAATCTTGTTTCAATTTTGAGCTTTTTGTCAACATGCTTGTTCTGTTTTTTTTAAGATTTGTAATTTCTTTCTTTTGTTCGTCATTCGGGTTGTTAACCTTGCTTAAGTTCATAACTTTAAGATGAATCTTATTAAATTCATCTTTGTAATCTTGCATTGCATCAGAAATTCTATTTTTTAAACTATCAAATCTAAAATCTTCTAATTGAATTATTTCGGAGAAGATACCTTCCTTCTTTTTCTCAATATCTTTAGAAACAGAATTTATATTTTCAAAAAAATTCTCCAAAGAGAACTCATCAAACATCTTGCAAGGGATCTCGTCTGGCCATAAAAAACCATGAGGTATGTCATCCAAGATGGAAAAATTTTCCCCATCGCTCAATATTAAAAAGATATCGTCGAAAGACTCATCCTTATAAGACCATGTTACCTTTGAGAAAAAAGCAACACATTTGTCAGAAGAAGCCTTAAAGCCAACATCCTTCAAAAAGCTTTTCTTAAATACAGAAAAACCTATTGGGCAATCTACGACATCACTTATTGACGCTACAAGAAATGGATGATTGATTGTCAAGTAGTCTAGCCAAGGCCTCGATATAGCAATATCTTTTGAAAAAGTGCCTCTAACATCTGAGTCAAATAAATCCGATCTATCTTCGGTCAAGAAATGAGGAGCCTTAAATTTAATCTCTTTGTCGTAGTCGTCTTTTAAGCAGTTGTACTTATCTAGAAACTCAATAAAAGCAATTTCAACAATGTCTGACTCTTCAAAAAATCTAATTCTTGACAAATTATTTAAATTTTCAGGCCTTAAGTTGATACCACTTTTAGAAAAAGATTCCTCTAAAGAATTTTTTACTTTATCTATTGAACTGCCCAGAGAAAAATCTAATTTTTTTAATTTTTTATTTTTTCCAAAAGAATCAACAAAAGCATCCATAACAACGGATTCAGGATTTCCATCTGGAGACATGTGCCCTAAAATCGTTTCCAGCTCTCCAACTGTATTCTTAAATAAATCTAACTTTCTGTCTAGTATTTTTATTAAATGATCCTCAATAGTCCCACGTGCAATAAGATTTATTATTAAAACCTCTTTTTTCTGCCCTAGCCTATGTACCCTTCCTATCCTCTGTTCAATCTTCATTGGATTCCATGGAAGGTCATAATTTATAACAACATTAGCAAATTGAAGATTTCTGCCCTCACTACCAGCCTCAGTACTTATTAAAATTTGACCTTTTTGAAACTTTTCTACTATCTCATTTTTGTCCTTTGTGGACATCCCTCCTCTGTAAGTTTCAACTTCAAAACCAGATTTTTTTAAATTCAATTCAATGGAGTCTTGAGTTTTTAAGAACTCTGTAAAAATCAAGACCTTTGTATCTGGATCTTTTCTATAAATCTCATTTAGGAACCTCAGCATTACATCCATTTTCCTAACATCAGGAACATTTTTAGAAATATTCAATAGATTTTGTATTGAGTTTAATTCTTTCTCTAGCTGTTTTTCTGTATTTTTTTTGCTGATTTTATTTTTTGAAACTGGCAAAAGGTCATAAACCTCCTTGGAGGCAGCTTGATTCACATCCTTGCTTAGGCCTGATAGTTTATTTTTTCTTTTTCTCAAGCTTGTGACAAATGAATCTTTGCTACTTGTAAGCATTCTTTGAAGTGCCATTAAGTAAAAGATATACGAAGAATTTTTGTTTGTAACACTTTTCTTATAGCCTTCGATTGCGTATTTGCTAACTGCCTTATAAAGATTAAGGTATTCTTGACTCAAGCTCACCCCTAAGGTTTTTGCATTTCTTGCTGGAAGCCTGTCAGAACCTCTGACATCAGACCTTCTGCATCTAACCATTAAACTTTTCAAAACTGATTTTAAAGATTCAACTGTTTTCTGATTAAAATTTTTTGAAAACCTTTTACTCATTTCAGTAATATTGATTGCATGAGGAGAAACAAGATTGACCAAGTTAAACAATTCTGTTAAAGAGTTTTGTAATGGTGTAGCTGTTAGCAAAAGTATTTTTTTTGTCTTTAGAGAACTTACAAACTTGTAGTTCATGGTATTTATATTTTTCAAATGATGCGCTTCGTCAACAATCACCATGTCCCAGTCTTTTTCAATAAAGGCATCCTTGTATCCCTCTCTTTTTGCATAGGCTAAAGAGGTTATGACCATTGAATTTTTATTCAAAACCTCGCTTAAAGAATACCCAACCCTCCCATCAACGACTGGAAGAAAAATATTAAATTTTTCTAAAAGCTCCTCTCTCCATTGCTCAATAAGCCCTGAAGGAACAACAATTAATACTTTTTCAACCTCTTTTCTTACTAAATATTCAGTCAATATCATCCCAGCTTCAATCGTTTTCCCCAACCCAACTTCATCAGCAAGTATCGCTCTCCCATTCATGTTGTTAACAACAGTATCACAAGTGGAAATCTGATGAGGAAAAGTGGAAGTTCTGCTTACCAGAGGAGAAATGAGTATTTTTTTATTGAACTTTCTAAATAAAATCTTTGAAAAAATACTTAACCTGAAGTCTTGAAAACTGCTATACCAACCCTTTTTATCTTTTTCTAAAAAATGATTTTTGTTTTGAAGATTAACAAAAGACGGCTTTAAGTCACTTTTAGAACTCATATTACAGCTCTTAATGCTAACATTTATTAATTGAAAACTGTAAAAAAAAGCTTAAGAGAGAACGTTTTAATCAATCGATTAAGACCTTTTAAAGAATCTAAACTGTTCGTATTGCTTTTATCAGCAATATTGGGAATTTTTGCAGGACATCTCTCAATTATCTTTAGAAAAGTTGCCGATTTTGCAAAAAATGCAATTTTTATAGAAAAAAACCCACAAGGAGAATCACTCTTAACTCTCTTATCTAACTACGTACCAATATTTATTGCAATTATTTTAGTAATCCTTTATTCAAACACATCCTTTTGGGGGGCAAGAGGTTTTTCAAGCATACT
>CAYNKD010000046.1:0-7263 GCA_964397735.1 uncultured bacterium | reverse complement strand
TTGACATTCAAGAGGTCGGTGGTTCAAGTCCACCATCTCCCATGATGGAGATCTGATAATTTATGATTATTGAAAAAATTGATAAAATGAGACATACGGCAAGTCATGTTTTGGCTCAGGCTGTTTTAAGGCTCTTCCCTGATGTTAAATTAGGAATCGGGCCAGTTATAGAGGATGGTTTTTACTATGACTTTTTATTTGGAAGAGAGTTTTCTGAAGATGATTTTCTTAAGATAGAAGAAGAAATGTCTCGAATAGTTAAGAGCAATTATCCTTTAGAGAGGTTTTCCTTAAGTAAAAAAGATGCTTTGAAGGAATTGGAAGGACAGCCTTTTAAACAGGAGTTGGTTGAAGGCATTCCAGAAGGGAAAGAAATATCTTTCTATAGGCAAGGCGAGTTTGTTGATCTTTGCGAAGGAAAGCCTCCGCATGTTGAATCAACTTCAAAAATTGGGAAATTTAAAATACTTTCAACATCAGGGGCTTATTGGAAAGGCAATGAAGAGAATGTCATGTTGCAGAGAGTTTATGCTACATCTTTTTCTACGAAATCAGAATTAAGTGAATATTTAGAAAGACTAGAGGAAGCTGAGAAAAGAGACCATAGAAAGATAGGACAAAAGCTAGAGCTTTTTGAAATTTTTTCTCAGACTGCTGGAAGTGGCTTGGTCTTTTGGTTACCACAAGGAAAAAAACTTTTAAATTCTTTGAAGAGCTGGTCTAGAAATATGCATCTAGACAATGGGTATAAAGAAATTGAGACTCCTCATATTATCCATACTAATTTATGGTCAAAGAGCGGTCATTTATCAAATTTCAAAGATTTTATGTTTATATGCCCTGATGAGGACGGAGGCTCAGGTGTAGGAGTTAAGCCAATGAATTGTCCAGGGCATATGCTTATTTACTCCAGGAAAAGAAGGAGCTACAAGGAGTTGCCTTTGAGGTTTATGGAATTTGGTACAGTTTACAGGAATGAAAAAGCTGGAACAATGCATGGCCTTTTTAGGGTAAGGGGATTTACTCAGGATGATGCTCATATATTTTGTACTTTTGAGCAGCTGGAAGAGGAAATACTTAATGTTTTGAATTTTTCCGAAAAGATTTTGCAAAAATTTGGATTTAAGTGGAAGTTGTTCCTGAAAGGACGTCCAGAAAAATCAATAGGTTCTGATGAAGCTTGGGAAAAAGCTGAAAGTTCATTGAAAGCTGCAGTTTCAAAAGCTGGAATAAATGCAGAGTATGTTGCTGGAGATGGTGCATTTTATGGTCCTAAAATTGATTTCGAAATTGAAGATGCTTTGGGGAGACATTGGCAGTGTACAACTATTCAAATTGATTTCAACCTTCCGGAAAGGTTTGATTTGAAGTACGTAAATTCGAATGATGAAGAAGAGGCCCCAGTTTTGATTCACAGAGCAATTTTTGGCTCTATGGAGAGATTTATAGGTATATTGATTGAGCACTATGCAGGCAATTTTCCTTTTTGGCTTTCTCCAACCCAGGCTATAATAATCCCCATTTCCGAAAAGCACTTTGACTACGGGAGGGATTTGTCCCGTGAGTTAAAGTCTTCAGGTATAAGGGTAAGTCTTGATGATAGAAACGAAAAAGTTGGTAAAAAAATTAGAGATGCAGAATTGAATAAAATTCCATATATGTTTGTTGTTGGGGACAGAGAGGTTGAATCTTCTTCAGTTTCGGTAAGGCACAGGGATGATGGAGACTGTGGAGCAATAACAAAAGAAGACTTGATAAAGAAACTTGTCAAAGAAGGGGATCTTAATTGAGTCGTTTCAGAAGAGGGGCCTCTCAAAGAAAACCCAAAAAGTTACATAAAGTAAATGAAGATATAAGGTTTAAGAACGTGAGAGTCATAGATGAAAATGGATCAAATTTAGGTATTATGAAAACTTATTTAGCGTTAGAGAAAGCTAAAAGTGGCGGATTGGATTTAGTTTTGACTGTTGAAAATAGTGACCCTCCTGTAGCTAAAATTTTAGACTATGGTAGATTTCTTTATGAAAAACGGAGAAAAGAAAAAGTCATAAAATCAAAAAATGCTGTTTCAAAAGCTCAGCTAAAAGAGATACGTTTAAAGCTAAATATAGACAAGGGAGATCTTGAGGTTAGGACAAAAAAAGTTAAAAAATTCCTTTCACAAGGTCATCGAGTTAAGGTCACAGTTCACTTTCGCAAGTGGAGAGAGAGAATTCACAAGGCAAGAGGGTTAGAATTGCTTGAAACTATAAAGGAGGAAGTAAAGGATTTTGGTGTTGTTTTGTCTGATATAAAAGTTGAGGCAACACAGGCGACATTGATGTTTAATCCTGGAAAAGTTTAAGATGACCAAGAGCAACAAGATAAAAACAAATACAAAAAGCAATAAAGTCAAAACGAACAAAGCAATTGCTAAAAGGTTCAGGGTGACGAAAACTGGGAAGGTGATTTCTAAATCTCCTGGATTAAATCACAAAACTGGAAAAAAGTCTGCAAAGAGAAGAAGGTCACTTGCTCAAGGTACAAGGCTAGAAGGTCCTGTAAAAAGGAAAATTTTAAGGAATTTAGGTAAATAAAATGGTAAGAGTTAAAACTGGATCAACAAGAAGAGAAAGGCATAAGAAGATACTTAAACTTGCAAAAGGTTTTAGGGCTTCTGGGTCTAGAAGGTTTAGAAAAGCAAAGGAAGTTCTTCTTAACGCAGGGATAAGTGCCTACAGGGATAGAAAAAATAATAAGAGAAATTTTAGAAGATTGTGGATTTCAAGGCTTAATTCAGCTTTGACCAAGCACGATATTTCTTATTCAGATTTTCAAAACATGTTGAAGAAATCTGAAGTTGAATTAAACAGAAAGATGCTTTCAGAGATTGCGATTAGTGAACCAATTGCTTTTGAAAGCTTAGTTTCAGAATTGTCTCAAAAGTAATAGTGATTATCATTATGATAATTTAATGTTAAATTATCCAGAATTTTCTATCACTGTTTCCGAATCGTTAAATCTTGCCAAGAAGGATAAAAATAATATATTTTTATCTTTAAACGACTCAAGCTCAGAAGAAGGCTCTATTCCTTTTGCTGTAAAGGATAATATATGTACATTAGAACTCCCTACAACTTGTGCTTCAAAAATTTTAAAAGATTATCGCAGCCCTTATGAGGCTACTGTTATTTCAAGATTAAACAAGGGTGGATGTTTCCAGTTGGGGAAAACAAATCTAGATGAATTTGCAATGGGGGCAAGCACTGAGACTGGATGCTATGGAGCCTCCTCTAATCCTTGGAATCCAAATAAGGTTTGTGGAGGTAGTTCTGGAGGTAGCGCTGCTGCAGTTGCTTCAGGGATTGTTCCATTTTCATTAGGCTCTGACACCGGAGGGTCTGTAAGACAGCCTGCATCTTTTTGCGGAGTGTTTGGATTTAGGCCAACATGGGGTCGTGTTTCGAGATATGGTTTAATTTCAATGGCCTCTTCAATGGACACAGTTGGGATTTTTTCAAAAACACCAAAAGAAACAAGATGGGTTTTTGACATGATCAAGGGTTTTGATAGAAATGATTCAACATCTTACAACGTTAAAAAAGATATTCCTTTTAGAGAAGAAAAACCTAAAAAGATATTGGTCCCTGAAGTTGATAAATTAAAAAACTTTACAGAGGGATATGTATTTGATGCTTTTAATGATTTGCTTTTAGAGATTTCTAAAGAGAAGGTCGAAATTGAAGAGGTGGATTTTAGTATTTTTAAAAACTCTCTCGCGGTATATTATCTTATTTGCTATGCGGAAGTAAGCTCTAATCTTGCAAGGTTTGATGGAATTAGGTTTGGCCCAAGCAATCATGAAGGCGTAGCATCTTGGAGGAAATCTTTTGGAGAAGAGGTACAAAGAAGAATCCTCATGGGCTCTCATGTTCTTTCAGAAGGCTATAGAGACAATCTTTACGAAAAAGCAATTTTGTTGAGAAGGTCATTTTCTTCAACTTTAAACAACTGGTCAAAAGAAGGGCTTTTGTTATTGCCAACCACACCCTCTGTCGCATTTGATTTAAATTCAAAAAAAGACCCTTTGGCAATGTATCAACAAGATATCTTTACAACAATAGCTTCTTTGGCAGGGGTTCCTGCTATAAATATCCCTTGGGGAAGACATAAAGGCTTACCTTACGGATTCCAGCTTTCTTCTGGAACAGATGATGATGAAGGTTTAATTAATCAATCTGCATGGATAAACAGGTTTTCTAAATGGGGAATTTGAATTTTTAATATGAAATTAAATCCAATGATAGGTTTAGAAATTCATGTTCAGCTCATGACAAAAACAAAGATGTATTGCAGGTGTTCAACAGTTTCAAATAAGCCAAATTCAAACTGCTGTCCCATTTGTTATGGCTTGCCGGGCTCTTTGCCAATTCCAAATAAAAGAGTTTTGGAGTTAGCATCAAAATGTGGACATCTTCTTGGTTGCACTTTAAATAATGAGAGCGTCCCAGAAAGAAAAAATTATTTTTATCCTGATTTGTCGAAAGGATATCAAATTAGTCAATTCTCTAAACCTATTGGGGAAAATGGAAAGTGGTTTTTTTATTCGGAAAATCAAGAGTGTAAAGTTGGTATAACGAGAATACAGGTTGAAGAAGATACTGCACAGCTTTTAGTAAAGGGAGGAAGCTCCCTTTTAGACTTTAATAGAGCAGGCATGCCTTTGCTTGAAATAGTAACTGATCCTGAATTTTCAAATGCAAGAGAGGCAGGGGAATTCTTAAGAAGCCTAAGGTCTGCACTTGTCGAGCATGATATTTCGAATGGAAAAATGGAAACTGGAGCGATGAGGTGTGAGCCCAATGTTTCAGTCTCTATAGATGGAAAGATTTCAAACAAGGTTGAAATCAAGAATTTGGGAAGTATTAGTGGTGTAGAAAAGGCAATCAAATGGGAGATAGAAAGCCAGGTAAAGCAAATAGGTTTGGGGGAAAAAGTGAAATCAGTAACAAAAGGCTGGGATGAAGATAATCACGAATGCATTTTACAAAGGGTGAAAGAGTCTGCTTCTGATTATCGATATTTTCCAGAACCTGATTTAGGTATTTTGTTATCTCATGAAAAAACTTTTCAAAAAAAAACCCCTTATGAAAAGATAAAAAAGATGCTTGAGGAAAATGTTTCTTACCAGATGGCTAGAAGTATTTCTTTAAATCATAAAGTTTTTGAATACTACAGTGGTTTTCCAAAGGATCTGGACAGGAAAGTTTTGTCTAGCTGGATTGCAGGCTCTTTAATGTCAATCTGGAAAGAGAACCCTGACCTTTTGGGGAAAAGGCCAAAAAAAGAAGAACTTTTCAAATTAATTAAATTTTTGGAAGATGGAAAAATCACTAATTCGATAGCAAAAAAGATCCTTCCACAGATAGCCTTGGAAGACAAAAGTATAGATTCCCTAATTGAAGAAATGGGGGCTACAGGATATTTAAAAGATGAGGAACTGTTAACTCTTGTGAAGAAAATCATTAAAGAAAATCCAAAAATAACTAAGAAATATCTAGCTGGGAAAATTGCTGTTATTAAGTCTTTAATTGGTTTTGGGATGAGGGAGTCAAAAGGAAGAGCAAATCCAAAAAAACTGGAAAAAAAATTGGAGGAATTATTAAAATCCGAAGAATAGTTAAGATGTTTTTTTTGTTAGCTTTGATATCTGGAGACTCTCTAAGCTTTAAGGAAAAAGAAGATATGAAGCAATGGTATTCAAGAATTAAAGAATCTAAAGATCTTCTTGCAGAATATGAGATCAAGAATGACAGCGTTAACTCTTCGACAAAATTGGGATTTTTATCATATTCATATTCTTGGCTTTGGTTTCGTTATGGAGACTTGGAGTCTTTAAGAGATCTGATTAAACAAAATCAAAAGATTGAACATCAAGAAAGGGTTTATTATGGCTTTTCTGATAATTTGGCTTATGAAGCTGATTTGACTCTTTTGTCTTTTGACAATAATTTGATATCTGACGAATGGCAACTATGGTTGTTGAATGTGCATAATCAAACTGAGAAAACTGTAGACAATTCTTTGCCTTATGTTAAATTTCATTTAAAAAATGGGATTGTTGTTGAAAGGTTTATCCCAGAGGAAGATCAAGGTTTTTTAGAAGAGGGAAGAACGGGAAACATTTCAAGGTTTTTATGGAGTGATATTCCGTTATTGCCATGGTACTCAAAAAGACTTTTGGTCCTTACGGAACCTATTGACAAAGAGTCAATCCTCATGTTGGAGTTGATTTTTGACAAAGAGACAATATTGATTCCTTTCTGGGATAATTTTTTAAATTTTTAAAAATTTAAATTATCTTTTTTCCAGTTCTTAAATAAATAAATTCCACCAGTATCATCTGCAATCCACAAATCTCCAGCTGGAGTGAAGGTTATTCCCTCAGAAAGAGGAAAGGGAATTTTCCATGTTTTAATTTTTTGATAATCTTGAAATAGGTAAAGTTTTCCATGGAAACCCGCTGAGGTTAGGAGTCTTTGTATGAGCCATGAGTCCAATATCCACAAATTCTGAGTTTCCTTGTCATAGTACATATCTGATATTGATTCAATCTTTGGCTTTATTTCTTTATTGAGGATGGGTTTCTTTTCTGATTCACTTAAAGGTATAGAAAATTCATAAATCATTGTTGGGTATCTTTGCTTTCCTACCAATATTTTTAACCAATTTTTTTTGGATGTATCTTCTCCCATTACAGCCAGTGCCTCAAGACCCCAATCTTCATCTTTGCAATTTTTTGGTCCGCCGGGAAGTTTGTACACATGCTCAATTTCGAAATTTTCAGGATTCATAACAACTATTTCCCATAAAGACTCCCTCAAGACAAGAAGTTTATTATTCCTTGGATCAATTGAAATTGCCTCAAAGTCTCTCTCACATGAGCTTCCTGGAATTTTTTTTATCTTGATTAGCTTTCCACTTGTATCTATTTCAGCTATATGCCCTTCATCTCCAACTACAAATAAGCTTTTTCTTATTTCCGAATAGATTATTCCAGAAGGTTCCTTGAAATCTTTTGGTATGAGGTTTTCAAATTTGAATATTAGAAATAATAAAAAAATCATCAAGATATTAGTTCGTGTAATTCTTCATCGGTTAGTATTTTTTTAGATTTTTTTGCAGCTTCAAAGATTTTATCGATTGCTTCTTCGCTATTCTTGTAATCATTTTCTTTAAGCCAATAAACAATATTTGATTTTCCGCTCATAGGCCCAATTTCAA
>CAYNKD010000045.1:0-7301 GCA_964397735.1 uncultured bacterium | reverse complement strand
AACCTGATCTACTGGTCCTTAAAGCAGTATCTGTTTGTCCTTTTCTTGCTCCATGCGTAGAGCTGAAGTACTCATGTACCGACAAACCTTCCTTAAAATTACTTTTAATAGGCGAAAGTATAAGTTTTCCAGTTGGATCAGCCATTAAACCTCTCATTCCGGCAAGCTGTCTAACCTGGTCCATCTTTCCCCTAGCTCCAGAATTAATCATGAGCATCAAAGAATTGTCTTCTGCCTGTTCTCCGGCTTCTATTAAAAGCTCAGTTATTCTTTCTGTTGCTCTATTCCATAAAGCTTCTATTATCTTTTCATAACTTGCCTTATCAAATCTTCTTGATTCCAATTTCTTTCCAGACAATGGACTCAAGCCATCAGACCATTCTTTTGGAACATTGTTGTTTTTTTTGTCTTTTGGCCGACCTAACTCATTTGGCCTAACCAATTCCAAACCTCCGGTTCTAGGATTCTTTTCTGCAAAAGTAATATTTGTTTTCAACCTCTGGTTACACATTCCGGCTAATTCAGGACTAAGAACCCCTTTTGAATAAGCTTTGAAAATAAAAGACTCAACCTCTTCAGCAAGAGCTATGATTCTTTGTTTCCTTTTAGGAATAATAACATCATCAACTGATAAAGAAATACCCGCCAAGCTAGATTGCCTAAATCCCAAATCTTTAATTGCATCACATATTTTTATTGCATCAATCTGAGGACATTCTCTCAATATCTTGTTGTTTATTTTTCTTAATTCTTTTATGTAAACAGGTTCATCTACAAATGCAACATTGTCTGGCAATACTTCATTGAAAATAACCCTTCCCACAGTTGTAACCCTAAAACCTGAAGAACCATTTTTTGCTCTAACAAGAATCACGTCTCTAACAGACAGAGGCGTATTTGCCTCATCGTCAATAATTCTCTGTGATTCGTAAGCTAATCTTGCTTCACTATCTGAAGTAAAAGAAGCTCTTATCTTTGAAATTGGCAAAGACATCTCTTTTATACCTTTTGGCCACTTCTCTCTTAAGTCCCTGATTGAAGTCTGATCTACATAACTCCATTTTCTACTGACTGTTTTTACGAAAGAAGAATTGGAAGAGTTTAGATTCCTGGTCAAAACATGTCCGACAAAGGCTTTTTCTATTTTCTTAGCACTAGAAAGGTCATTTCTTGAAATTTTTACTCTTTCCTTTGGGTTTGAAGTGAGGTAAGCCAACCCTAAAATAACATCTTGGCTAGGAAGGTTTGACGGAGACCCTGTTCCTGGCACGAAAGGATTATTTGTAGAAAGCATAAGCAATCTTGCTTCAGCCTGAGCGCCTTCTGATAAAGGTAGATGGACAGCCATTTGGTCTCCATCGAAATCAGCATTGAAAGGTGTACAAACCAAAGGATGTAACCTTATCGCAGATTCATCGGTCAAAATCGGCTGAAAAGCTTGGATTCCGAGTCTGTGCAAAGTTGGAGCCCTGTTTAACATTACAACAGAAGAACTAATCAAATCTGCCAAAATATCCCAAACAAGCCTTCTCTCCTTTACTCCTTTTTTAAGAAGCTCGGATATTGGATCCTTTGAGCTAACGCCATCGATGATTCCCTTCTCTTCTAAAACATTCCTTAATTTCGGCTTATATAGTTCCAAGGCAATCTTTTTAGGCAAACCACACTGCCAAAGTTTCAACTTTGGTCCAGAAACAATTACAGCTCTTGCAGAATAATCAACCCTTTTCCCAAGAAGATTCTGTCTAAATCTACCCTTCTTTCCTCTTAAGGTATCTGTCAAGGATTCAAAAGGCCTACCGTTAGGGTCTTTGTCAGCCTTTTGACTTCTCTGGTTGTCAAACAAAGCATCGACAGACTGCTGAAGTAATCTTTTTTCATTATTTACAATAACTTCAGGAGCACGAATCTTAACCATATTTTTTAACCTTTTATTCCTAGTTACAACCCTGTGATAAAGTTCATTAATATCACTTGTTGCCTGCCTTCCACCCTCAAGACTAACTATCGGTCTTAAATCAGGAGGAATAACTGGCAATGTTTCGAAAACCATCCACTCTAGCCTATTTGGCCTTATGTCAGCATACCTTCTACTTCTCAAGAATTGTTTCATTACACGCAATCTTTTCTTAACATCTCTAGATCTGGTTTTGGTCATTGTTGCCAGTGCGTCATCAAGCTTCCTAACAACAACCTCCAAAGCATCCTGTCCAGTATTTCCATCTATCCTCTTTAACATTTCCTTAATAGCCTTACCGCCAGTGTCAATCTTAAAGACTTGGTCTGCAGGAATCGCACCTCTTTTTTCAATAATTCTGCTGATATTGTCAAGGTTTCTTTTCTGGCTTCCTGAAAACATAAATGCAGATTCACTATCACCTTCTTCTAAAGGGTTGTAACCCTGTAAACCCCAAAACAAATCCAAACCAAGAACCAATTGCTCTTGAGCCATTATTGCCCTTTCCTGAACTTCCTTATATTGAGCTATTTCTTTTATGTTCGCTACCTGAAAAATAATATCCGTTTTAAGAAAATTCCAAAATTTATCACTCCATAGACTACCTTTCCGAGGATCAAAATCCTCAGTTCCAACTCTTAAAACCTCTTTTGAGGTTCTTTGCTCTACTATCTTCCCTAGAGTTCTTTGTGTTTTTCCAACCTTTATCTTCATTCCCTTCAATGAAGACTCAGAAATTTTTGAATTCATTAATTTCTGAAGAGTTCTAAATTCAATTTTAGTATTAACATCCAAAATTATTTCATCAGTTTTCTCGTCAACAAAAGGCTCTGAAAGCTGAGAACCTCCGATTTCTTGAAACAATAACTCTATAGCTGTTGTTTTATTCCAGTACTTTGGTCTACTTGTCCTGGAAAGCAATAACTGTATTTCAGCTTCGACCCAATCTTTCAAATTACCTGTATACTCTTTCAACCTTAAAGACATTAGGCTTTGTTTTTCCTCTAACGAAATATCCTCAACTTCTGATATAGAAATGTTTAAATTTTTAGAAAGATGTTTTGAATCTTGCCATTTTGCAGGATTTATTGCACCAGAAACCCTCCCCAAAAGATTTGCTTTTTTTGTTTCGTCAACGAAAACAACAGCGTATTTCATATAGTAAACAATTTGCTTTGTTGCTCTTTTTGACAAACCTAAAACATTCTGTAAAACATTTTTTGGCTGAATGCTCAAGAACCAAGGGTGGACAACAGATGCCGCCAACTTGATTGTCCCCATCCATCTTCTTCTAACCCTTTTATGAGTAACCGAAACACCACAAACTTCACATTCCAAATTATCTCTTCTAACATTTTTGTATTTTCCACAATAGCACTCAAAGCTAATTGTTGGTCCAAATATTTTTTCACAAAACAAACCATCTGGCTCTGGCCTTCCGGTTCTGTAATTTATAGTTTCAGGTTGAAGAACCTCTCCACCCCAACCTTTAATTTTTTCCGGATTTGCAATAGAAATTCTTAAAGCTGAAATTTGTTTTTTACTCATCTTGTTCATTCTCCTCAGATGTTACTTTTTCTTGATCTTCCTCTTTGACCTCTTTAGCTTCTTTGTCAGCATCAACATTTTCAGATTCTGTCTTAGTTTCAGAATCTTCTGAGGCATCAGTATTTTGTGAAAATTCTTCAGAGAATTCATTTTGGTCACCATGTTGGAAAAATTCCAAATCCAAACCCAATCCTCTTATTTCTTTATCTAAATTATTTATACTTTCTGGCTTTAAAGAAAGGTCAATAGCTTCACCTCTCGTCATCTTCTTGTAAGCAAGATTCCTACCTTCAATATCATCACTTTTTATAGTAAGCATCTCCTGCAGAGCCCTGCTTGCTCCATAAGCTTCTAAAGCCCAAACTTCCATCTCTCCAAACCTTTGTCCACCTCCTCTAGCTTTACCGCCTAGAGGTTGTTGTGTTATTAGGGAATAAGGGCCAATTGACCTTGCATGAACTTTTGCCTCAGCAAGATGGTTCAACTTCATGATACTCATAACCCCAACAACAACATCATTTTCTAATCGTGCTCCAGTTCTTCCATCATAAATAATACTCTTCCCATCTCTCCTAAGGCCATTTTTCTCTAATTCATCTTGAATTGTCTCCATAGAACAACCATTAAAAACAGGAACTTGTGCTCTGCTTCCTGAATGTTTGCTTGCCCAACCTAGATGAAGCTCCATTAGCTGACCAATATTCATTCTTGAAGGAACCCCTAAAGGGTTAAGTATGACATCGACTGGAGTACCGTCTGACAAATAAGGCATGTCTTCTTCAGGCAAGATTGTGCTTACAACACCTTTGTTTCCATGTCTTCCAGCCAACTTATCTCCAACAGTCAATCTTCTTTTTATTGCAACATAAACATCTACTTTCTGTAAAACACCTGGTCTCAGTTCAACACCACTATCTTCTTTCGAGAGAGTATCTACGCGGATAACAACGCCATGTTCTCCACTTGGCATTCTCAAGGATGTATTCCTCATATCAGAACCCTTTTGGTTCATTATTTTCCAAATCAGTTTCTCTTCAGGGGTTCTTTCCTTTTCTGGTTTTGGTGTAAGCTTTCCAACCAATAATTGGCCTTGGCCAACTTCAGTACCAACTCTAACTATGCCATCTTTGGTCAAATTAGCCAACAAAGAATCGTCTTCATTTGGAATGTCAGCAGTAATGATCTCCTCTCCTAGTCGAGTTCTTCTAGCAACACATTCGTACTTTTCTATTTGGACACTATCTAATAGTCCTAATTTTGCAATCCTTTCGCTGACAACAATTGAATCTTCAAAATTGTAGCCATCTAGACTCATTAAAGCAACTGTAAGGTTTTGCCCAAGTGCTAACTCGCCATCCTTGATGCCAGGGCCATCTGTCAAGATATCCCCCTTTTTAACTCTTTGACCCGCTGTAACTATTGGCTTTTGGTCAATAACTGTACTTTGATTACTTCTTGCATATCTTCTTAAAGAAAGAACATGTTTTTTAGACTCTTTCATAGTCTCATCAACAACTTGAGGCTTATCATATTCAATTGCTATCTGACTTTCGCCTTCAAAATCTCGAGGAGAAACGCTTGTTATTTTTCCTGCACCCTTTGCTCTTAATATATATCCACTTGACATCGCTGCAGCAGATTCCATTCCAGTAAAAACTTTTGCTGGTGAAGGTGAAATCAAAGGGCAAGACTGCCGTAACATGTTCGCCCCCATCAAAGCTCTCGTTGCATCATCATGTTCCAAGAAAGGAATCAAAGAAGCAGAAACTCCAACAAGCTGATCATTGCTAAAATCAAGATGCGTAACCTCTTTTGAGTCAACCCATTGAGGTTCTCTTTTATGCCTGGCACTCACTCTAAAATTACTTGCTTTAGATCTAGACTTATGAGAAGGTCCTGAAATTTTATTCTTCTCATCAACAAAAACACAAGAGGAAGCAACAAAAAAATCTTCTTCTTCAAGCGCATTAAAGAATTGAACATCAGTCTCTTTTTTAGGGAAGTTAACAGTACCTTTCTCGACAGGAATGTAAGGAGTTTCAATAAAACCTTTTTCATCTATTCTTGCCCATAAAGACAAACTTGTAATCAAGCCAACATTTGCACCTTCAGGGGTTTCAATTGGACATATTCTTCCATAGTGTGTTTTATGAACATCCCTAACCTCAAAACCTGTTCTTTTTCTAGAAAGCCCTCCGGGTCCCATGGCTGAAAGTTTTCTCTTGTGTACAAGTTCTGAAAAAGGGTTTGTTTGATCTAAGAATTGAACTAATTCACCAGTGCTAAAAAACCTATCAATAGGTCTTAAGACTAACTTTGGAACTATCAAGGTTTGTGGAGTTTGAGTTTCTCCATCTTGCGTTCTTGATTTTTCTCTAGCCATTTTAATCATGCCCATCAATCCCTTTTTCAGCTCTCCTGAAATCATTTCTCCAACACCCCTCACTCTTCTTATTCCTAAGTGATCAATGTCATCTGACTCTTCTTCCTCACGAACTTTTCCTATCAAAAAATTAATACCTTTTACAACATCTTGAATCGTCAACCTTTGATGAGCTAAAGGTATATCCTCATCCTGGAAAGTTTGGTTTATCTGGTACCTTCCAACTTCAGAAAGGTCATAATACTCTCCTTCAAAAAATCTCTTCCAAATAAAATCGAGTGCCGCTTCTGACGAAGGGACCTGATCATTTGGTCTAAAATTTAAATATATTTCTTTAATACATTCATCCCTGCTTAAAAGCCCTGAAGAAAGAGCGTCTTCAAAACATTTCTGGAAAGCCCATGGAGAATCCTCATCTTTTCCAACCCTCCAGTCTGGATAACTTTTAACATCGAGCTCAACATAAGGCTCTTTTCCATCATTCTCAGGAAGATATTGAATCGTTTCTACATGTTCTTTTGTCAAAACTTGACCTTTCCTCACAATGACCTCACCATTTTCGTCCTTTATAGGAGCCTTGGCCTTCCAACCCTGACAAACTTTTACAAATTGCTTCCTGTATGATGCAGGTTTTTTTCTCTTGTCTATCTTTTCATCATCAATGGCTGTTGTTTTTGATTCACTTACAAAAACCAATTCTCCAGGATAGTCTTTCCCTTTTACAGTCCTGTATTCAAAACCCAAAGCCTTTAAGAATGTAGCAAGATGGAATTTTCTAAACTTACCTAGCCTAATCCAGAATCTCTTCTTTGAGTCTAGGTTGAACTCCATCCAATTACCTCTTGATGGGACAAATTTTGCAACATTGTTTTCATTTTTTTGACCTGAATTTTCCTGTTTGAAGAATATTCCAGGGCTTCTCAAGAGCTGAAAAACACAAGTCTTTTCAATCCCATTAATAATAAAAGTAGCACTTGGTGTCATCTTTGGAATATTCCCAATCCTTAGCTCCTGAACTTTGAATTCTCCAGTTTCTTCTCTGTAAAGCTGAACAGGAATTGAAAGAGAGGTTGCGTAAGTTTTTCCAAGCTTCCTGCAAGTTTCTATTGATTCGTCAGGATTATCTAGCTTAAAAGAAGCCATGCCTTCTGGCAAAGAGAGTGTTACCTTCTTATCATCAAAAGTCACAGGGAAAACTTCCCTCATCACACGATCTATACCCTTTATCGTGAAATGTTCATAACTTTTTTTCTGATGATGAATCAAGTCATGCTCAATTGCATCAGTAAATTTTCTCTGTACTGAGAAATCCTTTATTTTTTCGAAAGAACTATTAGAAAGCTTTTTTGACATAGCAGACCCCTTATATAAAAATTATAAAAACGCAAAATGCGTAAAAAATACAACTTGTAT
>CAYNKD010000044.1:0-7709 GCA_964397735.1 uncultured bacterium | reverse complement strand
TTGTTATAGATCATTCTGTCCAAGTTGACTATTCGGGAAAGTTTGACAACGCCCTCCAAAAGAATCTTGAGATTGAATACAAGAGAAACAATGAAAGATACAGTTTCCTTAAATGGGGTCAGAAAAATGTAGAAAAATTCAGGGTTGTCCCACCGGGAAGAGGGATAGTTCATCAGGTCAACCTTGAATGGATTGCTGAGGTTGTGCAGGATTCAGACAAGGCCTTTTTTCCTGACACTGTTGTTGGTACGGACTCACACACGACAATGATAAATGGCTTGGGTGTGCTTGGATGGGGAGTTGGCGGCATAGAAGCTGAAGCCGTAATGCTGGGACAGCCAATATACATGCTCTTGCCTGATGTTGTCGGGTTTGAGATGATCGGAAAACCCAACCCTGGAATAACTGCAACAGACTTAGTGCTGGCAGTGACAGAAGTGCTTAGGGAAAATGATGTTGTTGGAAAGTTTGTTGAATTTACTGGAGAGGGGGTCAAGCACCTTTCTCTCCCTGATAAGGCAACAATTTCAAATATGTGTCCTGAATATGGTGCAACCTGCGGATTCTTTCCGATTGACGAAACCACAATTGGTTACCTTTCTGATACAGGAAGAAAGAAGAGTCATGTCGAAAATGTTAAAAATTATCTGCAGAAACAAAATCTTTTTGAAGACTATCAGGAAAATCAAATCGAATATACGAAGGTCATCAAGTTTGACATCTCGAAAGTTGAGACCTCACTGGCAGGTCCAAAAAGACCTCAGGATCGAATAAGCCTCAAGAACATGAAGGATGAATTCCAAAAATCCTTGACAAGGCCAGTCGACAACCAAAACCATGGCCTTGAAGAAGATGAGGTCAACAACGAGTCCTTGGTAAAAAATGAAACCGGAAATGAATTTCACTTAAGTCATGGTGATGTTGTGATTGCTGCGATAACATCCTGTACAAACACAAGCAATCCGGAAGTCATGATTGCAGCTGGACTTGTTGCAAAAAAAGCTAAAGAACTCGGGCTCAAAACAAAACCGTGGGTGAAGACGTCACTTGCTCCAGGGTCAAGGGTTGTTACTGAATATCTTGAAAGTTCAAACCTTATGGAATCCTTGAGCTATCAGGGTTTCAATATTGTTGGATACGGATGTACAACCTGTATAGGAAATTCTGGCCCATTGGATGAAGAAATTACCAAGGGGATAGAGGAATCAAATCTAATCGTTTCAAGTGTCATCTCTGGAAATAGAAATTTTGAAGGAAGAATACATTCTCATGTAAAAGCCAATTTCCTTGGAAGCCCTCCTCTAGTTGTAGCTTATGCAATCGCTGGAACAGTGAATATAAACTTAGATTCAGAACCAATAGGAAAAGACCATAAAAGCAACCCTGTATTCTTAAAGGATATATGGCCAACAAAAGAAGAAATTCTTGAAATGGTAAATGAACACATAAAACCTGAAACATTTATAGAAAAGTACAAAGGGGTAACCCAGGAAGAAAAATGGGACTCAATTGAATCAAAAAAATCATCTCTGTTTCAGTGGGATGAAGATTCAACATATATTAAAAGACCCTCTTTCCTCAAAGGTGTTTCTACAAAAATTGAAGAAATTGAACCAATTGAAAATGCTAGAGCATTGCTTTATTTGGAAGATTCCGTAACAACCGATCATATAAGTCCTGCTGGTGCAATATCCCCAAAAACATCTGCTGCAAAATACCTAAGAGAAAATGGTGTTACCTTCTTTGATTTCAATTCCTATGGATCAAGACGAGGAAACCATGAAGTGATGGTCAGGGGAACTTTTGCCAACGTGAGAATAAGAAACAAGCTTGTCAAACAGGAAGGAGGTTTCACCAAGCACTTTGATTCAAATGAAACAATGACAGTCTTTGAAGCTTCTGAAAAATACAAAAAAGAAAATATTCCCTTAGTTGTAATTGCAGGTGATCAATATGGAACAGGATCATCAAGAGATTGGGCAGCAAAAGGAACAAATCTCCTAGGCGTAAGGGCAGTAATAGCAACTGGTTTTGAAAGAATACATAGATCAAACCTTGTTGGCATGGGGGTTTTACCTCTTTGCTTCCTGAATGGAGAAAATGCTGAAAAAGTTGGAATAAAAGGAAATGAAAAATTTAGTATTTTAGGTATAGAAAAAGAACTAAAACCAGGACAAAAAATAAAAGTAAAAGCAATTCGAATTGATGCCAGTGAATTTGAGTTTGAGACAAAAGTCAGGCTTGATACTCCTGTAGAAATTGAATACTATAGAAATGGGGGAATACTTCCAACCGTGTTGAGAAAGATGATAAAAAATGCTTGAAAGAGTTTTTGTAACTGGGATGGGTTCTATTACCCCTTTTGGAGTTGGTGTTGACAAACTTTGGGAATCAATGTCAAACAACAAATTAGCAATAAAACCAATTCAAGGATTAAGTTCCCGATCAGAAGAGTTTAGATGTAAGGTTGGAGGACAAATTCCTGAAAGTTTCAAAATATCAGACTGGCTTCCAAAGATCACTAAAAAAATTGACCCGTTTCAAGCTTATTCAGTAATTGCTTCAGACCTGGCAATCAAAAACTCAAAAATAGATTTAGAAAAAACTGACAGGTCTAGATTTGGTGTTTCGAGCGGGTCTAGCAATGGAGGAGTTGGGACAGGTTTAAAGAACTATAAAAAATATCTGGAAAAAGGGCTTAGGGGAGTCAGCCCTTTTACCGGCGTAAGGTATACAGTTAATGGTGCAAGTGCATGGCCCGCAATCCACTTTGGGTTAGAAGGTCCAAATGAAAGCTTTAGTGTTACGTGTGCAACCGGCAATACCGCAATAGGAAATGCCTATAGGAAAATCAAATATGGACATGCAGACTTGATGCTTGCAGGATCTTCTGATTATTTTGATGAATTTATTGTTGTATTCTTCCATCGTGCAAGAGCTGTTGCGGCAACGAAAGACCCTTACGAAGTCAATGTTCTAAAGCCATTTGACAAAAATCGCTCAGGAACAATTCTTTCTGAAGGCTCTGGAATGCTTTTGCTTGAATCCGAATCTTCAGCAAGGGCAAGAGGTGCAAAAATTTATGCTGAAATACTAGGAATGGGAGAAACTTGTGACGCACGGAATATAGTTGCTCCAGATACATCAGGAAGAATAATGACCAGAGCAATTAAAAACTGCTTAGAAGAAGCAAGCTTGAAGCCAGAAGAAGTTGAATATGTCTCTGCACATGGAACAGGAACGCTATTCAATGATCCAACAGAAGTCAAAGCATTAAAGAACGCCTTGGGAAAACATGCAGAAAAAATTCCTGTTTCTGCTCCTAAATCTCAACTTGGGCATTTGCTAGGTGCCTCAAGCTCTATTGAAGCCATATGTGGAATCATGGGGGGCATTAACAATACAGTAACTCCAACACTTAACTTGGAAAATCCTGACCCAAGGTGTGATCTGGATCATGTTCCAAATAAGGCACGCAAGCATGAATACAGAACGTTCCTGAACAATAGTTTTGGATTTGGTGGACATAATTGCGTATTAGCAATCAGGACAGGGGACCCCAAAGATTGAAAGGAATTGCAATAATTGGGGCTACTGGATCTATTGGGAAACAGACAATAAGACTCCTCGATTCAAAGTTTAGGCATCAATACAAAACAATAGGACTGACCTCAAACAGCAACACAAAAGAACTTTTTGAATATGGAGATTTTTTAAACTCAAAAAAAATAATTGTTGCAAATCCAAATAAGAAAGATACCCTTCCAAGGGGAAGAAAAAAGATACTTTCAGGAAAAGACTCTATCAATACTCTCGTACAACAAAATGATGTTGATCTTGTTGTCATGGCAATACCTGGAACAGCAGCAATCGAAGCAACCTATCTTGCCTTGAAAGCTGGGAAAAAAGTTGCACTAGCAAACAAGGAAAGCATAGTAGCTGCAGGAAACTTGATACTTGAAGCAGAAATGCAGAATGGTGGAAAAATCATCCCTATAGACAGTGAACACAATTCAATTTTTAGACTTTTGAATAACTCAAAAAAAAATAAAAATATTGAAAAACTCACAATAACAGCTTCGGGAGGCCCTTTCCTGTCGAAAAAACTTCATGAATTAGAAAATGTAACTCCCAAAGAGGCCTTGAGTCACCCATCTTGGAATATGGGTCCACTTGTGTCAATAAACTCTGCGACGCTCATGAATAAAGGCTTGGAAATAATTGAAGCAAGCATACTTTTCGGAATGCCTATAGAAAAAATCGATTCTGTAATTCATCCAGAATCAAAAATTCATGCAATAGTTCATTGGAAAGATGGAACATCATCAATGTTTGTAAATCCTCCACAAATGTCTTATGCAATCAACCATGCCCTTTCATATCCTGAATATCCAAAAAGAATATCAACAATGGAAGATTCCTCCTTTGAAGGAGGCTTTAAACTTCAAAAACTAGATGAAAGTTTGTATCCATGCTATAAATTAGCAAGAGAGGCAGGCATTAAAGAAAATGGTCATCCTATAGTCCTGAATGCAAGTAATGAAATTGCAGTAAGCAACTTTCTCGAAGGAAAAATTAAATTTACCCAAATCCCAAAAGTTATTGAAAAAACACTAATTGGAATGACTCCAAAAAATCCAAAAACAATTAATGAAGTTCTTATGATAGACAATGAATCTAGACTTTTTGCATCAGACTTAATAAAAACAAAAAAAATATGAAAAAAGAAATCCTTGAATCAATAAAAACTCCTGAAGATTTAAAGAAAATGAATTTGCATGAACTTAAAGAGTTTTCAAGCGAAATAAGAGAATTTCTTATAAATCAGATACCTAGAACCGGAGGACATCTGGCAAGTAACTTAGGTGTTGTTGAAATTACCTTAGCGATACATAAAATTTTCAATTGCCCTAAAGACAAAATAATTTTTGATGTTGGACATCAGGGATATATACACAAGATGATTACAGGAAGATTTAAGAATTTTGAAACGTTGAGAAAATACGAAGGGCTTTCTGGTTTCCTAGATATAGAAGAGTCAAAATACGACTCATTTGGAGGAAGTCACGCGGGTACATCCCTTTCAGCATCTTATGGATTTCTTGAAGCTCAAAAAAAGAAAAACAATAAAGATTATGTTGTAGCAGTAATTGGAGATGGAGCTTTAACTGCTGGAATGGCGTGGGAGGCAATCAATAACCTGGGAGGAAAACCCTACCCCTTGATCGTTATTCTGAATGACAATGAAATGTCCATTTCTCCAAATGTAGGAATGGTAAATAAATTCTTAACAAAATTAAGAATGGCAAAAAAATACAGAAAAACACTCAGAAAAACCTCAAGCATCTTGTCGAAATCAAAAATAAGCAAAAGTTTTGCAAAAACACTATCCAATATAAAAGATGGGATAAGAAATTTCTTTTTTAAAGAAGGGGCTCTTTTTGAATCATTCGGATTTAGATATTTTGGCCCTATAGATGGACATGACATCAGGCAACTGACAGACATTCTGGAATCGTCAAAAAATATAGAGGATAGACCAGTTCTTCTTCATGTTCTGACAAAAAAAGGGAAAGGAGACCATGAAAGTGAAAAAAATCCTGTAAAAAGACATGGTGTCTCTCCTTCCTCAAAAAATAAAATGCCCAGTTTCTCAAAATCATTTACAAATTCCGTAATAGAACTTGCAGAAAAAGATGAAGATATTGTTGCATTAACAGCAGCAATGGCCGAGGGAACAGGCTTAAGTGAATTCAGGAAAAAAATTCCTGAGAGATTCTTTGATGTTGGGATATCAGAACAACATGCCGTTACAGCAAGTGCAGCAATGGCATTGTCAGGATTAAAACCTATATGTGCAATTTATTCAACATTTCTTCAAAGAGGTTATGACCAGGTTGTTCATGATGTAATGCTTCAAAATGCTCATGTTGTTTTTGCGATGGATAGATCTGGAATTGTTGGAGGGGATGGGTCAAGCGCTCAAGGCTTTTATGACCTGTCATACTTAAGGTGTCTTCCAAATATGGTAATCAGCGCAGCAAGAGATTCTTACTCTATAAAAGAATTATTAAAGTGCGGTCTATACAAAAACAAAAAACCATTTGCAATAAGGTACCCACGAGGGTCTGTACCTAATATCCCAAAAAGAAAAGAGAAAGAGCTCTCAGTAGGGAAAGGAGAGATCTTGAAAGATGGAAAAGATATTGCAATTCTTGCAATAGGCCCTTCTGTTTATACGGCCATGGAGGCTGCAAAAAAATTAGAAAATGAAAAAATAAGCTGTTTCGTTGCAGATCCAATATGGATAAAACCCTTGGACAAGAATCTGATAAATAAAGCTGCAAAAACAAAAAGAATTCTGACTATAGAAGAACATAGTGAAATTGGAGGATTTAGAGCTGCTGTTTTAGAGTCTCTTCAAGAACAAAACCTACTAAGTAAGACTAAAATTTCATCCCTTGCAGTTCCTGATATTGTTGTTAAGCACGGAAGTCAAAGCATTTATAGGGAAAAATTTGGCTTAGATGAAAAAGGAATTTGTAAAAAAGTAAGAGAATTGATAAATGACTGAAGTTTTATACAACAAATATAGACCCAAGCAATTTGGGGACCTTATAGGGTTGTCAATAACAAAAAAAATATTACTTAATTGTTTAAAAGTTCAAAAGATACCTCATGCATGGCTTTTTTATGGGCCTAGAGGAACTGGGAAAACAAGTACAGCAAGAATATTTGCAGCTGCAATCAATTCAAAAAAACTTTCTAAAAATTTTGAACCTAACCTGAAAGAAGAAATAGTATTTTCTATTTTCCAGGGAAATTCAATGTGTATCTCTGAAATTGACGGGGCAAGCAACAGGTCTGTTTCAGATGTTTCAGATTTGCAAGAAGAGATGAGATTCTCTCCTCCAGAAGGAACTAAAAAAGTATATGTTATTGACGAGGTTCACATGCTTTCAAAAGCAGCGTTTAACGCTCTTCTGAAAACCATAGAAGACCCTCCAGAACATGTGATATTTATATTAGCAACAACTAATCCTGAAAAGGTTCCTGAAACTATCAAGAGTAGATGTCAAAATCTCACCTTTAATGCTCATAAAAGTACAGACTTGACAAAATTGATAGAAAAAGTTTCTAAAAAAGAAAAAATCGACATTGAAAAAGGGGTGAGTGAGCTTATCTCTTACATTTCAGAAGGAAGTGCAAGGGATGCCCTTGGAAATTTGGAAAAATTATCAACATTTTCCGAAAAAGAAATCAAGATAAAAGATGCATTCAATCTTTTTGGCCTGAGCGACATAATGGGTATTGAGTCTTTTATGGACTGCCTAAAAGACGAAGATTCAACAAAATCTCTTATTCATGTAGAAAAACTATTTACCAATGGTGTATCAATATGGCCATTCATGGATCAATTAATCGAATATCTTCACAATATCCTTATCTACAAAAAAATAAAAGATTATGAAAGTTATTATCAAATAAAGACCGAACTCTCTGATAATTGGGAAGAAAAAGAAATATTTATTATTCAGGATGAAATTATCGAGTTGAAAAAAAATCTTAAATGGGAAAAGGAAGGTCTCACCCTTTGGAGGATTATTGCTTTTGACCTTCATCAGAAAATAAACACAAAACCAATAGAGGCGGAAGTTAAGCGCGAGATAGCCAAGCCACCTATCAAGGCGGAAGTTAAGCGCGAGATA